>NZ_JAOTGK010000006.1:0-115924 GCF_044427155.1 Streptococcus sp. 2022WUSS083 | reverse complement strand
TTCTATCATCTTCTACTGAACTTGTCAACACTTTTTCGAAACTTTTTTTCATTCCGCTACTGACTAGTCCCTCAAGAGACAACTCAATTATTCTATCACGACTTATACACATTGTCAACCGGTTTTTTGATATTTTTTACACTGGAAGTTCTATGTAGATACTAAAGCATAAGGTTAATTCCAAATAATACCGCTAAATCAGTCAATCAGGCACTTAAGTTACTATTGGCTGAGTATCACATTTAGTCACTCCTCTCCTATTCCTTCTTCTCTTTGCTATAACCTAGATAAAAAGAAACTGAACAGAACTTTTTATGATGCTTCTGCCCAATTTCTTGATTTGATTAACATAATGTTAGCGACTAGCTTTAGCGAAAGTCTTTCAAATGAATTTGTAGATCACGTATCATTTCACGGCGACCATTAAAACATTGTCCGCTAATTAATTTTTCGTATTTATCAAGCTGATCATTGCTCAGATTTTTTCGATAATCTCTCAAGGCACCTCTCAACATTAATAGTTCATCGTTTATCAATCCCGGTGATTGTATTGCGTGAGATAATTCGTGAATATCTTCATGTGGCATACGGTCAAACTTGCGTTTTTGACTTTCCTGTTTGCGGATACGATCCTTGATTCGATTTCTGAACTTGACTTTGAAATAACAATATAATTGAACTTGTTCATCAACTAGCCACGGTTGATCTTCCAACAATTCAAATAAGGTCATCATTCCTTCTTGTTCCCAATCATCTCGATCCCATAGTTTAATGTAAAACTCTTTTCGAGCCTTGTTTACAATACCTTTGACGCTTGCGTACACTTTTTCGAATTCCATTTCTTAATCTCCTTTTGTTGATGGTTTAAGTTTATCGAAAAGTGCTGTCTTTCTACAGGACATTTTTGTCTAGCATACTTTATTTGATTTTTCTTTTTTAAAGTACATTTGCTATTGATACTCTATGGCAAACATTGCATTCTGCTTCAGAAGGGAGTTATTTGGTATAGTTCTAAGATTGAAATAAATAACTATTGATTCGTTTTTCTTGTAAATACCCTGTTTCTGATGTGTAGCCTGTAAAAAAGCCTTCGCCAAAATTATGTACTTAGCGAAGGCTTGGTGGTTATTTTAGTGGTTAAGAGTGAGGGCAGATCCGTTATGGAATGTCTTGCCCAGACTATTTTTATGCTACTCTTTCGTATTAATTTTCTCTTTTACTTCTTCATAAGAAAGGGGATGAACATCTTCGTCATCGTGTTCAATATTCTCTGGCATTTTGCCTGTTTCATACAGAGATTTAATTTGAACACTATCAAGAGTTTCATATTTGAGAAGTGCTTCTGCAATCAGTTTGTGTGTATCACGGTTTGATTGAATAATATCTGCAGCTTTATTTCGAGCCTCATTTAGCAAATCTCTTACTTCATTATCTAACTCATATGCAGTTTGCTCAGAAATATGTTTTTGAGTTGTTTGTCCACCAAACATTGCATGACTGCCTTCATACTGCATTGGTCCCATTTTTTCACTCATACCATATTCTGCAACCATAGCACGCGCCATCTGTGTAGCTTGTTCAAAGTCATTTGAGGCACCGGTTGTTTGGGTATTGAAAATAATTTCTTCTGCAACACGACCACCCATAAGACCAGCCAATTGCTCCTTCATATCTTCTTTAGATAGAAGCATTTGATCTTCTTTAGGGAGGGCAATCATGTATCCACCTGCGCGACCGCGGGGAACAATTGTTACTTTGTGAACTTCACGTGCATTTGATAGTACGAGACCAACAATTGTATGACCTGCTTCATGGTAGGCAACGATTTCGCGTTCTTTGGCTGAAACTTGACGGTCTTTCTTAGATGGCCCTGCAATAACACGATCTTCTGCTTCGTCAATATCTGAAGCATCAATGACAGTCTTGTTTCGACGTGCTGCTACAAGGGCTGCTTCGTTAAGAACATTCTCTAAATCTGCACCAACAAATCCTGGTGTTTGTTGTGCTACTAATTTCAAATCTACATCTGCTGCTAGTGGTTTATTCTTCGCATGAACTTTAAGGATTGCTTCACGTCCTTTAACATCCGGACGACCAACCAATACTTTACGGTCAAAACGACCTGGACGAAGAAGGGCAGGATCTAAAACATCACTACGGTTGGTTGCGGCAATGACAATGATCCCTTCGTTCCCTTCAAAACCATCCATTTCAATTAAGAGTTGGTTGAGGGTTTGTTCACGTTCATCGTTACCGCCACCCATGCCGACACCACGTTGGCGACCGACAGCATCGATTTCATCGATAAAAATAATGGCTGGTGCTGCTTTTTTTGCATCTTCAAATAATGAACGAACACGGCTGGCACCGACACCAACAAACATTTCAACAAAATCTGAACCAGAAATGGAGAAGAATGGCACACCCGCTTCACCCGCTACTGCTTTGGCAAGCAAGGTTTTACCTGTTCCTGGAGGACCCTCTAGTAGCACACCTGCTGGAATACGTGCTCCAAGTTTAGTAAAGCGTTTTGGATCCTTCAAAAATTCAACAACTTCAACTAATTCTTGTTTTTCTTCCTCTGCACCCGCGACATCTGAGAAACGAACTTTGATATTACTTTGCTCAAGAGCTTTTGCTTTGTTTCGTCCAAAGTTCATTGCTCCTCGAGCTCCGCCACCGCCCTGGTTCATCATCATCATGAAGAATACACCAACGATAACAAGCGGTAACAAATTAAAGATGATATTTAACCAAAGTCCATTTGAACTTTCAGGTTTAATAGTAACCTTTACTCCATTTTCATTTGCAAGAGCTTGTAGCTCTGACAAATTCGTTTCTGACGGTAAAATTAGTGACTTAAAGTTTTTATACTTAACTTTGCTAGAAACTTGGAATAACTTAATAGATGAAGCTAACTCATCTTTAGCTTCCTGTTCTGTTTTGTACTTACCAGTAATTTCAATAACACTTGAATTTGGTTGATAAGTAATTTCAGATACATTATTATTTTTCAATTCAGTCACTACTTGTGAATAACTGATTTCTTGAGTTGCTACTTGCTGACCAGCGTTAAAAAATTGAAAGGCTGTAACAATAGTGGCAATAACGAGAATAATGAGAAAAGGATTTTTTATAAATCCTTTATTTGGTTGATTGTTCATAATATAGTAGGAAACCTTTTTCTATTTTGTGTAAACTTCCTCTTTGAGTACACCAACATAAGGAAGATTACGATAATTTTCATCATAATCTAAGCCAAATCCAACTACAAATTCATTTGGAATAGTAAAGCAAGTGTAGTCTGGCTCGATTTCAACAACACGACCTTCTGGTTTATCAAGAAGAGTGGCAATTTTAATAGAAGCTGCCTGACGCAAAGCAAAGAGTTCTTTCAATTCTTTTAATGTGCGACCAGTGTCAATAATATCCTCTACGAAGATGATATGTCGACCTGCAACACTATTGTCCAAATCCTTGATAATCTTAACGGTACCGCTACTCTCCGTTCCGCCATGGTAGCTAGAAACAACCATATAATCCGTTTCTACATGGGCATCAATATGTTTCATTAATTCTGCCATAAATGGGATAGAACCTTTTAAAATTCCTACAAGAATAGGATTCTTATCTGCATAGTCTGTTGCTAGAATTTGACCGAGTTCTTTGCATTTTGCAACGATTTCTTCTTCTGAAACAAGAATTTTCTTAATATCTTTGTCCAACATAGTTGTTCTACTCTTTCATTTTTATATATAAGGTAGCTTTGATTATATCATTTTTTACTGATTTACTCAAATCACTGCTAACAAGATTCGTAATTCCATAAATTTCTCCATTCTGCTCGATAATAAGCGCATTTTGTCGAACTTTCTGTGAGATTTTATTATCAATAAACCAACGGCGCAGTTTTTTATTTACTCCGTTTATTAAAATGGTATCCCCAGCCTGCCTTCTCCTCACTACAATTGGATTTTCTGTAGGAAAATATAAAATACTATCCGCTTCTTCCAAAGGAAGATTGAGAGAAAAAATATATGAACCGTAAGAAAAAATACCCTCTGATTTTATCATGATTTTTTCTGGTTGACTATCCGTCTCTGGTCCTATTTTATAAATTTGAAAACGATGATAATCCTTCTCTAACATGTAATCATTTTTCAATAAATGATAGTAGTTAGCTTTTGAACGCAAGATGTGTAATACTTCATTAAATTGTGGACGAGAGAGCTGTAAATCAGGAAATTTTTCCAAATATTCCTCTAATAGATAACTTTGTACTGCAGGTGTCTGTTGTTGAAAACTCATCACATCTGTAACGGATAAATCCTGTGTCAAATCTCTTAGCGCTTGAAATAGATTATTTGTATCAACTGCAAGATTATTGAGAGCAAGTTCGATTTTAGGATTTTCCTGTTTTAACTTTGGTAAATAGTCATTTCTGACTCTATTTCGAAAATATTTGAAATCTGCATTACTGCAATCTTCAAAATGAAATAGCTTATCAAAATCTGCCTTTTTAAAAGATAAAAGTGGTCGAATAAGTTCTCCTGTTGCAAAAGGCTGAGTCGGTTGAATTGCTGATAAGTGACGCAAACGCCCTCCTCTAATCAATCGCATAAAGACAGTTTCTGCTTGATCATCTGCATGGTGGGCTGTCACTAGTGCAGTGTAGCCTTCCTTCTCCATGATTGTAGCAAAAAATCCATAACGCCATTTTCGTGCCGCTTCTTCTGAAAAATCACCTTCAAAATGGGACAGATAAAAGGGAACATTACTTTCTTCTGCTAACTGTTTAAGATATTTTTCCTCAATGACAGATTCTTCCCTCTGTCCATGATTAATATGGGCAATTCCAAGTTCAATCCCTAACACTTGTTTGCATTCGTATAAAAGATGGAATAGGTTCATAGAATCTACCCCACCGGATACGGCTACTAGTACTTTCTTATGTTTATCAAAAAAGTGACCATCCTGTGTCACTTTTAAAAATCTATCTTTCATTTACTTTAAAATCCCGTAAATATCATTTGCAATTTGTGTAATCTCATCATAATTTGATTTATCTGTAAAAATAGATAAAACAAAAGGAGACCCTGCGTAAACAATCGCTACATCGTGTTTGACATCATCTGCATCGCCAATTTTATGAGCAACTGGAACTGAGATGTCTTTCGAAATACGTTGATTATCAAATTGAGTAGATAACAAACTTTCTAGCACATAGCCATTTTGAATATATAAAGCTTCCATCATTTTCCCTGCGATCTCAGCTGAAGTTTCACGTGTAACCATACTCCACTCACTACCTGTTTTAGCAGTTATTACTTGATAAAAATTGGAATCGAATTTATTAGCTACATAATAAGAAAGTAAATTACTAGCTACATTATCTGACTCTTTAGCAGTCTTATTGATCAATTCTTCCACTGAATAATCTTTGTTGTCAGGAGTTTTTGACAGTGAACCACTTCCTCCAGCAACATAAGCTCCTGGGAAGGATATAGATTCGGCTGTATATTTCACTTTAGTAGTCAAATCAATATACCCAGCATTCAGTTGCTCTTGAACGTAATAAAGAATTGGTAGTTTAGCAATGCTGGCAGAATAGAATAGTTTCTCTTGATTTACACCTGCAGTTTGACCTGTTGACAATTGTTTCACATATATACCAATAGTATCTTTGGAATATTTGTTAGTCAACAACTCTTGAACGGCTTCTACTCTATTATCCGTTTTAGAAAGATTATTTACTGCAATCCAACCTTTATCTGTAACATAGGCAAAATCACCTAGGGAAGTTGTTACGATTTTAGAAACCATAACAGCTTGATAGGGTTGTAAATCATTTTTTATTTCCGTAGCTTCGTTAGCAATTGGTGAGGTTAACAATGTGAAACCTTTTTTTGTCCAATAAGTTTGCTCAACAGTAGTTTCTGTAACAATTACATCATCAAATAGTAGATGCCTACTTGCAAGAATGTAACCCTTGTCATCTATTTGGAAAACCAATTCTTTTTTGCTATTGACTAGAACATCCGTAATAGAAAAACGTTGGTTCGGCTGTAATTGTCCACCTGCTATAGTCAGTTCTTCATCCGAATAAAGATTCTCAGTTTGAAAAACATTTGGGTTTTGAGGGATAGTTTGAAAATACTGATCATAGATAGTATGAGTCAATTCGTATTCTTCTTGCGCTGTGAGTTCAAATGGTATTTCTGTACTATCGACCACCTGCCATCCAAACAAAACTGGCAATAACCATACGAGCAGTTTTTTCTGCATACTCCCTCCTTTCTACGATTCATTTTCTTCTAACTTTAATTCTCTATTCTTTTGATTCAACTCTTCTAATTTTTCATCAGAATGCTGTAAAAATTGCTCTACAATTTTAAAAATAGATTCGGTCATTTTGGTAACCCTGGAATATTGTAGACAAATTCCCCTTCTTTAGAGTATTGATACTTAGCCCGAACATACTTTGCTGCGTATTCCTCATTTTTCAATTTTGCAACCATCTCTGCTTCCTGCTTCTGTTCTTTGGTCAGTTCTTCGTAATTTTTTTCCAATTCAGCAAGTTTCTTTTCCTGCTGCTGAATATTAGTGTAAGTCCCAACAAGATTATAGGCAGGCAACATAAAAAGAAAGATAACTAGAATGAGAATTGCACCCATAAAACGATTTTTTTGTTGGCGTTCTGCCAATTGATGCTGAGTTTTTTTACGCTCCGACTGAATAAAGGCATTATTCAGTTGTAGAATTTTAGATTTCTTCATCTTTTTCTATCCTTTTTTCACTGATAATTTCATACATTTTCAGTGCGTCTTCTTTTTTAGTCGAATCTTTCATTTCAAGTACTTTTACAGTGAGTAGTTTATTACCAAATTGGATTTCAACCTGATCATTTACTTTTAAATCTGTTGAAGATTTCGCCAAAATCCCATTGACTTTTATTCGTCCTTTATCGGCAACTTCCTTCGCAACTGTTCGACGCTTAATAATGCGGGATACTTTCAAATATTTATCTAGTCTCATACTTTACCTCAGTTCATTATTTTACCATTTTTCAAGGTATTTGAGAAATTTATTCTGCCTTCCTTGCTTTAATTTCTTTTAATTTTTCGGCAAAAGAAATCAATTCCTCTAATATTTCATATTCTTTTTTCTGTTGAATGTTAAACACAACAGCTAGTTTTCCTTTATTTTCCGTTATCTGAGCTTTCAAATTTGTCACAGATAAAGCTTCAAAGTAATCTTGCGTTAGGAAAATTTGACCAGCCATAGGTTCGAATGTTACTGTCACTTGATGTTGTCGTCTAAGAACTGTATGACAGAAAACTTGGTCTAAAAATGACTTCAATAGACCGATTTCCAGTAAGTAGGCTACTACATCAGGATACTCTCCAAAACGGTCTATCAATTCTTCTTGTAATTCTTGATAGTTGACACGACTGTCAATATTCTTTATACGCTTGTAAATTTCAATTTTTTGTCGCTGATCAGCAATATAGTCACTTGGTAGATAGGCGTCAATCTGTAGGTTGACCTCAGTGTTGCTTTTCTGACGCTGAGACGCCTTGCCTTGTTTTTCTAAAATGGCTTGTTCTAGCAATTGTGAATACAATTCATACCCTACAGAATCAATAAATCCTGACTGGGCAGCGCCTAAAATATTTCCAGCTCCACGGATAGACAAATCTTGCATAGCAATCTTGAAACCTGATCCTAGTTCTGTAAAGCCCTTGATTGCCTCTAAACGTTTTTCAGCTACTTCTGTCAGGGACTTGTCTGGACGGTACATGAGATAGGCATAGGCAATCCGACTGGAACGGCCAACACGTCCTCGAAGTTGATAGAGAGTTGACAGCCCCATATGATCGGCATTTTCAATAAACAGTGTATTAGCATTTGGAATATCAACACCTGTTTCGATGATTGTTGTGGTCACTAGAATATCATACTCACCCTCTACAAAGGCATAGAGAGTATTTTCTAATTGGATTTCCGACATTTGTCCATGGACGTATCCTATAGTAGCTTCTGGAACCAAGTCTTTTAATTCAGACACTTTCTGTTCAATAGTGTCAACTTTATTGTAAAGATAGTAAACCTGACCTCCGCGATCTATCTCACGAAGCATTGCATCTCGAATAACGGAAGGATTTGTTTCCATCACATAAGTTTGTACAGGATAGCGATTTGTCGGTGGAGTCTCAATTACTGATAAGTCACGGATTCCCAACATGGACATTTGCAATGTCCGAGGAATTGGAGTTGCAGTTAGGGTTAGGACATCTATTTTCTTTTTCAGTTCCTTCAAGCGTTCCTTATGCTTGACACCAAACCGTTGCTCTTCGTCAATAACCAGTAAACCTAAATCAGCAAAAACAACATCTTTTGATAGGAGGCGATGGGTACCAATCAAGATGTCAACTTGGCCTTTTTTCAACTTCTCAAGTGTTTTTTCCTGCTCTGCCTTTGTTTTAAAACGACTCATAACATCAACATTAACAGGAAATTCTGCAAACCGTTCTTGGAAATTAGCGTAGTGTTGCTGGGCTAAAACAGTCGTAGGAACAAGAATAGCTACTTGCTTGCCATCATTGACAGCTTTGAAAGCAGCGCGCATAGCTACCTCTGTCTTACCAAAGCCGACATCCCCTACCAGCAAACGATCCATTGGAGAGTCCTTTTCCATATCTTGTTTGATTTCATCAATGGAACGAAGTTGGTCGTCGGTTTCCACATGTGTAAAGTAGTTGTCAAACTCAACCTGATTCTCATCATCTGGTGAAAAGGCAAAGCCTTTCAGTTGACTACGCTCCGCATAAAGCTTAATCAAATCATCTGCAATATCCTCCACTTGCTTCTGAACTTTTTGCTTGGTTCGTTGGAACCGACCATCGTTTAGTTTATTAACTTTTGGAGCTTTCCCATCAGACGCTAAGTATTTGGAGAGAAGATCAATTTGTTCTACAGGAATAGAAATGCGATCAGAGTTTTGATATTGAACCGTTAAATAATCACGATGAATGCCTGAAATTTCAATAGTCTCAATTCCTAAGTATTGACCGATACCATGAACATGGTGAACGACATAGTCACCAACTGCTAATTCACTATAGTCCTTAATACGTTCAGCGTTAGAAATATTGGTTCTACGTGTCTTACGCTTCATTTTCTTATTGAAAATCTCTTTTTCAGTGATGAAAACTAGTTTCTCATCCATCAAATGAAAACCTGAAGCTAACTGACCAATCGTAACCTGTTGCTGACCTTCTACTAACTTATCTGCTGCATGTACTGGAAGATGGATATCATACTCTTGTAAAGTTTTCTGTAAAGTCTGTAAACTTACATCAGAACTCGCTTGAATAACAACGGTATTGTTTGACTTCGCATACCGAGTCAATTCATCTTTTAGCAGTGGAATCTGGTGGAAAAATTCCTGCATAGGATACTGTGTGAATTGATAGAGAGCATCAAACTTTACATTACCTAAACCTTTTTGAAAACTTGAAAAGAAAGTGGCAGGTTTGTATTTTCTTAACTCCGAATAGGTAGATGCAAAATAGTGCAAACTTGACACTGATTTTCCCTTTTGTAAATCATCTGTCAATAACTCTGCTGATTCTTTTTCAAATTGAGCCTGCTTGTCAGCAATTTTATGAAAATCATCTAAAAATAAGGGAGAACCCTTTGGCAAATAATCCAACAATGTCCAAGATTGTTCATATAAAAATGATAGAAATTTTCGTAAATCGGGATGACGATATTCCGTTTGCATATCTGCCACGACTTCTCGTAAATAAGACTGCTGCTCCCCACTTCTAGATTGGTCAATAGAGATTTGGATTTTCTGACTAGCCCGCTCATAGTCAGTAGACGATAAAATAATATCTGATGCTGGTGACAAACTGATTTGTTCGAGATTCTCTAAAGACTTTTGACTATCTACATCAAAAATACGGATGCCATCAATTTCATCTCCAAAGAATTCTAAACGGCAGGGAGATGCCGCTTGCATATCAAAAATATCTAGAATATCCCCTCGTTGGCTAAATTCTCCCTGAGTTAAAACTCTGGACACCTTTTTGTAGCCTGTATTGACAAGTTTCTTTACAAGTTTGTCAACTTCTATTTCTTGACCAACTTCAAGCTTTATTTTAGAACCTTTATAAGTCTCAGGACTCGGCAATAAGACCCGACAAGCAGCCATACTAACAACTAAAATTCCTGAACTAGTAGAATCTGTCAAGAAATTTAAACTGTCAATCCTTGATTGAGTCCGTTCTTTTGACGCAAAAACAAACTCGGCAATAGGACTATCATCTGTAAAAAAGTTGTAAACATTCTCACTTCCAACGATGGCTGTTAAATCTGCAACTAATTTCTCAGCATCATTTTGAGTAGCAGTCACAATCATTATTTTCTCAGCCATACTATCATAGGCAGTCGCCATGATTAATGACTTACTGGTTCCAGTGAGTCCTAATAATAGTTGGCGGGTTGACTTGTTTAAGCCAGACTGCCACTGATTGATTTGCTTGTTCTTGTGAAGTAAATCGAGTATATTCATTATCCGTTAAACTTTCTCATTACTGTATCAAAATCATCTTCTTCGAGATATACGTTGACAGCCTTGTCAAGTTTATCTAGTGCTAAGTCGATTTCAATACGGTCCTCTATATCAAAACCAGACAAGACATGGTTTACAACGCTCATTTTTCCTTTAGGACGCCCAATACCAATCTTAATACGGTCAAATTCCTGCGTTCCAATATGCTTGACAATGGATTTGATGCCATTGTGGCCACCTGCTGAGCCTTTTTGACGGAAACGGATTTTCCCAACAGCCATGTCCAAATCATCATAAGCCACCAGAATATCGGTCTCATCCAATCCATAATAGGCCATCAAGGCATGGACAGCCTTACCTGATTCGTTCATGAAGGTCGTTGGTTTGACCAGGTAAATTTTTTCACCATCAATAAAGGTTGTAGCAATGTCTGCTTGGAAAATCTTATCGTGACTAAAGGTCACATTTTCACGTTTAGCAATCTTATCCAGCAGCATAAAGCCGACATTGTGCTTGGTTTCAAAATAGCGGTCTCCGGGATTTCCCAGACCGATGATCAATCGTGTCATTTTTTCTCCTTACATACCAAAAGGCTGGAAAATGCTTTCCAACCTAATTTTCTATTAGACGTTAAAGCGGAACTCCATGATGTCCCCATCTTGAACAACGTACTCTTTTCCTTCTTCACGGAGGCGTCCTGCTTCTTTAACAGCCTTCTCAGAGCCATATTGAATCAAATCATCATAGGACATGGTGACGGCACGGATAAAACCTTTTTCGAAGTCTGAATGGATAATGCCTGCACACTGAGGAGCTTTCATACCACGTTTGAAGGTCCAAGCACGAACCTCCTTCTCCCCTGCTGTAAAGTAGGTGCCTAGACCAAGCAAGTGGTAGGCTGCACGTGTTAATTTGTCCACGCCAGATTCTGTTAATCCGAGAGCTTCCAAAAACTCTCCCTTGTCTTCATCGTCGAGTTCTGAAATTTCTTCTTCAGCACGCGCAGAAATCACCACCACTTCTGCATTTTCTGTTGCCGCAAAGTCACGGATTTGCTGAACATAACTGATAGACTCAGGATCTGCTACCTTGTCTTCATCGACGTTGGCAACATAGAGGACTGGTTTAGTGGTCAAGAGGAAGAGTTGCTTAACGATTTTTTGTTCTTCATCTGTGAAGTCAACTGTACGAGCAGATTTTCCGTCTTCTAGGACAGGTTTGATTTTTTCAAGGACTGCAAATTCTGCCACAGAATCCTTGTCTTTTTGCGTACGTGCCATTTTTTCTACACGCGCATAACGCTTGTTGATGCTCTCTAGGTCCGCCAAAATCAATTCTAGGTTAATGGTATCAATATCTGCGATTGGGTCGACAAAAGCGTCTTCACGACCTTGTTCACGCATGACATTTTCATCGTCAAAGGCACGCACCACGTGGACAATGGCATCAACCTCGCGGATGTTGGCCAAGAATTTATTTCCAAGTCCTTCACCTTTAGAAGCACCTTTTACGATACCGGCAATATCAGTAAATTCAAAAGTCGTTGGGACTGTCTTTTTAGGGGTGATGAGTTCTGTCAATTTCTGCAAACGCTCATCGGGCACTTCCACCATACCGACGTTTGGATCAATAGTCGCGAAAGGGTAGTTGGCTGCCTCTGCTCCTGCCTTGGTAATTGCGTTAAATAGGGTTGATTTACCAACGTTTGGCAAACCGACGATTCCTGCTGTTAAAGCCATGTTTTTTTTACTCTCCAATTAAAAATTCAATCATGACTATTATAGCAGAAAAGTAGAGAAAAAGCTTGCTGTTTGGCAAGCTTCGTTAAAAATAATGCTGAATAAATAATCCACCTAAAAGCATAACTGCAAGAAAAATAAGAACGACAACATCTCCTCTCGTAAGAGGTCGTTTGGATTCTTCGTTCAAGAATTCCCAACCATTCATTTTTCCTCGTTGTTCCACCACAATTTCCTTCTCGGGTTCTTTCCCTAAAACCAGATAGTCCAGACTGACACCAAAGATTTCTGCCAGCTGAACCAGTTTGTCAATATCTGGCGTTGCTTCGCCCGTTTCCCTTAGTTAAAGATATTGTTGGGTATCTCAAGATGTGTCATTCGATTTTGCCGATAAAGCGGTAGAAGATTTCCACTTCCTGTTCCCGGCTTCC
This sequence comes from Streptococcus sp. 2022WUSS083, assembly GCF_044427155.1. Taxonomy (NCBI): domain Bacteria; kingdom Bacillati; phylum Bacillota; class Bacilli; order Lactobacillales; family Streptococcaceae; genus Streptococcus; species Streptococcus sp. 2022WUSS083. The sequence goes on along the minus strand of NZ_JAOTGK010000006.1, from coordinate 103,175 downwards.
GTCCTCACTTTTGACCGCTTCATGGACAAGGATTTTTTCAATCAGCGTATTCAGAAGTTCAGCCGTCAATTCTGTGGGATTGACATACTGTTTCATCAGACCTATCCACTTTTCAGCGTCAACCGCTGTCTGGGCGGCGGTCTCCATCGCTTCGTGAAGCCGTTCAATTTTTACGTCCAATTCTCGCTGTTCGCCCTGATACTTTTCGGACAGCATATTGAAATTGTATTCTGTAATGCGTCCGGCAGACCAGTCCTCATACATTTTTGCAAACAGGGTGTCTACTTCTGCTTTGCGCTTTTCCGCCTTTTTCAGTTCGGCTGTCTGCCGCTTCCTTGCAGTATTGCGTTCCTTGTCGCTGGCGTTAAGTAGCCGTTTCAGAAGTTTGTCCCCATCCTGCTGTGCCAGCACAGACCAGTATTGCAGACGGGAAAGGACATAGGCGTAAAGCACATCATAGCGGATATAGTGCATGGAACACTGGTGCAATCCTTGCCCGTACTTGCTACAATGGTAGTGGGCATAGGGATTTTTGTTCTGGCTGTTCATACCATAGGCCAGCGACCAGCCGCAGTCCGCACATTTTACCAGCCCGGAAAATATCTGTGTTGTGCCGTTCTTCTGCCGTCTGCGCCTGTTGCAAATCTGCTCCTGTACTTGACGGAACACATCTTCGGAAATAATCGCTTCGTGGGTGTTCTCCACACGATACCATTCCTCTTTTGGCTTGCGTACTTTCTTCTTGTTTTTGAATGAAATGTTGGTCTGCTTATTGTGGACGCTGTGTCCGATATAGGTTTCCTCTTTCAGAATACTTTTCACCTGCGCTATCGTCCACGCATAGGCTTTTTCCTCCGGCGCTCCGGCATAGATATTTGCGAAAGTGCCGTATCTCTGGAAATTCAGCCAGCCGGGAGTAGGTACTTTTTCTTCGACCAAAATCCGTGTAATGCTGGCGGCTCCCCGGCCATGAACGGCAAGGTCAAAAATCTTTTCGATAATCCACCTTGTTTCCGGGTCAATCAGAAGATGGCCTTTCTTATCTGGGTCTTTGACATAGCCAAGCGGAGCATAGGCTCCATAGTGTGCGCCATTTGCGAACCGTGTCCGCATGGCCGCCTTTACCTTTTTGCTGGTCTGGCGGGCGTGCATTTCATTCAGAATGTTGAGGAATGGGGCAAGCTCATTCTCTCCGTTGATGGTGTCCACATTGTCATTGACAGCGATATAGCGGACGCCTTTGCTGGGAAAGTAGATTTCCGTGTACTGGCCGGTCAGAATGTAGTTTCTGCCTAAGCGGGATAAATCCTTCGTAACAACGCAGTTGATTTTCCCGTCCTCAATGTCATCAATCATTCTCTGAAAATCCGGCCTGTCAAAGTTCGTTCCAGACCATCCATCGTCGATATATTCATCTATGACATTCAGGCCATGCTCGGCGGCATATTGCCGGAGCATCATGCGTTGTGTCTGAATACTCCCGCTTTCTCCTTGCAGTTCATCGTCCCGGCTCAATCTCATATAAAGCGCCGTGTTGTAAATCGTAGTATTGTAAGGTTGTTTCACCGTAAAAATCCTCCTTCTAAAGAAACAACCCACGCTTACAATACTTTTGCTCTATGGCAATTATATCATAAGCGTGGGCGTGTTATCAATGATGGGCTATCAGGTTGAAGCGGCTTTTTCTGCGGTATGCCGCACCACATCTACAATCAGATCACCGAGGGGCTTCCCGCCTGCGGCGAAGTGTTCGGAGATTTTTATACGGTTGTTCCCACATACAAAATACTGCGTGCCGTTCTCTGCTTGTATAACCTGCCCTGTTCGGGGTGTAAAAATATCGCTTTCACTTTTTGCCATCCAGTGTCCTCCATATTCAGTTTTCAAGGTACAATGCCGCACAGAGGCGGCGAAAATTTCTGCTTATATCTATCACCTTTCCTTTACCGTGTGCCGCTGCTGACGTTTCAGTTCCGCCAGTATATCCGGCGGGATACGGTCAACCAGCCGCTGTAAATTGTCCAGTTCGCTTTTCAGCTTTGCCCGTTCCATCGTATCTTTCATCTTTCCTTTTTCGCTGGCCTTTGCCCTTGCTTCCAACTTCTCATTCTCCGCCAGCAGGTCATTGATTGTGACCTTGTACTTTTTCAACTGCCCGGAGAAATTCTCCATCTGCGGGAACCACTTTTTCAGCATGGAGAGGGCTTCCTCTTTTTTCTTTCCGGCGTTCAGCGGGTTAATGCCGTCCAGTGTGGCTTCAATGGCTCTTGCCTGCCGGGAGAGGGAAACCGCCTGTTTGAAAAGCCGGGTGGGGATATGCTTCCGGCCTGTCCTGCTGGCGCTCTCCCCACGCTCCAAGTCAGGATATTTCTCCACCATATAGGCGTGAAAATCGTCCTGCCACTTCGTCAGGTTTGCCCGGTTGCCGATAATCTCCTTTGCACACAGGCGGTTGTCCTTTGTCAGCGGAACAAAGGTCAAATGCAGGTGGGGCGTTTTCTCGTCCATGTGTACCACCGCCGACACGATATTTTCCCGTCCTACCCAGCCAATGAGGAAGTCCGCCGCCCTCTGGAAAAACGCCTGTATCTCCTTTGGGGATTTCCCCTTGAAAAACTCCGGGCTGGCAGTTACCAGCGTATCGACAAACCGTGTGCTGTCCTTGCGGGTTCGGCACCCGGCCTGTTCAATGCGGTTTTGAATGAAATGATAGTACCTGCCCTCTGGCTTGACGATATGAAAGTTGTACTTGCTCCGGCTTGTGTCAATGTCGGGGTTGCTGGCGTATTGTTCTTTCTGTCTTTCGTGATGGGCTTCCAGCGGCCTTGCCGGGTTGCCCTTGTGCTTCTCAAACCGCAAAATTGCGTGTTGTGCCATTCTGCTCCTTTCCCCATTCCTTTCCTATCCGGGGTTTTCCACAGGGAAAATCCCGCAGAAATTAGCTCGGATAGGATTGGAATGGATAGAATATAAATAAATCTTTTTAATCTTTGTATTTCTATATACCGTCCGGTTTTCGTACTTCCGGGGAGTGATTTCCTCACTTCATAAGTACGGTTTTCAGCCCTCCGGCGTACCAGAACCGGATTTCTTGAAGTCGGTGTTTGGAACCGCTTCATAGGATTTTGGGAAAATGCGGTTGGGTTTTCCACAGCCCTGCTTCTGGATCTCCACCAGCCCGGCGTATTGCAGTTCCCGCAGGGTGTTTACCGCTTTCTGCCGCCCACAGTGGAGCAGGTCAACCACCTCGCAGATGGGATAGTACAGATAAATCCGTCCGCAATCATCCGCCCACCCATTCTTGCGGGATAACTCTGTCCGGCGCAGGATAAAGGCGTACAGAACCTTTGCCTCGTTGGACAAGGGCTTGAATGTGGGGGCTTCAAAGAGGAAATTCGGGAGCCGGGTGAAGCTGAACGCCTTTTCCGGCTGATGGATATAGATGGTATTTGTCATAGTGCGTTTTGTGGACGGTTAGAAGCCCGTTTTCCGGGGCGGGCGATACTTTATACCACCAGCCCCGGTTTGGGGCTTGCGAAGCCTGATAAATCAAGGCTTTTTTCGCTCCTAACTGTCCACAGCAGACCTCCTTTTCCGTTCACTTTCTGTTTTCTGCCGCCTGTGAACTCTGGCGGCACAGCCGGGGCAGTATTTTGCCCGGTTGGATTTGGGGACGAACACACCGCCGCAGACCTCACAGCGTTTCAAGTCCTTATCCCGGAAAATCTCCGCTTCCAGCGTCCCGTCCAGCGGCAAGACCGCCCAGCGGAACCACTTACAGCAGACCGAGAAAGAAATCGTCTGCGGACAGGTGCAGGTGTCCCCATCGTCAAGGACAATGCAGTTGCCGTCCTCACAGCAACAGCACTCCCGGCGTATCAGGCTGGCCGCCTGTTTTCTCTGCGCCGGGGTCATGCGGTAAAGGGAACCGTCCGGCCTGCGTTCCAGCGGCGGCAAGTCTTTATAGGGGTTATCTCTCATGCGTTCCCTCCATTTTGCTTTCCGTTGCCGTTCTCCCCGAAAAGGTTTCCTGCCCCATTCCTGCGGCGTGTTCCGGCGTTGGCACGCTCCTCGCAACTTCGGGACATTTTGTCCCGAAGTCCGACTCCTTGCGGTGCTTCCCCAGCCGGGGTATTCCTTTTCGGACGGTCATTCTGTTTTCAAGGTGCCGTCCATCGATGAACTACCCTAAGTCTACACGAAAAAAATGCAATTCCCGGAATATTGCGAGAATTGCATTTTGATGAAGTTTACACTTTGGAAATTGCATTTTTGCAATCATTCTGTATAATGGAAGTATGCGGAGGAGGTGCGTATCTATGGCTTTACCCGGAACGCCCGGACAGCGGATTTCCGATTTATGCAACGGGAACCACATCACACAAAAGGAACTTGCGGAGAAGATAGGCGTTTCCGCTTCCCAGTTGAGCCGCATTGTCAGCGGCGAAACAAGAACGGTCAGCAGTGATATTCTCATAGGTGTGGCAAAGGAATTTAAGGTATCGACAGACTACATACTGGGCTTGTCTACCGTGAGCGTTCGTAAAAGCTACGATATTTCTGAATTAGGCTTGTCCGAGGGAGCCGTGAGGGGGCTTGTGACGGGTGCTGTTGATGTGCAAATCCTCAACCGCCTGTTGGAACACAGGAATTTTCCTAAGCTGATAGATTTGATACGGATTTATTTTCAGGATACGGCGGCAAAGGGCATAACAGCAAGAAACCAGCTTATCGAGATGGCAACGGCTTCCCTGTCCGACCTGATGAAAGAACACCCGGAACACCGGGCAGAAGCGAAGCAGGATTTACAGCTTTTGAACGCCCAAAAGATAGGGGAACATGAAGCGGAGATTGAAAAAATCAAAAATGTGTTCCTGGCTATCCTGCGGGACATTAAGAAAGACATTGACAACGGGGAACAGCCGGGAGAAGCTGTGACCGCCGCTATGTTCCAAGCCATGCGGGACGCACTGGCGGAACAGAAACAAAAACCACTTTCCATTGACGATGTAACGGCGATGATAGCTGGACAGATCGGACAGCTTACACCGATGGATAAAGAAACTGTTGAAATGTTCCAGCAGTTTGCGAAGAAGATGATTGAGCAGGCAGGAACAAAGTGATAAATTTGAATTGTGAGGGAAAATACAGATGAATCAAGGAAGAATTATTGTGATTACAGGCTCACCGGGGACAGGAAAAACAACAACTGCGTCAATGGTCGCAAAGGAATCAGATATGGATAAATCAGTGCATATGCACACCGATGACTTTTTTCATTACTTAAGCAAAGGCGCAATACCACCACATTTGCCAGAATCCAACGAGCAAAATCTGGTTGTCATTGAAGCCTTTTTAGAAGCTGCAAAGCGATATGCTCGTGGCGGATATGATGTAATTGTAGATGGGATTGTCGGGCCATGGTTTTTGGAGCCATGGAAAGCTCTTGCCCAAGAAGATTACGAGGTACACTATATTGTATTAAGAGCGAGTAAAAAAGAAACTATGAAGCGAGCTGTGGAACGCTCAAAATTAGATAGAAAAACAAATATTGAATTAGTGGAAACAATGTGGGAGCAATTTTCCGGTTTGGGAGTATATGAATCAAATGTCATAGACACAACTACATTCACAATTAAAGATACGGTTTCCGCAATAAAAGAAAGAGTTGCATGTGGGACGTCTTTACTATCTTAGACATTCCCATTTGTCAGGAAGATAGCAAAGCCAGCCGAGCCAGTCAACGGTCAAGATGAACGGCGCATTTCATGCGCCGCCGTTGACAGTCCCGCCCGTCTTTGCTAAAGGGTAATCAAGGCGGGAAAGCCCTAAAATGGCTTCACACCTATTTCAATAATTGGAGGAGATAAAAATGAGATCAGAAAAGGAAGTTTATGATATTGTTTTGAATTTTGCAAAAACAGACAAACGCATTCGCATGGTTACTTTGGAAGGATCTAGAACAAATACAAATATTCCGCCTGATGATTTTCAGGATTTTGATATTACTTTTTTTGTTACGGATATGGACAGCTTCACAAGTGATGATAAATGGCTAGATATATTTGGTGAAAGGTTGATTCTGCAAAAGCCGGAAGATATGGAATTATTTCCAGCTGTAGAAAAGGGATTTTCATATTTAATGCTGTTTACTGATGATGTTAAGATAGATTTAACTTTGCTGCCGCTGGAACTGATAGACGAGTATTTTACATGGGATAAACTGGTAAAGTTACTGTTGGATAAAGACAACCGTATCGTAAAGCCGCCAATACCAACGGATATAGACTACCACTTGCAGAAGCCTACTCAAAGAATGTTTGACGATTGCTGTAATGAATTTTGGAATACTACAACATATGTAGTAAAGGGCTTATGCCGCAAAGAAATTCTTTTTGCTATTGACCATATGAATGATATAGTACGAAAAGAATTGCTTCGCATGATTTCCTGGCTGATTGGTATCAAACAGGGATTTCATTTCAGTTTGGGAAAAAACTATAAATTTATGAAGCAATATGTCCCAGAGGAATTGTGGGAACGACTTATGTCCACTTATAATATGGATTCCTATCCCCATATGTGGGAATCCTTTGAACAATGTATGGCATTGTTCCGGGAGGTTTCGTCAGAAGTGGCATGCCAGTTGGATTACCAGTATCCACTATATGATGAAAAAATCAGTAATTATGTGATTCGGCAAAAGAAAAAATATGGCATTGAAGATGATAACAAATAAAATTTTTTCAATCGAAAAAATTTATTTTGATTATTCAATTTTGAAAAACTGAATACCTCAAAATCAGAAAGAGAGCGGCCAAGCACTTTGAGGGATTGGCCGCCTTGTCCACCCATCCAGCGGGACAGCGGGCGGAGGTCAAGGCCGGGTGTAAACCCGTTCATTTCAGCCTTGACGGTTGCCCGTTGTCCTGCTACTTTTCCGGGAGTGTGGCCACAACTTCGGGACACTTTGTCCACAAGTTGGAGCGTAGGACGAGGAACTGGGGCTTTCATATACGCCCTGTCTGCTGATGAGTCCAGACCTGCGCTTGCGGCTCCACGCCACGCAAGCACAGCCCTGTTTTCCTGCCGCTTCAAATGCCCTTGCCCTCCCCGGCGGCAACGGCATTTTCACGGCAACGCCGGCAGAGCGTATAACACACTACACTTTGCTTCGCAAAGTCGTGTGCCAAATGGGGGCGTTGCCCCCTTTGGAAACCCCCACAAGAAAAGGCGGTACGCTACCCCTCCACGGGGCGCATACCGCCTTTTCTTGTTATCCAGCCCTCCGGCTGTATCGGTTGAGCAAAAGTCCGCGTGGGATTGATGTGGTATCTTTAACTTTGGGAAACTCCATTTTCCCACTTGGAAACAGCCTGACGGGAAATATAGAGTTTCTCTGCCAACTCATCTTGGGATAGGTTCTTGGCTGTGCGTAAAACTCGAATTTGCTGTGCTAACTGATTCATGATCATTTCCTCCTCTTTTTTCTAAGTCTATTATAGTGTAGAAAAGAACAGTTGACTAGCAATTTTTAGGAAAAAAATCGCAACCAGCAGTTGCAAACTGTCAACTAGGCTTCACTTGGCAGAACTTGTTTCATTTTTCGTTCAAAATCATGCCGGCTCATCATGACTACATGGTCACAGTTGGTACAGCGGATTTTAATATCCGCTCCTAGACGGATAACCTCCCACTTATTGGCCTTCTTGCCGGTCGATTTGATGACACAGGCATGAGGCTTTTTCATTTCGACAAATGATCCTAATTGATACATACTTCCTCCTTAAAGATACATACTTCTTTCCTGATAGGTTAACGTTACCTCATTTGCAGTGCATGTCTCTCCATCTATTTGCAATAATAATTTTTCTTTTGATTTTAAAACTACATCTACCCCTGTCAAATGCTGAATTGTGTGAGAAGATTCATGCCTCTTCGTTAATAAGGCTAACAATGATTGTAGACGTTGGTAGAAATTTCCATTTTTGAAGTAAACAATATCTACTTCCTTCTTTTTAGCACTTGCTGTTGGCCATATCATGATTCCTCCACCAAAATAAAGACTATTTGCTACAGAAATAAAAAAGAGATTATCTAACTGATAAGATTTTTCATCAAGGGTTAATTCTAAGTTTATAGCTTGTTTTGAAAATAATGTTTTAATACCAAAGAATAGATAAGTTAACTTCCCAAGTTTTACCTTGTTCAGAATTTTTTTCAAAATTGAATTCGTTGAACCATTGATAACTTGAGCTGCAAAGCCAAAATCCATACTGTTTACAACCGTTCCGTATGAACTGTTTAAAACATATATCCGACTTGTTTTTCCCTCTAAAATGGCATCTACACTTCTATATAGCGATGTTATATTCATTGCCTTAGCAAAATCATTTCCAGATCCTGTTGGATAATAAGCAAACGATAGACTAGCTGGCCAAAAACGCAAAGCTTTAGACAGTGTGCCGTCTCCACCTAAAATCATTAATTGGTCCTCACTACTGACAAACTCCTTTAAAATAGCCTCTATTTGACTTTTTTCATCCTCAGGACCAACTGTCATAAAAATGTTAACTGCAAGCTGTGGATAACTTTCTTTTATTTTGAATATGATATGTTCAGCAGTATGGCTACCAGCATTAGGATTAGCTAATATATATAACGTCATTTATTCCCCATCACTAAATATATAAAAATAAGCTAAGTGCTATTTTTTAGTATAACATAAAAACGGCTAGTTTAGCCGTTCTTAATATTATTTAGTTGGTACGAACTGGTGTAACCAATTGAATAAAATCTTCCCCTTCATTATTTGGAATCAATGTAAATGGACGGACAGAAGAGATAAAGCTAATTTTCACTTGTTCACTAGTTGTGGCTTTCAATGCTTCTATCAAGTAAGTTGGGTTAAAGCTGATTACTAAGTCTTCACCTGATACTTCTACAGTATCTAATTCCTCATTCACACGTCCAACTTCTGGAGAATTTACATGAGCCGATACAACATTATTAGCAATTTCTAGTTTTACTGTACCATTTTGGGTTGCATTTGAAAGAAGACGAGCACGCTCCATCGAGTGACGAAGATTTGCAGTATCAAAAATTGCAGTTGTTTTAAACTCAGTTGGAATTAAGCGGTCTGTATCAGGGTAGGTACCTTCTAATAAGCGTGTATAGAAGCTAATATGCTCGCTTCTAAAAAGGATTTGATTATTTGAAAAGAAGACTTCTACTGTTTCAATATCATCTGTAAAAACTGCAGTAAATTCACGGAGAGAACGACTTGGAATGACAACATTAAAATCATCACCAGATGTATCAAGGACCAATTTCCGTTGGCTCATACGGTGTGAATCTGTTGCAACAGTTTTTAGATTTTTATTTTCTGTTAAAACAAAATGAACACCCGTAAGAATAGGACGACTTTCTTGTGTAGAAGCTGCAAATGCTGTTTCATTAATTGTTTGTTTTAATACTTTGGTTTCTAACACCAATGGTTTTGAAGTTGGAACTTCCTGTAAACGAGGATACTGTTCTGCTTCTTTTCCCTTTAATGTGATTTCAGACTTACCACTTGTCAAAACGATTTGCTTTTGTTCAATTTCATTGAAGTCAAGGACTAAATCCGGCATGCTGGATACGACATTAATAAAGAAACCAGCTTCTAAGAGAATGGAGCCTGGAGAACTGATCAAAAGTCCTGCATTTTCATCTTGAATAGAAATAAAATGTTCAATCGAGATTTGTCCATTTGAACCAGTTAAAGTGATTCCTTCACTAGTTACTGTAATTTTTACTGTTGAAAGAATTGGAATAGCATTTTTTGTACTGATTGCCCGTTTAGTAATACTAAGTGCTTGTAGAAATATATTTTTATTAATAGAAAATTGAATCATGGATTCTCCTTTATTTATTATCTATAAGGTTAATAGTAATAGTAGTCTCTGTGTATTCTGTGGAAAAGTGATGAAAGACCAATAAAACTGCGGAAATTAACTTGTTCACAACTTGTGGAAAAAACAGAGTTTTTTTAAAAAGTTATACACAGGTTAACGAAGTTTATTTTTTATACTGGTAATCTCTATTTCTAAATTCTCATCATCAAAGAGGAGAGTTTTTATTTTATTGTATGCATGCATAACGGTTGTATGGTCTCGATTACCAAATTCTTTCCCAATTTTTGGAAGGGAATTGTCTGTCATTTCACGTGCTAAAAACATAGCAACTTGTCGCGCGTGAACGATATGTTGAACACGCTTAGAACCCTTTAATTCTTTCAAGCTGACACCGTAGAAATTTCCCACTTCGGTTTGGATTTTCTCAATAGGAATAACCATATTTTGTGGATTTGCTTGTTTTCTTGATCGAATAGCTTCAGCAGCAACCTCGACACTTATCTCAGACAGTTGACGCATAGTGGCTATCAAATGGATATCTTTTAAGGCACCTTCAAGGTCACGTACGTTCGAATCAAATTGCCCAGCTAGATAGGATAGCGTCTCATTTGTAAAGTTGTAAGGCAGGTTCTCGCACTTGTTACGTAAAATTGCGATACGTGTTTCAAAATCAGGTGGAGTGATTTCACTGGTTAATCCCCATTTGAAACGTGTTACTAGTCTTTCTTCCAAATTGTCTAAGTGATCGGGATTACGGTCGCTTGTGAGTACAATCTGCTTATTTTTTTCATGAAGCGCATTAAAAGTATGGAAAAATTCTTCCTGTGTTGTTGCTTTATTACGGAGAGACTGAATGTCATCAATTAGAAGTAAGTCCAGATTACGATAGGTTTTTTTGAAACTTTCCATATCATTGAGACGGAGGTGTTCTAAAAATTCATTGATGAATGTTTCTGATGAGACATATTTTATTCTTGCCTGGGGATTATCGGCTAGAACCTTATTTCCAATCGCATTTAAAATATGAGTTTTTCCAAGACCAGGACCACCAAAAATGAATAATGGATTGTAGAGCTCACCTAGGTTATCAGATACAGCTAAAGCTGCAGCCTTTGCCCAATGATTATTGTCTCCTTGTACAAAATTAGCAAAGGTGTACTGGGATTTTATATCAGAATGAACCGGTTTAAAAGTTTCTTGAGGAGTAGCCGATTCAGGTGTCTGTACCTGGTGAACCACTGAACTTCTTGCGTTCGTAGTGTTCTTAATCTCCTGTTCATCCTCTGTAAATTGATATTGGATGGCAAGAGGCTCTCCGTAGATTTCAAAACTAGCGGCAATCATTAACTCTTCGAAGTTTTTTTCCCAGAAATCTTTTTTAAATGGACGATTTAAGAAAATATTAGCAACTTGCTGGTTGATTCCGAGTAATTTTGCATCAGCGACATAAAAATCATAAATAGATGGCTTAAAATTTACCTTTGCCAATTCAATAAATCGTTGCCAAAAAAGTTGTTCTTGGTTCATATTTTCCCCCTTTCACATTATATTCGTTAGAATAGTGTACCATAAAAAACAAAAGTTTTCCACAGATAATTTTAAAAATCCACACTGTTAAGAAAAGTTTTCCACAAGATGTGAATAAAAGCCAGAACCTTTGCTGGTCCTGACTTTTTGTAATGATTTTAGTGTGGAAAAGAGTGTTTATAAAAATAAATTGTAAACAAGTCTATTTAAAATTGTTGATAATTCTTTCGAATTCATCGAGATCATTAAAGCTAATCCGAATTTCTCCGCTCCCGTTTTTCTTCTTGATAATTTTTGTAGCTGTTCCAAGAGTTTTACTGAGTGAATCTTCCTGTTCTTTTAAAAATTGGTCGCGTTGTTTAAGCTTAGTGTGTTTTTTCTTATTTGCAGCTATTAATTTTTCAAGCGTACGCACACTTAAATCCTTTGATAAAATGAGTTGAACCCATTCGGCTTGCTTTTCTTCTGAAAATGACACCAATTGTCGCGCGTGCCCTTGTGAAATTTGTCCTTCTTCTACAGCTTGTTTAGTCTGAGATGATAGATTTAGTAGGCGCAATAAATTACTGATATATGGTCTTGATTTTCCCATGATTTGAGCAACTTCATCATGCGTTAACCCTCTACTAATCAATTTTTGATAAGAGGCTGCTTCTTCTATCGGATTTAAGTTAGAACGCTGCAGATTCTCTATGATAGCCTGATAGAGTAAATCATCATCAGTTAGTTCCTTTACCACTGCTGGTATTGTAGTCAGTCCAGCTAATTGACTGGCTCGCAACCTTCTTTCTCCAGCTAATAATTCGTATCCGATAATAGAAGATTTTCTTACAATAATCGGTTGAATTAAGCCATTTTCCTTAATGGATTGAGCGAGCTCAAGTAGCTCCTTTTCATCAAAATGAATTCTTGGCTGATAGGGATTGGGATGGATTTCTGAAATATTTAGTGTACGTAATTCTTCCATATATCCTTATTCTAGCAAAAAAAACGAGACTTTACAATTGTGTAAAGCCTCATTTGTCAATTATTCACTAAGTTCTTCTGTAGAATGTGTCAACTTAATGTCAACAGTTTGTTTCTGATTATTGCGGTAATAAGTTACAGTGATTGTGTCTCCAATTTGATGTTTGTAGAGAGCGCTTTGGAGATCACTCTTATTTTGAATAGTTTCTCCGTCAATCTCAGTAATGACATCAAAAGTTTCTAATTTTCCATCTGCAGGTAGTCCACTTTGTGTAGAGACAATTACGACACCGGATGTTAATTCCGTATTTGATAATCCAGCTTTTTCCAATTGACTAGTTGACAAGGTCGTCAAGTTAACCATATGAACTCCAAGAGCAGGTCGGCTAACTTTTCCAGCTTTCTCAAGTTGATTGATAATAGCTACGGCATCATTTGCAGGAATAGCAAATCCCATCCCTTCCACAGCCACACCTGAGCTACTTACAGAACTTGAGGTGATTTTGCTAGAGGTGATACCAATAACTTGTCCTTGGATATTAATCAATGGTCCTCCAGAGTTTCCAGGGTTGATAGCTGTATCGGTTTGAATAGCGTTGGTTGAGATTGTTTGACCATCTTCTGATTGTGAAGTAACTGTCCGACTTAGGCTAGAGATAATACCTTGAGTAACTGTATTGGCGTAGACGCTACCTAGAGGACTACCAATTGCGATAGCAGTTTCTCCAACTTTAATTGTATCGGAATCAGCAAATTCAGCAACAGCAGTGACTTTATCTGCTGATATTTTTATAACAGCTATATCAGAATAGGTATCGGAACCAACGAGTTCACCGCTGATTTTTTCTCCAGATGCTAAAAGAATATCAATCTTTTCTGCGTTATTAATGACATGCGTATTTGTCACAACATAGGCATATTGACCATCTTTTTTATAGATAACCCCAGACCCCTCTCCAGCAACAGCTAGTTCGTCAGATGATTCAATATTTCCAAAGATAGCACCAAGACTATTGTTGGCTGATTTTTGGTAATTAATAACAGACACAACAGCATTTTGTACTTTCTCTACAGCTTTTGTGGTGGAAGTTTCATTATTGTATTGAACATTGCTGACACTAGTGATAGTAGAATTTGCTTGTTGAACCTGTGGTTGGAAGAAAGAGGCTGATAAGGCCCCGATAAGACCCCCAAAAAATCCAATTACAAATAGAATCGCAAATTTCAAATATTTTTTCATATAAGGAATCCTTTCCATTTCTTTAATTTTCCTTAAGATTACTCTTGCTTTCTTAATTATAGCTTAAAGTTTTCAAAAATCAATCCACAACCTGTGGATAACTCTGTGAATTATGTGAAAAACTGTAGCCATATCCTGATTTTCTAAAAATATTTTCTGTCGTATGCTTGTGGATATGTTACAATTATTTTATGAAAATAAAATTGATTACCGTTGGAAAATTGAAAGAAAAGTACCTCAAAGAAGGTATTGCAGAATATAGTAAACGATTGGGACGATTTGCTAAGTTAGATATGATTGAGCTTCCTGATGAAAAAACACCAGATAAAGCCAGTCAGGCAGAGAATGAACAAATATTAAAAAAAGAAGCCGATAGAATTATGTCTAAAATTGGAGAGCGAGATTTTGTCATTGCCTTAGCGATAGAAGGCAAACAATTTCCATCGGAAGAATTTAGTCAAAAGATATCTGACATTGCAGTAAATGGGTATTCAGATATAACTTTTATCATTGGTGGTAGCTTGGGTCTCGATTCTTGTATTAAAAAAAGAGCTAATTTGTTGATGAGTTTTGGACAGTTGACACTTCCCCATCAACTAATGAAATTAGTTCTCATCGAGCAGATTTATCGAGCATTTATGATTCAGCAGGGAAGCCCATATCATAAGTAGTTTCACGTGAAACAAGGAGTGAAAATGAATCAAAAAGAGTATCGTGTTTTTGAGGGATTGAGAATCGCTTGTTCATTAACGTTTATCAGTGGTTATTTAAATGCCTTTACTTTTGTGACTCAGGGTGGTCGCTTTGCTGGCGTACAATCTGGAAATGTTATTTCCCTAGCTTATTTTTTAGCTAAAGGTAACTTTGCGCAGGTAGTTAATTTTTCCATTCCCATTTTATTTTTTGTATTCGGACAATTTTTTACCTACTTAGCAAGAAGGTATTTTGAAAAACAAACATGGTCTTGGCACTTTGGTAGTAGTGTAATGATGTTAGTTCTTATTTTACTAACTATCATTCTCTCACCTATTATGCCTGCGTCTTTTACAATTGCTAGTCTAGCCTTCGTAGCCTCTATTCAAGTAGAAACATTTAGAAGGTTACGAGGTGCTCCGTATGCCAATGTGATGATGACAGGGAATGTCAAAAATGCTGCTTATCTCTGGTTTAAAGGACTTATTGAAAAAGATTCAGAACTTAGAAAAACAGGTAGGAACATCTTATTGACCATTATAGGGTTTATGCTAGGTGTCATCATATCTACTCACCTATCCTTCCAATTTGAAGAATATGCCCTTATTGGTCTGATTTTGCCAGTTTTATATATTAATTATGAATTATGGCAAGAAAAAAGACCTACTCGAGGTAGGTCTAAATGATTCCAGCAGGATTCGAACCTGCGACCGTTCGCTTAGAAGGCGAATGCTCTATCCAGCTGAGCTATGGAACCTTAACCATTTTATTTTACATTAAACAAAGCACTCTGTCAATACAATAAAAAATCAAAAAATGTATTGACAAACAAAGTCACATGTATTATACTAGTTATTGTTCTAAAAATGGTCCGTTGGTCAAGGGGTTAAGACACCGCCTTTTCACGGCGGTAACACGGGTTCGAATCCCGTACGGACTATTTCTTCCGCCATAGCTCAGTTGGTAGAGCGCATGACTGTTAATCATGATGTCACAGGTTCGAGCCCTGTTGGCGGAGTAAATAAAGCATAGGAAACCTTGAGAAATCAAGGTTTTTTGCTGTTTTGGTCAAAACTTGGTCAATGAACTTACAAATATTTCAACTTCTATTGCATCTTGGATAAGAATGAAAAAATAGTGAAAAATTGGCATGAATAATCATACAAAAGGGAAATTTGGTCAAAACTTGGTCAATTGGTAGATGACATGATTTTCCTAATTTTTTCAGTTTCTTCCTCCTCTTTTTCCTTAATAAGATGAGAGTAAGTTTCTATAATCTGCTTTGTGTCCTTATGACCTACGATTTTTGAAAGTGTCCAAATATCGATTCCTTCAGCAAGTAAAATACTGATGTAGGTAGCTTTATTTTATTATTTTTGATAAATAAAAAAGCATGGTACTAACAATAATTATTGTGTATCATGCTTTTTACTATATTACTTCATCTGTTCCAATAAACTTTGAAAAGCTTTTATACTTTTTTCCTGTTTATCTTTTGGCAGTTCTGATAGTGAATCTAATAATTGTGAGAGTTCAGGGCTATTTTCCTTGATGCTGATATCAAAAAAGTGTTCAATATCTGTTTCAAGAGCCTCTAAAATTCTTTCAAACGTATCAATTTTAATATTTGTGGCTAGTTGTTCTATCTTATAAGCGTAATTCATTCCAAGGTCGGCTTTTTCTTCTAATTCGTCTTGTGTCCAACCTTTTTCTAGTCGTAAATGGCGTATTCTCTTACCAATATATTGTCTCAAACTCGCATTTTCCATCTTGAATACCTCGTTAATAATTATCTTACAAGGTTTATAGTAAAGAAGAAACTTCTTAAAAGGTTTTTAATCATCTATTTTAGTTGTTAGAGACTAAAAAATGTGGTAAAATAACCTTAAAAGATTAGTTTATTGCATATGGAGGTTTTATGAAGAAATTTGATAATACAATGAAGTCCTACGGTTCTATCCGTAAACTTCGCACAGGTGCAGTGGTTTCAACGCTTGCTACCTCGGTTATTTTTGGTTCAGCAGTTTCGGCTGAAGAGGTTGCTACTCAAGAAGTTGCTACGACTACTGAGTCTGTTGTAGTTTCAGAAGATGTTGCTCAACCTGTTGAGGTAACTCAAGCTGATGTTGACACGGCTCAAGTTCAGGTTACTGAGCTTACAAACCAAGTGACAGTTCAAGAAGATGTCGTTGCTCAGGTTTCTACTCAGGTGGAAGATTTGTCTGCTGTGGCGCCAGAGGTCGTTGCTGAATTGGAAACAGCTACAGTTAAGGCTGAAGAAACAGTTGTTCAAGCAGAAACTAATGTGGCTACTGCCGAACAGTCAGTTACTCCAGCTCAAGAGGTTGTGGCTACTCAAGAGGGTATCGTTTCCGAGGCTGAAAAGGCAGTTGAGGTTGCAAATACGACTGTTGTGAATGCAGAGAAAGCTGTAACTGATGCTCAAGCTAATGTTGACGGTTTGAAAAACATTGACGAAACACTTACTCAAGCTCAAGCTACTGTTGTAGCTGATGAGAAAGCCGTTGAGGTTGCAACTGCTCAGGTTGATACTATTAAGGTTGCCGAGCAAGACAAAGCTCAAGCTCTTGCTACTCAAGAGGGTATCGTTGCTGAGGCTAAGTCTACTGTAGATACTAAATCTCAAGCTCTTGCCACAGCTAAGTCTGAGTTGGTTACTGCAACAAATAAAGTCACTGAAACTAAGTCTACCTTGGATGCTTTGACTGCTCAAGCTACAGGCGAAGAAACTCAGTTGACTATTCCTATTTCTGCCGAGTATTTAAACACTCTTAAAGCGTATATTGCAGGCGGTAGTCGCAGTACAGAGCTTTCAAATCGCTTGAAAGAGTTGGGTGCTGAGGCTTACAAGCAAGTCGGTGTAACCTCTATGAACGTTCTTGACGGTCAACTTGTTAAGTTTCAAGATACTGACTGGATTTTGAAGTACTCAGACTACGACAACTCTCGTCGAGTTGAGATTGGTAATTTGACAGATGCTCAGCGTAGTGAGTTAAATGATTACTTCCTAGCTGTCGTGAAGCCTGTTCGTGAAGCTTTTGGGGTATCTGAGTTTAAAACTTCAGATAAGATGGTTGAAATGGCATCTGTTCTTGACTCTCGAACTAATACTCGCCTAATGGGACATGACCTTACGACTCAACGTTAGGTAGCTAAAGAATTCGGTGTACGTACTATTATTGATAATATTGGCTACGCAGGAGGTAATGAAGGTGTAGAAACTATGGCTACGCTCAAGCGTGATATCTTTAGTCAAGCTATGTTGATGTTATACGTTGACGACCATGCTCGTTGGGGACACGCAAGTTGGATGATGAGGGCTAATTTAGATTACACTACTGTAGGTGTAACTAAGTTTGTAGGTGACCCGTACAGTTCACGTAAGATTCACTTCATTTTCACTGAAGGTGTGGAGATGGCAAAACTCCAAGACACAAACGTTCGCACAGCCCCATCATCTGCAACTGACACACGTGCAACAGCCCTAGCAAATGCTAAAACAGCTTACAACACAGCTTTGGCTCAACAAGGTACTGCGAGTCAAAAAGTTACTGCTGTTGAGTTTGAGTTGCAAAATGCACAGTTTGCTTACAACTCTGCTAAAGCTGAACTTGACCGTTTGAAATCAGGCACCTCTAACCTTGCAGATGCTGAACGTACTCTTGCGGAGGCAACAGCTCGCTTGAATGCAAGCCGTCAAAAACTGGTTGAGGTTCAAGCTACTTACAATAACTTGAAAGCAAAAGAAGTAGAAGCTAAACAAACTTTGGCGACAGCTCAAAAGACACTTGAGAACGCTGAGGTTACTCAGGCTCAGGCTGTGGCTCGTTTGGACTCTGAGAAGGTTACACTTGCACATTTTCAAGGTAAGCTGGCTACAGCTCAGGGTATCTTGGACAAAGCACGCTCTACCTACGCTGAAGCGGTCAAAGTACGTGATGAGTTGAAAGCTAAGTTGAACAATGCACGCAATGCAGGTACATTGTTGGCTCAAGCTAAGGCTGACTTGGAGGTTGCTGAAACTCGTTTGGCTAACTTGAAGGTTGCTTTAGGTCGAGCTGAGGCAAATCTTACTTACTTGAGGTCACTTCTCCCAATCACTTCTAAAGGTGAGCCTGCTTACCATGAGTTACCAGCTCTTGAAATTCCAAAAGAATTGCTAGATAAGGTTGACGCTAAGGTTGATACTCCTGTGGTTACTGTTCCTCTTACAACTACTCAGGTTGCCAGCTCTGTTCCTGTTCCAGCTCCTGTAGTTGCACCTCAAACTGAGCCTGCTAAGGTTGCAGTTGAGTACAACACGTTACCTGTTACAGGAGAAACTGAAAATATCATGTTGTATATCGGAATCGGTCTACTTGGCTTGGCTGGTTTAAGTAAAAAAAGAAATAAAAGAACAATTTAATTAAGATAACTAAAAAATCTTCTTACATATTGTAGGAAGATTTTTTGGATTCCTAAAAATTTCAGAAAGACTACGCTATTCTAACAATTTTTAGGAATGTTAATAGAATTTTAAATTTTTTAGTTACTCCGAAATACTTCTTTGTCAAAACTTGGTCAGACTGTATTATTATAAAAATTCTGCATAATTTAGGAAATACATAAATATTTTATAAAATTTCATGTGGTCAAAATTTGGTCAAATTCCTTCTTTTCATTACTCCATAGATAAGTGACAAACCCTTGATTATCGCTATTTTTGTTATCTATTTTAACTTATTTTAACGTACAATTATCTGTTGGCGGAGTAGATAAAGCATAGGAGACCTTGAGAAATCAAGGTTTTTTGTTTTTTACAAGAAAAAACCGAGAAAGTTTAGGATTCTCGGTTCTTAGAATAATAGTATCTAATGAATTGATAGGAGAAAAATACAAAAACTGCACCAAAAGAAATCAGTAAACCTAGATAGAAACCATTTGGTATAAAGGTTAAAACTAGTTTAGTTTGACCTGGACTTACATCCACTTTCATAAAACCCTCTTGCGCTTTTTGGATTTTGATAGGTTTACCATCAATGGTTGCATTCCATCCTTTATCATAGGGTAAAGTAAGGAGGAGCGAGGCTTCTTTATCGGTTACAAAATCAACGGTTACTTTATTACCATCAGTTTTTGTTACTACTTGTTTTTCTTGGAGAATGGAAATAGCCTGTTGGAAAGCTAATAAGTCCAATCGATAAAATTGTGGTTTATCAAAAGAAACTTGATTATTTTCAGGAAAATATACATCGACTTGAACTTGTACATCTGTAGTAAAGCTCCCCACATTGAAGAAAGAGAAAGCATTATCTAGTGTAAACTCACTTGACTGATTATTGACAGTAATGACAATCTTTTTTTGATTCTCATTTGAGAATGTTAAATTTGGCAAATTTAAGTATACCTGGCTATTTGCAGGTATATTTACTAAGAAAGTTGCCTTTGCAGCATCCTCATTGTCAACTTTGTTGACAGTCATTCGATTGTTCAGTTCAACTGTATTTTGTGAAACAACATCTGATAAAGTGTGGTAGTATTTTTGAGATAGCCCGGTTAGTTGATTAAGAAAATTTGTTTGATTATCGAGAGTCAGATTTGTAAAATTGACATCTCTGTAAATCCCTTCAGTCAATAGTGCTAACCCTAGATTAAAACTATTTTCGTAAAGATTAATAGTAGACTGACTCTGATTCAGTGTGAAACCAAACTTATTTGGGTCCGTAGTAGCTAAATTATATTTGATTCCGAATAGGCTATCAGCAATAATTGTATTATTCTGATAACGAAGATTCAAATTGGTACCGTCTGAACGGAAACCGAGCTTATCTAGTACTGAGCTGGAAGCACGATTTCGAATGGAGGAGAATTGAGAAATACCGTTGTAATTGAATTTCATGCTATCATTGCCAGTTTGTGGTAATAGACGTTCTATACGATAAAATGAATCAGTTGTAGTCTTTGTAGACTTTACAATACTGTCAATATCTGTCAATTTTTCTTCATAGTTTGATCGGCTAGGGAAATGCCATTCATCAGAAATCCCCTGAACCTGATAATGACTATGTAATCCAAGTTCTAAGAAAGTGAAGAACAATAAAACAATATTAGTCCATTTTAAGGATGATTTATAGCGAATCATTGCTACAAAAAGAATGAAGTAGGCTATTAGAAATTCTAGTGTGAGTAGGAAATTTACATCCATTAGAAACTCATAATGATCTCTAAAAATAAAGGTAGAAGCAAAGCAAATGAGTAAAAATGAAACAATCAGAGTAAAATTTTTAATACTTACTTGACGTAGTCGTACCAATGTCTCTGCTGCTAAATAGATAACGGTTATTGATAGAGCCCATGCATAACGATAGAGGAACATATTTGGCGCATGCATACCTTGCCAAAAAAGATTGAGTGGTTGTAGGTAGAAACTTGAAATAATGAATGTAAAGAATAGAGAATAGGAGAGTTTGACAGTTGGTTTTATTTCTTTTAATGTAAAGAATAATAAAGCGAGTATTAGTGGAACGAGACCAACAGAGATCATGGGAATAGAACCGAATTTTGTTGTATCAAAGCTACCAACTAAGTTTTTTGCAAAGAAGTCCAGATACCAAGAGTCTTCGGTTTTTAGGTTGACAATTTTTGTAAATGTTTCACCATGAGTTTTTAAATCCAAGTAGGTTGGTAACAACATGAACATGCTGCTTAGAGCAGATAAAATTGACACTATTGTAAAGTTGATAAATCTTTTGATTCTCTGACTATTTATCCATGATAATTGAACCAATGTCCATAATGTTAGAAAAATAGCCACCATATAACCGAAGTAATAGTTTTGGATAAACAAGCATGTTAATGTTATGTAGTAGAGAATCGGCCCCTGTTTTTTTAATAATCGATGCAATCCAAGAAGAACGAGTGGGAGGAGTATAAAAACGTCTAGCCAGTTGTTTATTTCTAATTGACTTGTACTAAAACTCATCAGAGAAAAACTAGTAGCGAGTAATAGTGCCCATTCTTCTTTCAAATTTTTATGGATACCCTTTAGGCTGACATAAGTTGACAACCCAGTCAATCCAAATTTGACAATAGTGACAAGATAGATAGCGTCAGGCATGGATTGTAAATCAAAGAAAAAGATAATTGGAGATAGGAATGAACCTAGGTAATAGGAGGATAGAGCATAAAAATTGAGTCCTAAACCACTTGAAAATGTGTAAAATAAAGAGCCGTCTCCGTGTAAAGTATTTCGTAATGTTTGATTAAAAATAACATACTGGTGGAAGCCATCACTGGCCAATATTGTTGTATCACTTCCCCACCAGATTCCTTGAAATGCTAAGACGATAGAAATAATAGTCAGCGGAATAAGGAAAGATAAGATATAATAAATGGATGTTTTTGTAAATATTTTTTTCATAGATTTAAAAGAAAAGGCGAATAAATCGCCTTTTTATTATGCTTTCCAAAGTTCTTGTACTTTTGCTTGTACTTCAGCATTTTCCAAGAATTCATCATAAGTTTCGTCGATTCGGTCGATAACACCGTTTTTAGAAATGACGATGATATGGTTTGCTAAAGTTTGAATAAATTCGTGGTCGTGGCTGGCAAAGATGATAGACTCTTTAAAAGCTTTCAAACCATCGTTTAGACTGGAAATTGATTCCAAGTCCAAGTGGTTGGTTGGATCGTCTAAGACCAAGACATTTGACTTGAGGAGCATGAGTTTTGACAACATCACGCGCACTTTTTCGCCCCCTGACAAGACGTTTACAGGTTTGTTAACCTCATCACCCGAGAAGAGCATACGTCCCAAGAAACCGCGCAAGAAGGTATTGTCATCTTCTTCCTTGCTGGCAAATTGACGGAGCCAATCAAGGATAGATTCGTTTGTATCGAAGTCACGAGTATTGTCTTTTGGTAAGTAGGATTGACTAGTAGTGACACCCCACTTGACAGTACCTTCATATTCAATATCGCCCATAAGAGCACGAATGAGAGCAGTTGTTTGGATGTCGTTTTGACCAATAAGAGCAGTCTTGTCACCTGGACGCAGGATAAAGCTGATATTGTCAAGAATCGTTTCACCATCGATGACAACTTTTAAGTTTTCAACTGTTAAGAGGTCATTACCGATTTCACGTTCTGATTTGAAGTTGATAAATGGATACTTACGGCTAGAAGGAATAATTTCCTCCAACTCGATTTTATCCAGCATCTTCTTGCGTGAAGTAGCTTGCTTAGACTTAGAGGCATTAGCAGAGAAACGGGCAACGAATTCTTGTAATTCCTTGATTTTTTCTTCTGCTTTGGCATTACGGTCAGCTTGTAGTTTAGCTGCTAGTTCACTGGATTGTTTCCAGAAATCGTAGTTACCGACGAAAATCTTGATTTTACCGAAGTCAAGGTCGGCCATATGGGTACATACTTTGTTTAAGAAGTGGCGGTCGTGGGACACGACGATAACCGTATTTTCAAAGTCAATCAAGAAATCTTCGAGCCAGTTGATAGATTGGATATCGAGACCGTTGGTTGGCTCGTCCAAAAGAAGAACATCAGGCTTACCAAAGAGGGCCTTAGCCAAGAGGACCTTAACCTTCTCACCGTTGGTCAATTCGCTCATGTTTTGGTAGTGGAGGTCTTCTGAAATGTTGAGGTTTTGGAGCAATTGAGAAGCTTCACTTTCAGCTTCCCAGCCACCAAGTTCAGCAAACTCACCTTCTAATTCAGCAGCACGAACACCATCTTCATCAGAAAAATCTTCCTTCATGTAAATAGCATCTTTTTCTTTCATGATGCTGTAAAGTTGCTCGTTCCCCATGATAACAACGTCAATCACGCGCTCATCTTCATAGTCGAAATGGTTCTGACGTAGTACAGAAAGGCGCTCGTCTGGTCCAAGTGAAATATGACCTGTTGATGGCTCGATGTCACCAGCAAGAATTTTTAAAAATGTAGATTTACCAGCCCCGTTTGCACCAATCAAACCGTAGGTATTTCCTGCTGTAAATTTGATATTGACATCGTCAAATAATTTGCGGTCGCTAAAGCGAAGCGACACGTCTGATACTGTAAGCATAGTTTCTCCTCTATTTCTGTCTATTAGTTTTATTGTACTAGAAAGAACTTGAATTTTCAATGAATTACATTGGAATCAAAATATCTTCATCATAATGTTTATGGTCTTTTTGAAGACTGAAGCCACGTCCACGCACCTGACTCGCAGGCATAACAACCATAAAGGCAGTTTCATCAATTTCTAATACCGCTGTCTCCAGTTTCTGCATTTCTGGAATAGAGATGGTAGTCATCAACATGCGCTTGTCAACCCCTGTAAAGCCACCGATAATTGGAAATTCTGTAACACCGCGATCAGCAACTTTAGTAATATAGTCTTTAATTTCTTCTGATTTTTGAGAAATAATCATGACATTTCGAGAAGATTGTGTACCAGACATCATGCGGTTGACAATATAAGTAATGGTCATTAGGGCAATAATCGAGTACATAACAGTATCAGTATCGAAGGCAATAAATCCAAGACCAACGATAATACCATCAATAATAGCCATTGTCAGACCTAATGATAAAGGGGTGTACTTGTGAATAAATTGAATAAGAATACCTGTCCCACCAGTAGAAGAATTTCCAAGGAAAACAAGACCAAGTCCAAAACCTAGGATAATTCCACCGAAAATAGCAGCTAGGAGAGGATTTTCTGTCAAGTTGGGTAAACCTGCTGTCAACTTGATGCAAAGAGGATAAATGACAGCACCATAGACAGTTTTAATAAATACAGATTTTCCTAAGAAAAACCAACAGATAATTAATAAAGGGATGTTACAGTAGAGGACAAAGTCAGACGGACTCCACCCCAGAAGAGCATTGAGTGCGATTGCTAAACCTCCGACCCCACCAGATACGATATTATTCTCTAGAAAAAAACTGTTAAATCCAATGGCCATGACAACTGATCCGAGTGTGACAGAGATAAAGTCCTTTATACGTTCTTTCATATATTCTCCTTGGTTAGTGTTATAAAAGCAATTTCTATTATCCCTAATTTAGACAGTATCGTCAAGGCTTTGTCAGCTTGACTTTCTAATTTTTTGCGGTTATAATAGGAATCAATCAGAAGAGTAGTAAGTGGATAATTTTTAGAGAGTTTGTGGTTGGTGGAAACAAACAAGAGTCGCTTATGAATGGACTGAGTGAATAGAATCTGAACAAATAAGGATTCGGCTAGCAGGCCTTATGTGCGAAAAGATATAAGCTTATTTAATGCTTATAAGTGAGGTGGCACCGTGTCCTTGACGCCCTCGCACAGTTTTCTGTGCGTGGGCTTTTATTATGTAAAAGGAGAATAATTTATGAGTAAACCGATTATCCTAACAGGAGACCGTCCAACAGGCAAATTACATATTGGACATTATGTTGGTTCGTTGAAAAATCGTGTTTTATTACAGGATGCAGGTCAACATGAACTTTTTGTCTTTTTAGCTGATCAACAGGCTTTGACAGACCATGCAAAGGAACCGGAAAAGATTGTTGAATCCGTTGGAAACGTAGCGCTAGATTATCTAGCGGCAGGACTTGATCCAGCTAAGACAACGATTTTCATTCAGAGTCAAATCCCTGAATTGGCAGAGTTAACCATGTACTACATGAACTTGGTATCTGTTGCGCGTTTAGAGCGTAACCCAACAGTTAAAACAGAAATTGCTCAAAAAGGTTTTGGCGAAGGAATTCCAGCTGGCTTTTTGGTTTATCCTGTATCACAAGCGGCGGACATCACAGCTTTCAAGGCAAATTTTGTCCCTGTTGGAAATGACCAGAAACCTATGATTGAGCAGACTCGTGAACTTGTTCGTAGTTTTAATCATGCTTACCAAACTGATGTTTTGGTAGAGCCAGAAGGCATTTATCCTGAAAATGAGGCAGCCGGTCGCTTGCCAGGTTTGGACGGCAATGCCAAGATGTCTAAGTCACTTGGAAATGGTATTTATCTGGCAGATGACATGGATACACTCAAAAAGAAAGTCATGTCCATGTACACTGATCCCAACCACATCCGTGTTGAAGATCCAGGTAAGATTGAAGGAAACATGGTTTTCCACTATCTTGACGTTTTTGGGCGCGAAGAAGATAAGGCTGAGATTGAGGCTATGAAGGAGCACTATCAACGTGGTGGTTTGGGCGATGTGAAGACTAAACGCTATTTGCTGGACATTTTAGAGAGAGAATTAGGACCAATCCGTGAACGCCGTCTGGAGTTTGCACAGGATATGGGACAGGTCTATGCAATGTTGGAAGCAGGTAGCCAAAAAGCTCGCCAAGTTGCTGCGACAACTCTTGATCAAGTGAAGTCAGCTATGGGAATTAACTATTTTAAATAAGGTTAACAATAAAAGAGCAATGTTGAAAAAATGTTGCTTTTTTCATTTGTTTTACGACACAGCAAAAAACAAACGTTCGATTTTTATAGATAAAACTGAATAGAATTTTCTGAATTTTTAGGATTGACAATATTAAAGCGAATAATGATTGACAAATGATTTCAAAATGTTATCATAATTAAAATACAAATAGCAATCAAGCTACACATAAATAAGAAAAGAGGAAGAAAATGTCAAACTGGGACACTAAATTTTTGAAAAAAGGCTTTACTTTTGATGATGTATTACTTATTCCGGCTGAAAGTCATGTTTTACCACATGATATTGATTTAAAAACACAATTAGCACCAAATTTGACCCTTAATCTTCCGATTATTTCTGCTGCCATGGACACTGTAACAGATAGCAAAATGGCTATCGCTATGGCACGTGCAGGTGGTTTGGGTGTCATCCATAAGAATATGTCTATCGCGGAGCAGGCAGATGAGGTGCGTAAGGTAAAACGTTCTGAAAATGGTGTCATTATCGATCCATTTTTCCTAACACCAGAACACACCATTGCTGAGGCTGAGAAATTAATGGCAACTTATCGTATTTCAGGTGTGCCAATCGTTGAAACATTGGAAAATCGTAAATTGGTTGGTATTATTACCAACCGCGATATGCGTTTCATTTCCGACTATTCACAGCCAATTTCGACCAACATGACAAGCGATGCTTTGGTAACAGCGCCAGTTGGAACAGACCTTGCGACTGCGGAGGCTATTCTTCACAAGCATCGTATTGAAAAATTGCCATTGGTTGATGAAAATGGTCGTTTGTCAGGCTTGATTACTATCAAAGACATTGAGAAAGTCATTGAGTTCCCAAATGCTGCGAAGGATGAATTTGGTCGTCTTTTGGTTGCGGGTGCTGTTGGTGTCACATCAGATACTTTTGAACGTGCAGAAGCCCTTTTTGAAGCGGGTGCAGACGCGATTGTCATCGATACAGCTCATGGTCACTCAGCAGGTGTTCTTCGTAAGATCAAAGAAATCCGTGATCACTTCCCAACTCGTACCTTGATTGCCGGCAACATTGCCACAGCTGAAGGAGCTCGTGCTCTTTATGAAGCTGGTGTTGATGTTGTCAAGGTCGGTATTGGCCCAGGTTCAATCTGTACAACACGTGTCATTGCAGGTGTTGGTGTACCACAAGTGACAGCTATCTATGATGCAGCTGGTGTTGCGCGTGAATATGGTAAAACCATTATCGCTGACGGTGGTATCAAGTATTCTGGAGATATTGTCAAGGCACTTGCTGCGGGTGGTCATGCCGTTATGCTTGGTTCTATGTTTGCAGGAACGGATGAAGCACCAGGTGAGACAGAAATCTTCCAAGGTCGTAAGTTCAAGACCTATCGTGGTATGGGCTCTATCGCTGCCATGAAACAAGGTTCAAAAGACCGTTACTTCCAAGCATCTGTAAATGAAGCCAATAAACTTGTTCCAGAAGGAATTGAAGGACGTGTAGCCTATAAAGGTTCTGTTGCAGATATGATTTTCCAAATGGTTGGTGGACTTCGCTCAGGTATGGGTTATGTAGGTGCTGGTAACTTGAATGAATTGCATGAAAATGCTCAGTTCATCGAAATGTCAGGTGCTGGTTTGAAAGAAAGCCATCCACACGATGTTCAAATTACAAACGAAGCTCCAAACTATTCAGTACAGTAAACAAAAACAAGACCCTCTTGACAGGGTCTTTACTTTTTTGTAAATTTTATTGACAATAGTGTAAACAATCTTATTCTGACTCAGTAACCTTACCAGACTCAATATGGAAGATTTTTAAACTATCAGGTAGCTTATGTAAATGGTCTAAAGAGGTCGTTGTAATAAATGTTTGAATCGTATCTGTAATAGTTTCTAGTAGCTTGATTTGACGATTATTATCCAGCTCACTCATAACATCATCTAAGAGTAGAATTGGGTACTCTCGTGTGACTTCTTTCATCAGCTCGATTTCAGCCAGTTTGAGTGACAGAACGAGACTGCGGTGTTGTCCTTGACTACCATAATGGGCATTCATTCCATTTATAAAGAAAGCTACATCATCTCGATGTGGTCCAACTCCTGTATTTTTCTTAAATAAATCACGTTTGCGACACCTTTCCAATTCCGTCAAGAATATGTCAATTAAATTGACAGAATTAGTAAACTTAATTGAGGATTGATATTCGATAGTTAGTTCCTCTCTCTTATCTGAAATATCTTGAACTTTTCTATTTCCGAATTCCTCTAATTTCTTTAGAAAGTCAATACGATGTTGGATAACACGACTACCATATTCAGCAAGTTGCTGATCTAACACAGATAGGAAGTTCTCATCAATCTTATCTGTAGATTTGAGGTAAGTATTTCTTTGTTTTAAAACGTGGTTATAATTCGATAGGTCAGAGAGATAGAGTGGTTTGATTTGCCCGAGCTCGACATCGATGAACTTTCTTCTCAAAGCAGGGGCACCTTTTATCAGCTGTAAATCTTCTGGAGCAAATAGGACGACGTTCATATGTCCAATGTAATTAGAAAGTTTTGCTTGTTTGAGATGGTTGACCTTGGTCACTCGCCCCTTATCTGTCAAGTGAATGTCAAGTGGAACTTTACCGCTTGCGCGATGGAGTAAACCCGAAATAGATAATTCCTTTTCTTGAAACTGTAGTAGGTCCTTATCTGTCCGTGTTCGATGACTTCGTGTTAAAGCTAAAGCATAGATAGATTCTAGAATATTGGTTTTTCCTTGGGCGTTTTCGCCTAAAAAGACATTGAGCCCTTTGTGGAACTCAATATCTAATTGGTTGTAATTGCGAAAATGTTGTAACTCTAATCGTTCTAGCCACATGTCTACATACCAGGGAAACGAACAGGTTTTCTTTCAGTCTTTTTAGTTGCTTTTTTAGGAGTTTTTACCTGTTTCTTATTCTTTTTATTTTCTTGATTTAACTTTTTAACGATTGCAGCCACACGTTCTTTTTCAGTTTGATCTTCTTGGTGTTGCTGTATTTCTTCTGCACTAGGTACGACGATTGTGATGCTGGTGTTGTGGTCTGGGAGTGTGATAACATCTCCGACACGGATTTTTTTACCGCGTCTTTTTTCATCCTCTCCATTGAAAAGAATGGTATTTTCTTCTAAAAATCCTTTAATGGCCCCTCCTGAATGGAGAATACCAGTCGTTTTTAATAATGCTTGTAATGTGATGTAGTCATCAAATAATTTAAATTCCATAAGTCACCTCGTTACAGAATATTATATCACAAAATGGTATGTTTCTGATTTTATGTGCTGAAAACCCAGTCGTATCAAGGACTTTTACAGTCCTGTAAAGTCCTGTAAACTGAATTTGTTCACCTTTTTGTACACCCTCAAAGATTCCCGAGAGCTTTTTCATAAAATGTAACAGCATCTTTTGCCCTCTCTTTTGAAAGGTGGCTATAGATGTCCATGGTCATTGATATTCTGGAATGACCAAGGCGATGCTGGAGTTCCTTATAGGGTATTCCGGAGTTAA
Organism: Streptococcus sp. 2022WUSS083; assembly: GCF_044427155.1. Taxonomy (NCBI): domain Bacteria; kingdom Bacillati; phylum Bacillota; class Bacilli; order Lactobacillales; family Streptococcaceae; genus Streptococcus; species Streptococcus sp. 2022WUSS083. Next base: position 73,911 of record NZ_JAOTGK010000006.1, on the reverse strand, counting down.
GCAGCAAACTAGCGTGCGTGTGGCGGAAACCGTGAAAGCCGATGTTAGGCAGTCCGATATTCCTCAGGCGTGTGGTCAACCTGTTCCCTAGGGTCTTATCCTCAGGATAGTCATGGATAAAGTCGGAAAATACTACCGTTTCAGAACGTCCGAGGGTCCAAGCCTCTTGTATCTGTCGCCGTCTGTACTCTTTCAACATGGCTACCGTCTGCCCGTCGATGTTTATATCACGTATGCTGGCGTTTGACTTGGGGGAATTGATTGATCCGTAGCGGTTTAGTGTTTTTGTGATGCTGACCGTGGCGTTGTTCAAGTCAATATCTGACCAGTGCAGTGCCAGCACCTCATTGATACGGCAACCAGTGGCTAATAGAAACTTGTATAAAGTCACTTCGTAGAGGTTTCTGTACCTAGATAGGTCCAAGCCGTCCAAGTAGTCAAGAAACTGCTTAAGTTGCTTATCGTTGAAGTGCTTAACTTTCTGCCTAGTGGCTTTTTTTGCGTTCCTGGGCAATATGACTTCCCGAGCTGGATTGTATGGCAGAACTTGCATAACAACACCGTATTGCAATATACGTTTGTTCAGCGCGTGGATTTTGTCATAGTGCAGATAGGCACCAGCTTCCCCTGTATTTGTTTTGTCTGCTAATTTGATGACGATACTTTGGAGGAGTGGGGTCGTCAGTTTATCGAGCTTATAGGCTCCGAATAGTGGAATGACGTGCCTATTTAACAGTGCTTTGACATTCCCACGGGTATTTGGCTTTACTGTGTGCTTATAGCTATTCCACCACAATTCTGCCAACTCTTTACAACTGGTTGTGGTGGCACTTTGGTAGCGTGTTGCCCCGTCTGTTTTAAAAGTTGCAATAGCTTGCTGAGTTTTGTTTTTAACCTCCTTCTTGGTCCTGCCCGTGATATTAGTCTTGACTTTCTTACCAGTGATGGCATCTACTCCTAGGTAAACACTGGCACGGTAGACAATGCTACCATCTTTCTTTTTTACCTCAGTTATTTTCATGATATTCCCTTTCTATCATCAGCAGGCAAGCCGTAAAGGTTTTATATCATGCGTAAAGCCACGAGAATAGCTCTATTTTCGTTTATTTTGGCTTAGTAGGGTAAAATATATATATATCGGTCAAGATTAAAATGCGAATATGGGCGTTTTGGAGCGTTTGACAGGGTGGATAATATTCTGATATGATAGACAAGCCCCCGGATTTTATTGAAGGAAGGTGATTTACTTGTCAAATGAAACCATCATCATCACGTTTCTTTTGCCTTTGTTGGTTGGTATTCTAACAGCATTGTTTGAGTATTGGCTAAACAACCGCAACAAGTAAAGCCTTTCGGGGCAAAATAAAAACCCTCAACGTTCGGACCGTTGGGGGCTTTTTGTTTGGACTTACTTGTCAAAGTGAAATCCTTTCATCATCTTACCCCAAGTATAGCACCCCTTTATTCAGTTGTCAAATGGTTTAACGGCATTATGTTGCGTTTTACTGCCCTAGAATGCGAGAAACGTAGGATAGTATCAAAATAGACTGGCATTATACAGTATTTTACTTCCTTGGACGATGATAGTATCACGCGCTGACAAATTGCTAAAATATACAACCTTACAAAACCTTACTTTTTTCAGCTATTAACAAAAGCTAACATTTTTAATGCGGACAAATGAGGACTTTTTTCACTCGTAACAAATCGTAACTTTTTTCACTCCCCACAGCCCACCAGAACGCCCCTGAGTTAGATACTTTTACCTAGTCGAACGATGAAAGTAGCTAAAGAATTTCCAAATGTGACAACGTTGTCACATTTGGGAAACACAGCCCTCTACCACATCGCTATGCAGTTCCGAATTCTTCAATGTTGAAGAATTTCCTTGCAGGGTAAATATACCAGAGGAGTGTTTGAACGTGCCTGGGAGGCTCCTAGGTGCGTGGGTTAGTCTTCGGGAAAAATGGAATTGTAGCCATCTTTTTTCATTTGTTCTAGCACGCCGTCAAGGTCAGCGACAGGCTCAAATAGTCCATCTTTTTGTATTGATTGACCAAAATATTTGTAGTCAGCCCCTATATGTAAGTCAGCAATCATGGAAGAAAATGCTTGAATCTGTTGGTCAGTTAGTAAAAGTGAATTTTCTAATACAAAGTTACCGAACGCATCTTTTACTTTTTCTTTTTCCTGTTTGTATGAGTGAGTAAATATTCTGCTAGTTCGAGGATTTGTGAGAACAAGTTCATCGTCATATTTTTTAGGGTTTGTTTCATACCCCAACAGATACCCAACACTTACCCCAAAATAGTCAGCAAGTGCCTGGGCTTTGTCTGGTTTGATTTGGCTCTCTCCGTTTTCCCAATTTTGTAAAGTTCTATAATGCACACCAATTTTTTTAGCTAACTCTTTCTGAGATAGCTTTTTTTCTTGCCTTAATTCTTTCAATCTATTCATAATTTCACGACCTTTCAAAAGCGATTATATACCATAATTTGAAAAAAGTACACTTTTTTTGTGTATTTTATCAAAAAATAGTTAACAAGAATAGAATTATTGTGTATTATTCAAATCAAGCACAATAAAATTGCGCATACACCCTCCACGACCTTTCACACTTTCAATCTATGGAGGGGGATTTTTCAAAGAAAGGAGAACGGCATGAGCAAACTCAAAGGCTACCGTGTCATGTTAGGGCTAACCCAGCAAGCTATGGCGGACAAGCTAGATATTTCTTTGCAGTCATACAACAACAAAGAAACAGGCAAGACTCCATTTAATGACAAGGAAAAAAGAGCACTCAAGACCATTGTCGCGGAAATTAAGCCAGACATCACCATTGACGAACTATTTTACAGTTAGAAAGGTAAGCAAGCAATGAGGAGAAACTACAGTAAAGTCATTGACGAGCTACGCAATGGCTACGGGCTGAATCTTGTGGCTATTGGTCAACGAATAGGAACAGACCCTAGGACAGTCGGCAAATGGTGGCAGGGGAAGAACATCCCTAGCCCAAAGAGCAGACAGAAGCTGAATAAACTTTATAGAGAGGTTAAACAGAACATGACAACACAGGTAAGTATTTTTGATGAAACAAACGACCGCAGTCGCTATTTACAAGTTATCCACACGGATAATTTTCACGGACACCCGCTAGATGTTTACGGTGATTTTGAAAATCCATTATTCATGGCTAGAGAAGTAGCTGAAATGATTGAGTATACAAAGACAAGTCAAGGTTACTATGATGTACAGGCGATGTTGAGGAAAGTAGACGACGATGAAAAAGTAAAATGTACACCTTTAGAAGGTACTACGAAAAATTTTCGTAGCGGGCAGACGATGTGGTTTTTAACCGAGTACGGACTATATGAAGTGCTTATGCGTTCAAGCAAACCAAAAGCTAAGGAATTCCGAAAAGCAGTCAAGCAAATCTTAAAAGAAATCCGAACACAAGGCTACTACATGCAGGGCGAACTCATTCAGGACCAACCGACAACTCAGTCCTTACCAGGTATCAGCGACTTAACTTATATCAAAAATAAGATAGCTGAGGTGCAGGAAATGGACAATCTAGCAGACATCACCGCAGGTCTTGAGCGAGTGGCTAAGCTAGTGTCAGTGATTGGAGGTTAGTCAATGGAATTAGTCTACATGGACGGACGGAAAGAGCCGTATACATTGAGTAGCATAGTGGCAGAATGTGCAGAGGTGCAACACCACACTGTTACACGTATAATCAGAAAAAATCTTGAACGCTTTGAACGTTTCGGAAAGGTTGGATTTAAAATCCAAGCTATGGAGAGTGGGCAACAGTCAAAAGATTATATTCTAAACGAACAACAAGCAACATTGCTAATCACGTTTTTAAAAAATACCGAGCAAGTCGCAAACTTTAAGGAAAACCTAGTCAAAGCATTCTTCGAGATGCGGGATGAGGTAGCAGCCTTTCGCTACCAGAGGGCACTGGAAAAGCCTAAGCGGAAAACTTTGCACGACAGCATAGAGAACTGGGAAGCGAGACCCAGACACGCGCACAGCACCGTTACGAATCTTTTGCTAAAGGGAACAACAGGTATGAACAAACGTCAGCTAGTGGCAAAACGTGGAGGTCTGACAGGCATTGACAGCCTAACCAGTCAAGAACTAATCAGATACCAGGCACTAGAAGACATGGCAATCGCTATGATTAACCTTGGCATGACTTACCAAGACATAAAGACAATGGTATTCAGACCATTAAAAAACGCACCAGCAGGCGCGTGAGAACAAGAAAGGACAGTACAGAGTGAACACTAGCAGAATGAACGAGCGTATCACATTTTTTTCCAGAACTGCAGGGCAGAACGAAGATGGCGAAGTTGTAGACAGCATACGGACAGACGTATATTCCTGTTGGGCAGAGGTGTCAAGTTCGAGTGTCAGAGATTTCAAAACAGCATCAGGACTTGAAAGCGGGAAGGCTACCAAAACCTTTGGCATCCGTTACCATCCACATCCGCCGTTTGATAATTCTATGTACGTTGAACACCGTGGCACAGCCTACAAAATCATTGAACTAGAAACTGACCACGCAAACAGGGGCTACATTTTAGTGAAAACGACAGCTGCAGAATAATACACAACAAAAAAGGCTTAGCAATAACCACACCGCAGAGCCTTTCAACCAAGAACTAAAACACAAATTACAAGCAGGCAAGCCGTAAGGGTTTTAGTAAATGTTTTATAGCTAGATTATAGCATATCTAGGACACTTTGACCAGACAGATTAAAAAACGAGGTAAAAACACATGAAAGATAGTAACAGAGATACGATAATCCATTTTGAAGCATCTAGCAATGAATATGCACCAGTAAAGGCTGCAATATCGGAAGAGCTGGAAGCTGTTATCAGCAAAGTATATCAGCTAGATCATGAAACAGGATGGACATTGCACTATCTAACCGGCATCATGCTGAAATACTTTCACGAGGATGTTGTTCGAGTTCCATATGGTGATTTGACAGCAATTGAACTTGCTTTAAATAGTTTCGTTTCAAGAATTGAACATACTAGGATGCTACTCTTGAAAGCTGGTTACGAGGATAATGTAGGGGCAGGTAATCCGATGTGGTATTTGAAACTAGCTTTACAAGATTTTGAGCATATGAAAAAATTGTCCAGAAAGGAAGCTAAGACATGCAAGAAATGACAATCGAAACAGCTTTGACCCTACTAGCGATTTTTACACCGCTGAACATGGTTCTATGGTTTGGCGTTGGTTTAGGCACTTTTCAGCTTGATATAGAGCCTAAAATCAAGACCGAGGGTAAAGATACCAGACCGCTGACAAATGCGAACTATGGGGCTTATATTCAATCACAGGGCAGATACTACAATTAGGAGGACAAACATGAACAAACTAGACCAGATACTTGAGGAAATCAAAGAAAAACGCCCAGCACTCTATGGGCTTATCATTGGCATCATAGAGAACAAAATACCTAAAGAGGAAGAAGAACGCTTTTTGACACTTTCCCAAGAAGAGAAAAAGCAATGGATCATTGACTGGATGAATCTGCTGGAGGTGCAAGCATGACAGAAAACCAACTACCACCACACCTATACAAAGTTTTCAAGCTACTACCGCTTGGAATGGAATTGCCTATCACGGGGACAGATATTGAACGGCTGACAGGCTTGGACATCCGAACCATTCGGGAGCATATACGCCAGCTTATAGTTGATTATGGTATTCCAGTATGTGGCGGACGTGATAACAAGCTAGGAGGCTACTATATCCCCCAGAATGAAGTGGAACGACTTGCAGGGGTGCTACCACTCCAAAAGCAATACGACCAGGAACACAAGCGTATACACGCGCTTTTGACTGCTGACTTAGAAGATTGGAGGAAGTACCGAGATGTTTAGCCTAAGCAGAGAGAGCGAGCAGGATCTAACTCACGGCTTGCTGGATATGGTTGGTAAGTACTTGGATGCGCGTGAGAAGGTCAAACCAAGGTTACTTGGGCTAATCACTGCCCAGCAGATAAAAGATGAGCTAGATGTCGAATACAAGACCCTGAAGCGTTGGGAGGATAACGGACTGAGACGATACCAACCACCGCTAGAGGATACTAGAAAAATCTTCTATAGGGTCAGTGATATTTTGATATTTTTGGGAGTGGACAATGGCAAAAACTAAGGTATATTTCTGGTTAAAGATTGATAAGAAATTCTTTGACAATATTTTTATCAAGAAATTAAAGACAACCCCTAATGGCTACGCAATGACAGTAATATACATGCGTCTTCTACTGGAAAGCCTTGACAGTGATTGTATCTTGTACTATGAGGGTTATTTTGATAACCTCAAAGATGAATTGGCATTGAAACTAGATGTTTCTGAAGAAGACATGGAAATGACCATAGAATATTTTACAAAATGTGGGCTGATTCAGATTGATGAAGACAAAAACGCAGAACTAACACAAGCCAAAGCAATGGTTATGAGTGAAACAAACTGGGCAAGTTACAAACGTGGACAACGACAAAATAAAGATAGTTTGGACAATGTCCAAAAATCTTTGACAAATTCCAACTCGTGTCCAACAGAGATAGAGTCAGAGATAGAATCAAAGATAGAGTCAAAAAAAGAGATAGAGATAGAATTAGAATCAAAGATAGAGTCAAAAAAAGAGATAGAGATAGAATTAGAAGCAGAGTCAAAGTCAAAAAAAGAAAAAAACTATATCTTTGATTTTGACGAAGCATCACCATCATTTGTAAAAATGGCTTTGTCTAATACTGGTTATTCTGTTGATGTTATGAGTGATGAATTTCTGATAGATGCAACTGACGAAGAATTCATAGCAGGTTTAACATATTACTCTTTCAATCGTGAACCAGATACTTATGAAATAAACACCATAAAGAAAAGGTTGAACAAGTTCGATAGATTATTAGTTAAAGAGATATACAAACGAGCAGGGCTTCATGGAGCTGATTCGGTTGCTTATGTTACTACGTCTTTGCAGAATCTGGAAAAAGAGAATGTATACACCATTGAAGATTGGGAAAAATTCCAAAACCTATCTGTTGAGGAGGAGACCGAAGACCTAATCTAGCTTACACTCTCCTCTCCTCTCCTATCCTTACCTAACCTATGCGGACATTTGGTTGGCAATTGGTTGGCAATTGGTTGGCATTTGGTAAACCCCAGTATTATCAAGGGTTTAGTGGTATCAGGGGTATACATAGGTTACTATAGGACAAAAAGAAAAAATAAAAAAATTAAGACATAAAATACATATATAAAATTAGTACAAAAACAAAAAAATAGTAAATGTATATAAGAAAACCCCTGTAACCCCCTGTACCCCTGTACCAAACCAGTAAAATCAAGGGTTTATCGGTATCAGGGGTCTGTGGCTACCCCTGTAAAAGTATCAGGGGTCTGACCAAAAATGGAGGAAAAAACATGGAAATCAAATTATTTTATGGGAAACACAAGCGGATTGTAAAAAAAATAAGTAAATGACAAAAAGAGGATATAGATATGACCGAACAAGATTTTTTTGAGCAAGCAGAAAAAGACATCGCAGAACTTGACCAACGAAGGGCTGAGTTTATGGCCATGGATTTTGAAGAACTGAACGAAGCAGACTATAAGAACTTTTTAGAAATCGGGAATCGTATTGCGGCTGAGGACGTGACTTTGAATGTTTACGAACTCTACAAACATCCAGATACTCGGGCGAAGTTCTTTGCTACAATCGCCAAAATTGCTTATCACGTCAATAATTTGTTTCAGACTGCAGACCGCATGGAAGCAATGATTGAAAATCTAGAACTACACTTCCAGAATACAGTCAAGAAACTGGTATATCAGACAGATAGTGACAAATTGGCAGAACTGTTGTTGGAAGTCAAGAAGGGCAACCCGAATATGACGGCAGAGCAGGAAAGCCAATTTATCCGAGATATTGCAGTCAGTGGACTATTAGCAATGCAGTAGGAGGCGACACCGTGACCGATGATGCCGAAATAATAAGGAAACTTTCCAAATTTATCAAACAACTAGGGAGAATAAAGACATGACATACAAAACATTTTCAGATACACCAAACACATTCACATTCAACTACACATTCAAAGACTTTGACACCGCACAAGTTGCAGGTCACGCGCTTATGGGCTATATGACAGGAACTTATGATCAGCCAGTTATTGAAGTCAGCTACCACAATGACGGACAGGGCGGAGTTCATAACCAATTAGCAGTTGAGTACGTGGAAGATGATGACCTTATTAAGGTATTCCAGCGTATTTGTGATAGTTTTAAGGACTACTACAACAATCCTGATGATTTAAACGAATACGAACAACAGCAAGCGACTGAACAAGAATACATCCGTAAGCGCGTGGAACAGTTCAAACAAACAGAGAGCTTTGATAGCTTACTGGAAAAAACAGCCAGATTAGAGCTGGAGTTTATGGAACTTGCTGACAGCGTACTAGATGATGACTATCCAGATATGGCAGTGAATGGCGTGCACAGCAACCTAGAGGTGGTAGATGACGAGGCTATGGCTTTACTGAAAAGTCTGGACACAGAGGGAGAGTTTAAAGCCTTGTGGCAATATTCCAGCCGTGATGAATAGTGAAGAGAGCCCCAGGGCTCTTTTCGTGCATATACAGAAAGTAACAATTAGAGGGGGTGGTACGATATTATGACCGACAAACTGAACAAACGACAAGAGACCTTTTTGGCTAACTTACTTTTGACTGGTAATGTGGCAAAAGCGTCTGAACTATCCAACATCACGCGCAAAACAGGTTACGAATATTTGAAGAGCGCAACCTTTAAGCGTGTTTATCGAGAACGCAGGAGCGAGCAACTGAAAGAAGCGACAGCTCTTTTACAAGTGGCAAGTATTAGGGCGGTCAAGGTGCTTACTGACATCATGGAAGATGAGACCGCTAGCCCTTACGCTAGGGTACAATCAGCCCAGACAATCCTAACAACAGCATACAAGGCAGTTGAGGCGGTGGAGATTGTTGAACAGTTGGAAGTATTGGAGGCCAAGTTATTAGATGAATAAGGCAATTAAAAGACGACTAGAAAAATTGAAAGAGCGAACAAATCAACAGGGAATAGGCCTTATTTTCATAACTCCCCTAGAGTCTGGAAATTATGAGGTTAAGCACCAAGATTATACTAAGGGTTTTACTGAAGTAAATTATACTTATCAATCAGAGGAAGAAGCGCACCGAGTGGCTAGTGACATTGCACGAGAAGGCAACTATATTCTATTTTTTGACTATGTGGAAGATGACGAATGAATAAATCAATAAAGAAACGACTGGAAAAGCTAGCAGGATACGCCGAGCAAGGGGATATTATCTTTTACCACTACAGAAAAACAAATGATACTGTTATTATTAAAGATGAATGGTATAACGGCGAATAGGATACAAAAAAAGCCAGCACGCTTGTACCGACTCTGTGAATAAAACTCTAAAACTATTATATCACACGGAGGGCGTTGACTTGAGCAAACAACTAGCAAAAAGAAAACTAAAGGAGTTTCCCCGCTGGTGCAGGGTGGTAGTTCTGCATCATGACATGATACAGGTAGATGAGAATTGGACCATAAAGCTGTTTGAGTTTGACCCTGAAGACTACAAGGGCAAGGTACACGGCTGGCAACGTGAGGCACCAAACGAGGTCAACGAGATTTTGAAAGCTATCAACGCGATAGCTAAACCAAGACATCGAGCTATACTTATCATGAGTTATATATCACCCGACAAGTTACGATCAGTAGAGCAGGCACAACAACTTGGGATAGCTGAAAGTACTTACTACTTGGCTAAAAATGAAGCTTTGCTAGAGTTCGCTGGTCAGTACCGTAGTGGCGAACTACTGCAGCACTTGGATAGTTAAGTTTGGGACCATTCGGAAATACCCCCATCTTTTTTTGAACGGGGGTGGGTTTGTTCGGGAATAAACAACGCCGCCCTCTTCCGTGCACGATTTTCCCTTTTTGAAATTTTTGAGCAATTAGCAACCACGCGCCGCAGTCTATTTCGCCAAAATGGTATTTTTGAACGGATACAGTAAAACACAGTAGGAAACAGTAGAAGCATGATATAATACACTTATCAGCAATCAAAAAAGCGTACCGAATGGATACGCTAGTCCTTGCCTGCTGAACTCATTATTTTTAGTCTATCATGCTATAAATGATAGGCTTTTTTTGTTCCCCTTTTTGTACACTTTCTAGGGAAATGTAACGCTGTATAAAGTTTACACTGTTTTTCAAAAATCCAGTAAAATCAACTGAAAAGGCGTGTAAAGCAACCAAATGCTAAAGCCAAGCATACCTTATCACAAAATGGTATAATGGAAGGTACAATGTTTGAAAGAGGAAGAAGATGAAATTACAAGAGGGAGTAGATCTTCATTTTATTGATACAGATCAGTTTACGACAAATCGTATACGTATTCGCTTTGCAGCTGAAATGAGTGAGGCTACCGTTGCTGGTCGTGTGTTAGTTGCAAATATTTTTGAAATGGGTAACCAAGAATTTCAGACTGCTCAGGCTGTTCGGAGAAGATTGGCAGAATTGTATGGTGCTCAGTTCTCGACCTCAGTTTCAAAACGTGGTAGGGTGCACTGTGTAGATGTGACAATTTCATATGTCAGTCCTCGTCACTTGCCAGAAAATGAGGATATTACAGTAGAGATTCTTGATTTTTTATACACGTGTATATTTAGACCACTGAAAAAGGGGCGAGGATTTGATAGTCAGATTTTCGAGGTTGAAAAAACGAATTTAATCAATTTTCTTCAGTCAGAGATAGAAGATAATTTTTATCATGCAGATGTTGAAATGAGTAAGCTTTTTTATAAAGATCCCTCTCTTCAAATTCCACGCGTCGGTAGGCTTGATTTGGTTGAAAAAGAAACAGCAGAATCAACCTTTCAGATTTATCGGAATATATTGCGTATGGATAAAATTGATATATTTGTCTTAGGGAAGGTTGACAGAGAGCAAGTCAAAAGAAAACTTGAAGATTTTGGTTTTACTTATAGAAATCCAAAATTAGAGTTAGAATATCATCAGGAATACTCAAACATAACGCAAGAAAAAATCGAGCGTAAACAGGCAAGGCAGTCCATTTTGGAATTGGCATATCATTTACAGGTGGTTTACAACGATGTAAACTATCCAGCTTTGATGGTATTTAATGGTCTACTAGGTGCTTTCTCTCATTCGAAATTATTTATGAATGTTCGTGAGAAAGAAAGTTTGGCCTATACAATTGGAAGTCAGGTCTCTATTTTTTCAGGAATGCTGAAGGTCTATGCTGGAATTAGCCGCGAAAATAGACTCAGGGTAATGAAGTTAATTAGTAAACAACTACTTGATTTAAAATGTGGTAAATTTACAGAAGAAGAATTAGAGTTGACAAAAAACATGTTGATTCATTCAGCAACCTTGGCTCAGGATAGGCAGAATAATTTGATAGAACAAGTATATAATCAAGTTACCTTAGGAAATAGAAATTTAAGTTGGCTAGATTGGATTGAGGCTATCAAATCGGTATCAATAGACGATGTCATTCGAGTAGGACAGATGATTAATTTACAGGCTGTTTACTTTATGGAGGGGACAGAAGAATGAAGTTAATTGAGAAGAAGTATCCTTACATGAAAGAATCTGTCTTTTATGGGAAAGTTGACAATGGGTTGACAGTTGTTTTACTCCCTAAAATAGAATTTCATGAGACATATGGAATTCTAACGACCAATTTTGGGGGTATTCATACTCGATTTACACTGGCTAATGGTAATAGTGTTGTTTATCCTGCAGGGATTGCACACTTTTTAGAACATAAGCTGTTTGAAACTGAGAATGAAGAGGATATTATGAATGAGTTTGCTAAATTGGGAGCAAGCGCAAATGCTTATACCAGTTTTAGACAGACTAGTTACTTATTTTCAACGACTCAGAAAGTATTGGAGTCTCTATCACTTTTACAATCTTTTGTTCGAGAACCGTATTTTACAGAAGACAATGTAGAAAGAGAACAGGGGATTATTGAACAAGAAATTGAGATGTATCAAGATGATGCAGATTATCGCTTGTTTACGGGAATTTTATCATCGCTTTATCCAGAAAGTCCTTTGGCCTATGATATAGCAGGGACAGTTGAATCAATTGCTGCAATTACTGCGGATGATTTACATGAGAATTTTGATGTGTTTTATCATCCAAGTAACATGAATTTATTCGTTATTGGTAATTTTGATTTAGAGGCAGTTTGGAAACAAATTTCAAGTTATCAAGTAGCTCAGATGGATAATCCAGCTCAGTCGTTTGAATTGGCAGGTGTCCAAAAGTTGCCGATACAGGAGCATCTCTCAGAACAATTTGAAGTATCTACCCCAAAATTGGCTGTTGGTTTACGGGGAAATGACGAGGTTGATAAGGAGACTATTCAGAAATATCGGCTCAGTTTACAATTTTTATTTGCCATGTTGTTTGGTTGGACTTCAAAACGATACCAACAGTTGTACGAGCAGGGAAAAATTGATTCTTCTTTCCAGTTCCAATTAGAGGTTACACCTGAGTACCACTATTTGATTATCTCGGGAGATACTCAAGAACCCATTACGCTTTCTAGTATACTGATGAAAGCACTTAGGAAATTTGAGGATGATGCAGATGTGACAGAGGATCATTTACAATTGTTGAAAAACGAGATGTATGGAGATTTTATTCGTAGCTTAAATTCTCTTGAGTTTACAGCTAGTCACTTTGTTTCTCAGTATTCAGAATATGAAAATGTTTTTGATATACCTCAAATGATACAGGAACTACAGTTAGATGACATCAGAGAGGCAGGTCGTCGCTTTATTGATCACTGTGATATGACAGATTTCACGATTTTTCCAAAATAAGTGGGCGCAACCCGTCGAAATTTCCTTGGAATTTTGTTAGAATAGTATACTGTACATGATGAGCGATAGAGAGAGGGTATTATGAGACAAAAGAGTATAGGGGAAGTACTTAGAACAGCTAGAGAAGGACGGGGTTGGACATTCGTTGATTTGCAACGGATAACAAAAATCCAAGCTAAATATTTGCAGGCACTTGAGTACAATGATTTTGATTTTATTGCAAACTCAGATGATGTTCATTCTATTTTAAGAGCATATGCTGAGGCTTTGGAATTAGATGCAGATGTCCTACTGGATGCTTACGAGACCAATAGTTTAGTGAAATATTATGAAGATGGAGAAGAAGAACTCCGATCTTCAGAATTGAAAAGAAGCTATAAGGTTCGTAAACGTAAAAAGAACTCTTATCTTCCGTTGATTTACTTATTACTTGCGACGGGTTTGATAATTATTTTTGTGACTTATATTGTTCATAGCAGGCTCCAAAATAGAGCATCTATTACGCCTACTACAACGTCATATAGTATAGTTGAGCAATCTGTATCTGAAGCAAGTAGTGGCACAGAGACGAGTTCTACTGAGCAGGCGCAGTCAAATTCAACGAGTTCAAGTAGTTCCGCTACAGAAAATGTGACTATTTCAGGATCAGGTTCTAACATTGTTGCGACCCTTAAAACAGTGACTTATCCATTAGAAGTAACTGTAACAGCAAAAAATACAACGAGTTGGATCAGCCTTTCTGACACCTTGTTAGAGGGGGGCGTTACACTAACACCTGATAATCCAACAGTAACTACTACTATTGAAGAAGGAGTGACTTCTACTACACTTGTTCTTGGTGTTGTCAAAGGAGTAGAGGTAACTGTAGGTGGTCAAAAGCTAGATCTATCAGCTCTGACAGCCGATACAGGGGCGGTCACTTTAAATTTTGAATAAGGGCAATAAAGGTATTAGAATGAAAAAAGAAAATATTCCCAATGCATTGACGATAGGTAGGATTTTGGTAATCCCAATTTTTATCTTGTTACTGACCGTTTGGGATTCAACAATTAGTCATGTGTTGGCAGCACTTATTTTTGCATTAGCTAGTATTACGGATTATCTAGACGGCTACTTGGCTCGTAAATGGCAGGTTGTAACAAACTTTGGAAAATTTGCGGATCCGATGGCAGATAAGATTTTGGTGATGACAGCGTTTATCATGCTTGTAGAGCTTGGATTTGCCCCAGCTTGGGTAGTTGCAATTATTATTTGTCGTGAATTGGCAGTGACAGGTCTTCGTCTACTCTTGGTGGAAAATGGAGGAACAGTTCTAGCTGCGGCCATGCCAGGAAAAATCAAAACATTTTCACAGATGTTTGCAGTTATTTTCCTGCTCTTACACTGGGACGTTGTGGGGCAAATAACACTCTATATTGCACTTTTCTTCACCCTATATTCAGGTTATGATTATTTCAGGGGTGCCTCTTACTTATTCAAAGATACTTTTAAATGATGACAAATATTATCGAAGTAAAAAATCTTAAATATAAATACGACCAAGAGGATGAGCGCTATACCCTAAATGATGTCTCGTTTCACGTGAAACAGGGAGAATGGTTGTCTATTATTGGACATAATGGTTCGGGTAAATCAACAACAGTTCGTTTGATTGATGGTTTGTTGGAAGCTGAATCAGGTGATATTTATATTGACGGTGATGCCTTAACCATTGATAATGTATGGGATAAGCGACGCTTGATTGGTATGGTTTTTCAAAATCCAGATAACCAATTTGTGGGTGCCACAGTTGAAGATGATGTTGCATTTGGTTTAGAGAACCAGGGAATCCCTTTGGAGGAGATGCGTAGTCGAGTTGACGAAGCTTTGGAATTAGTTGGAATGACTGATTTCAAAACACGTGAGCCTGCTCGTTTATCTGGTGGTCAGAAGCAGAGGGTGGCGATTGCTGGAGTGGTTGCCTTGCGTCCAAAAATTATTATTTTGGATGAGGCTACGTCTATGTTGGATCCAGAAGGTCGTCTCGACTTGATTAAGATTGTCCGTGAAATTAAGGATCGTCATGGTATGACGGTTATCTCTATAACACATGATTTGGATGAGGTTGCATTGAGTGACCGAGTTATCGTGATGAAAAATGGACAGGTTGAATCAATTAGCACTCCAAATGAACTATTTATGCGAGAAGATTTGGTAGATTTAGACTTGGATAGACCATTTACGACAGAACTGGCTTCATCTTTGCGCCAGACTGGACTTGATTTACCGCTCCGCTATTTTACAGAGGAAGAATTAGAGGAAACTTTATGGGAATTGATCTCCAAGAAGTAAGCTATACCTATCAAGCTGGCACTCCTTTTGAGGGGCGTGCGCTTTTTGGTGTGGATTTGGAGATTGTTGATGGCTCTTACACGGCCCTTATTGGGCATACGGGTTCGGGCAAATCAACGATTTTACAACTCTTGAATGGATTAAATGTACCAACAGAAGGAAGAGTAGTCATTGATGATGTTGTGATTACAGCGACGTCTGAAAATAAGGATATTAAGCAAGTAAGGAAGAAAGTGGGGCTGGTGTTCCAATTTCCTGAAAGTCAAGTGTTTGATGAAACGGTCTTGAAAGATGTTGCTTTTGGTCCACAAAATTTCGGAGTTTCTCAGGAAGAGGCTGAAACGATTGCGCGTGAAAAGTTGGCCTTGGTTGGAATTGATGAAAGCTTGTTTGAGCGTAGTCCTTTTGAACTATCTGGTGGTCAAATGCGTCGGGTGGCTATTGCTGGGATTCTGGCAATGGAACCAAGTATCTTAGTTTTGGATGAACCAACAGCTGGCTTGGACCCTGCGGGTCGTCAGGAATTGATGGATATTTTCAAAAAGCTTCATGAATCAGGCATGACAATCGTTTTGGTAACTCATTTGATGGACGATGTGGCTAACTATGCTGATTTTGTTTACATTATGGAAAAGGGAAAGCTGGTCCGTTCTGGTAAACCAGTCGATATTTTTCAAGAGGTAGATTTTTTAGAGAGTATTCAGTTGGGAGTACCTAAGATTACTAAATTTGCAGCTAATTTGGAGAGAAGAGGCTTTGTATTTGAACGTCTTCCTATTACAATTGAAGAATTTACGGGGATGGTGACACATGGATAAATTAATTTTAGGTCGCTATATTCCTGGGGATTCAATTATTCATCGCTTGGATCCAAGAAGTAAGCTTTTAGCAATGTTTGGATTTCTATTGATGATTTTTTGGGCCAATAATTTGGTCACCAATGCCTTGTTGATAGCATTTGTTTTAGGAATGGTTGTTTTATCTCGTATTCGCTTATCATTTTTTATTAATGGTTTGAAACCGATGATAGGAATTATTCTATTTACAACTTTCTTTCAGGTTTTCTTTACACCTGGAGCGACACTTTTATGGGAGTTTTGGATTTTTAAATTATCAGTTGAGGGTTTGCAACAGGCGGCGATTATTTTTGTTCGCTTTGTTTTGATTATTTTCTTCTCAACCCTATTGACCTTGACGACGACACCCCTTAGCTTGGCAGATGGTATTGAATCAGGTCTTGCACCTTTGAAGAAATTTAAAGTTCCTGTGCATGAAATTGGTTTGATGTTGTCCATGAGTTTGCGTTTTGTACCGACCTTGATGGATGATACCACTCGGATTATGAATGCTCAGAGAGCTCGTGGGGTGGACTTTAATGAGGGAAATCTTATTCAGAAGGTAAGGTCAGTTATTCCTATTTTGATTCCTTTATTCACATCAAGTTTTAAGAGGGCAGATGCTCTTGCGACGGCGATGGAGGCGCGTGGGTATCAAGGCGGAGATGGGAGAACCAAGTATCGGATTTTGGAATGGAAGTTAGCAGATACGTTAGTAATTTTAGTTATGTTAGCTTTAGCTGGACTCTTATTTATATTGAAAAAATGAGTAAAAAACGCTAGAAATAGCGTTTTTATCGTCTAATCTCAATTTGTCTGTAATATTTGTAACAATTTCACAAAGTCTAGGTAATAGTTAGAGGGTATGATAGACACATGACAGAAAGGAATGTGACTATTATGAACATTACATTAAAGAAAAACTTAAAAACAACTATTGCTGGTTTGGTAGCGGGAATCTCCCTTTTAACTGCGGGTGTAGTCAGTGCAGAAACCTATACTGTAAAGTCTGGTGATACCCTGTCTGAAATTGCTGAAACATACAATACTACTGTTGAAAAATTAGCAGAGCAGAATAAGATTACCAACTTAGATTTTATCCATGTCGGTCAAGTTATCGAATTGGGTGATGTGACAGTGAAGGCAGTAGAGAGTTCAGTTGAACAAACTCAATCAACATCAACTTCTACTGCAACAGTAACAACTAGCAGCTATTCTTCAAACTTGAGTGCTGAAGATGCAGCAGCAAAAGAATGGATTGCAATGAAGGAATCAAGCGGTAGCTATGATGCCCGTAACGGTATCTACATTGGTCGTTACCAGTTGACAAATACTTACTTGAATGGTGATTACTCACCAGAAAACCAAGAGCGTGTAGCAGATGCTTATGTTGCTAGTCGCTATGGTTCATGGTCTGCAGCCAAGGCTTTCTGGTTGGCAAATGGTTGGTACTAAGATAAATTAGAAGAGGTCTAGCACGATGCTAGACTTTTTTCTATTGTTGAAAGTTGTCTAGCTTTACAGATAGGGTTGTTTTGTTTATAATTGTGAAAAAATTGACTAGAAAAGAAGAACTATGAAATTACAAAAACGAATTTTTCGATTAAATATGATCATGCTTATTTTTTCCTTGGTTTCGATGCTGGGGGTAAGTGTTTATGTGGTTAATAGTATTTATCGTAACCAAGAAACATGGCAGTCCACTAGCCAGAAGACAGCAAGTAGTCAACAGAGTTTGGAAAAGTTTTCGGGATCAGATTTTGCAGTATTGGCAGATGAGTTAGCATCGAATGATGCACGACTCTATGTAGAAAGTAATGGTGAGGCTGTCTTTTCAAATCTGAAAGATGATGCGGATGAGATATTGGGAGTGACAGTATCATCAACCACTCACACCTCCTATGTAGATGGAGAAATTGTGATTAGCCGTAAACTCGCCACGGATGGGCAAGTTTATTATTTATATGCCTTGTTAGAAGATTTGGAAGACCAGCAAGAAAGCCAAGAATTTCAAGCCTTCCTGATACAGCTTTTGTTAGTTGGTGGAATAGGTATCGTGGTCGTAGTGGTGCTTAACTTCTTCTTTACTCGCCGTCTCCTAGGGGTTATCATGCGTCCTCTGGAGGAATTGCACAGCGGTGTAGAACGTATCCAGCAGGGAGATTATACAGTACCTCTGACCTATCAAGGTGATAAGGAATTTGAAGAATTGACCCAAGGGTTCAATCAAATGCAGACTTCTTTGTTAGATGCCCGTGAGAAAAATCGACTGTATGAACAAAATCGAACCCAGATGGTTGCGGATATTTCACATGATTTGCGGACACCCTTGACTTCAATAAAAGGCTATGCCAAGGGAATTTTGGATGGTATTGCCAATACGGATGAAAAACGTAATCAGTATTTGACTGTTATCTATCAAAAATCTCAGGTGATGGAGAAATTGTTGGAAAAATTATTTGCTTTTTCACAATTGCAGACAGATAAAATGCCATTTGATAAAGTCAAGCTTGATTTGGCTATCTTTTTACAGTCCTATGTAAGAGAGAAAACTGAGGAATTAGTAGATGAGGACATTCGGTTTAGTTTGGAAGTATCGGATGGATTGCCAGTTGAGATTGATCCAATTCAATTTCGTAGAATTCTAGATAATCTGGTGGACAATGCACGAAAATATGCTGCTGTAAAGCCCCTGATAATCAGTATTACTGGACAAATGCAGGAGCAAGAAGTTGTTTGGACTTTTACAGATAACGGAAAAGGCGTAGAAAAGAATAGACTTGACTTGATTTTTGAAGAATTTTACAGGGCAGACGATACCAGACAGCAAGTAGAAGGCCATGGTCTGGGGTTAGCGATTGTAAAAAATATTATGGAGAGACTGGACGGCCAGGTATCTGTTGAGGCAACTCCAGGTCTTCGATTTATCTTTAGATTACCTAGAAAGGATATGAAATGACACGGATTTTAATCGCAGAAGACGATGTAGAGATTGCTTATTTGGAGCGAGATTATCTGGAAATGCAGGGCTACCAAGTAGATTTGGTACATGACGGTGGTCTTGTAGAGGACCAACTCAAAAAAGAGGATTATGCTCTTTTAATGCTGGATGTCATGCTCCCAAATAGAACTGGCTACGATCTTTGTCGTGATTTACGGGATAAGGTGGATTTCCCTATTTTGATGGTTACATCCAAGCAAGAAACCATGGACGTGGTGAGAGGACTAGGCTTGGGAGCGGATGATTACATCAGCAAACCTTTTGATCCTATGGAGTTGGTGGCGCGTGTAAAGGCTCATTTGGCTCGCTACCAGCGTTTTCAAAAGGATAATGATCAGAATGAATTAACAGTTGGGAATATGACTATTTTCTTGGATAATTGGAAGGTGACTTTGGATGGTCAGGAAATCAAATTGCCCAATCGCGAATTTGAATTACTTGTTTATCTAGCAAAACACTCAAACAGAGTATTCTCTAAGGAACATTTATTTGAGAAGATTTGGGGATATGACTATGTTGGAGATAGTGCGACAGTTGCTGTTCATGTCAATCGGCTCCGAGATAAATTGGGATCGGATTTGATTGAAACTGTCTGGGGAGCAGGATATCGTCTTAATGATTAATTTATAAGTGTTTAGAATTTGTTTAGAATGTTTCTCTAAAGTGTTAAAACCTATCCTCTATAATAGACTTATCAGCAAGAGCTGAGAAATAGATTTAATCAGAGGAATACAAAATGGAAAATAACAATCAACAACAAGAAATTATTGAAGTGGCAGAAAATAAGAAAACAGGTGTCTGGGAAGCAGTCAAACAGAAGGTTACAGGCATGAGTAAGAAATCGATTATCTTATTGTCGGTAGGTGCCTTGGCACTTGTGACGGCTGGTTTTGTCGCAGCAGAAGTCTATGAAAATAAACTAGAGGCATTAGGAGATCAAATTGAGCAACAAGTTGGAATTGCAGATGATGATGACAATCAACAGGTAATAGCACAAGCTAATGCATCATCAGCCTCATCAGTAAATACAACTTCTGCTAGTCAACTAGCAACAAGTTACGGTGTAAAGTTAGTTGACACCTCTGAGCTAGATGGTACTTATACAGCAGCATCTGGAAATGCCACCTACACGTTGACTGTAAAAGGGAATCAAGCAACCTTGACAGAAGTTGACAAAGACGGAGATCAAGATATTGAACAAGTTATCTTTGATTTAGATAAAAAACTTGCCTACATTGATGGCGAAGCAGATAGTTATACCTTGAATGGTCTAACTCTTACTTTGACAGAAATTGATGCCAATGATACAACCTTAGAGAAACTAACATTCACGAAACAATAAGAAAAGGACCGTTAGGGTCCTTTTTGGTTTACATTATTGTCAATCTTCCCCAAAAATTTCTTGAGCAAGGCGACGACCCGTCGGTGTGGCAGCCAGGCCTCCTTCGGCAGTCTCACGGAAGGCGGTTGGTAGGGCAGATCCCACTTGGTACATAGCGTTGATGACTTCATCAACGGGGATTTTGGATTCGATACCTGCTAGTGCCATATCGGCAGCTACCATGGCGTAGCTTGCTCCCATTGCATTACGTTTGACACAAGGGACTTCTACCAGACCAGCGACGGGATCGCAAATCAGACCCAGCATATTTTTGATGACAAAGCAGATGGCTTGGCTGGCTTGGTAGGGAGTTCCACCTGCTGCCAGTGTCAGGGCTGCGGCAGACATAGCAGAGGCAGATCCGACTTCTGCCTGACAGCCTCCTTCTGCACCTGAGATGGAGGCGTTGTTGGCGATAACTAGTCCAAAGGCTCCAGCTGTAAATAGGAAGTCAAGTTGCTGTTCTTCTGTCAAATTGAGCTTTTCAATAGCAACTCCTAGCACAGCTGGTAGACAGCCTGCAGATCCTGCTGTCGGAGTGGCACAGACCAAGCCCATTTTAGCATTCAATTCATTAACGGCCATAGCATTTCTTGCGGCGGATAGGACAGCGGAATCTGACAGGGTTTTACCAGATTTCATATAGGCATCTAACTTGGCAGCATCGCCTCCTGTTAAACCAGATACGGATTTGCTTTCAGTAAGTCCATCTACGATGGAGGCTTTCATAACTGTCAAGTTTCTTGACATAATTGTCAATATTTCTTCGCGGCTACGACCGGTCAACTCAATTTCAGTCGTGATCATGAGTTCAGCTACATTACCAGAAAAGTTGTCTGCTTGCTGAACTAATTCTTCGATAGTATAAAACATGTCTTTCTCTTTCTAGTTGAAGAAGGTTACATTGTGCAGGTGTGGAATTTTTTCAATTTCTGCAATAGAATTTTCACATTGGCGAGCATCCACTTCGATAATCATAATGGCTTTCTCGCCAGCTTTTTCACGTGTCACGTTCATTTGAGCGATATTAATGTCATACTTAGAAAGAACATCGGTCACTTTCGCAATCATACCAGGGACATCTTGGTGAACAATAATAATAGTTGGCGTATTCATATTGAGATTGACAGAGAAGCCGTTGAGCTCTGTTACTTGAATGTTTCCCCCACCGATGGAAACGCCTGTGGCTGAGATGGATTTTTTATCGTTTTTTATGATGATTCTGGTGGTATTGGGATGTGGGGTATTGCTGTCCTTGTTGACACGCCAGTAAACCTTAATGCCTCGTTCTCTTGCAATATCAAGAGAGTCAGGAATGCGGGGATCATCCGTATCCATGCCCAGAATACCTGCTACCAAGGCTACATCCGTACCGTGACCACGATAGGTCTTGGCAAAGGAATTGTAGAGTTGAAATTCCACCTCTGTCGGCTTATCGCCGAAGATGGAAGACACAATTTTCCCAATTCGGACCGCACCAGCTGTGTGACTAGAAGATGGACCAATCATAACAGGTCCAATAATATCAAAGACCGACTGAAATTTTAAGTTTGTCATAGTAATCCTCACGTTTTTCTTGGTACTATTATATCAAATTTTCCGGTTAGAGAATATGCCTAGATGAATGTGTTTTCTTATGTTAAAATTCTATCGCTTACCCTTTTTGTATGGTATAATACAAGTTGTTCAAAATCGTCAATCGTTTTTGGATAATCAAATTTTGGAATACGACCTTCAAATCGTTATTTCTACGAAAAGATGGGAGAAGATTATGTCAATTGACAATTCTAAAACCCGTGTTGTTGTCGGTATGAGTGGCGGTGTAGATTCATCGGTTACGGCTCTCTTGCTCAAGGAGCAGGGCTACGATGTGATCGGCATCTTCATGAAAAACTGGGACGACACGGACGAAAATGGCTTCTGTACAGCAACAGAAGATTACAAGGATGTGGCTGCAGTGGCAGACCAGATCGGCATTCCCTACTACTCTGTCAACTTTGAAAAAGAGTACTGGGATCGCGTATTTGAGTACTTCCTAGCAGAGTATCGGGCAGGACGGACGCCCAATCCAGATGTCATGTGTAACAAGGAAATCAAGTTCAAGGCTTTCTTGGATTACGCTATGAACTTGGGTGCGGACTATGTGGCGACAGGTCACTACGCTCAGGTATCACGCGACGAGGACGGCACTGTCCATATGCTGCGTGGGGCAGACAATGGCAAGGACCAGACCTACTTCCTCAGCCAACTCTCACAGGAACAGCTGCAGAAAACCATGTTTCCGCTCGGCCATTTACAAAAGCCTCAGGTGAGGGAAATAGCAGAGCGAGCAGGCTTGGCAACCGCTAAAAAGAAAGATTCGACAGGCATTTGCTTTATCGGTGAAAAGAACTTCAAAGAGTTTTTAGGGCAGTATTTGCCAGCCCAGCCCGGTCGGATGATGACGGTGGACGGTCGTGATATGGGAGAGCATACAGGCCTCATGTACTATACCATTGGCCAGCGGGGGGGGCTTGGTATCGGAGGACAAATCGGTGGGGACAATGAGCCTTGGTTTGTTGTCGGAAAAGACCTGTCAAAAAATATCCTCTATGTCGGTCAAGGTTTCTATCATGAGTCTTTGATGTCAACTTCTTTACAGGCTAGTCAAGTGCACTTTACACGTGATATGCCTGAAGAATTCACACTTGAGTGTGCAGCTAAATTCCGCTATCGTCAACCAGATAGTCAAGTAACTGTCAAGGTAAAAGGTGACAAGGCAGAAGTTATTTTTGCAGAGCCACAACGAGCCATCACACCAGGCCAAGCCGTTGTTTTCTACGACGGTCAAGAGTGTCTGGGCGGTGGCATGATCGACATGGCCTACAAGGATGGGGTTGCTTGTCAGTATATTTAGGATGAAAGGATTTTACTTTTATGTCAGCAAAGGAAAAGTATAAAGTATACAATAATTTAGCTAGTAAGTTTTATAATGAAGTATTTGAAATAATCAATAAAGAATTCCAGCAGGAAAAGTTTGATAAACATTCTAAATCTTATTTTATTTTATCTTTTATAGCTATTATTCCACTCTTATTGGTTGGTGCTCAGTTACAAAAACTTGTTGATGGTTTAATTACGAAGAGTACATTACAACTTCCATTCTTAGATGGTTTGTGGAATATTTTACCTACTATGCTATTTTTTATTTTGATATATATAATAAAAAAGTTTACTTTAGATCCGTTATGGAAAATTCAAGATAGTAAATATAGTAAATCAGAGTATAAAAAACATCTTTATAATATTAAACAAAAAATTTCGCAGAGTATCCCTTCTGGAAGTGTTTATTCACGATTGGAAAACTTGATTGATGAAATTAATAATAATAATGATAGCTTCCATGCAAAAAAGCAATTTGTTCTTTCTGGCATAATACAAGTAAGCATGGTAGCAATTTTATCTCCATTTTTTTCTATTATTTCAAGAGATGATGTAGATATGTATGCAACTATAGTAATAACTTCACTAATTATTATTGTGACTGGATTATCTGTCATTTTTTCATACTATAGATATTTTTTTAGAAATATTGAACCTATGTTTGGTAGAAATTTAGGGGAAATTGAAACTAAAAATATTATTCGAGATATCTTATATTATCGTGATAGACTTGATGACTATGTTAATGGAGCGTCTCAAGAATTTAATAGTGAGGAAATGCTGACTCTATTAAAAAAAATAAATGAACAAACTGAAAAATTTAAATTAAATTGAAGTTATAAGAATATTATGTTAGGCTAAATGGTCGCATCATCATGATGGTCAAAGCTCATGGGAATTGTAGGCTTTTTTGTCCTGCAGTTTTCGAGAGTTTTGGCTATTTTTTGTGAGATTAGGAGGAACCATGCCTGTCAAACTGATTTCCCATGTTTTACTGACTGTTGCAGACAGTCACCTGATTATTCAGCGTTCACAAATCAAGCGTGGCAAGCCCAATGTCTTTCCTCGATATTGGGATATTCCAGGGGGGCGTGTCGAGGAGAATGAATTGCCTCGTGATGCTGCTGTTCGAGAATGCTATGAAGAAACAGGCATTTCGATAGTCAAGGAAAATCTGACCATTATCCATGAAGATAGTCAGTTTGATGAAGAGAAAGAGGCGATGTTTACAAGGCTGGTCTATGAAGTAACACTTCCTGAACAGCCCAAAACCATTCTTCTTGATCCAGAAGAGCATACTGATTTTATATGGTTTACTAGTCGCGATGAAAATAAGAAAAATTTAGTTCCATATCTAGAAGAAATTTTAGAAAAGAGAAGGAAGAATGGATTTTAGGACTAGAATTGACAATCAAATCTTCGGTGTTCGGGCGACGGCATTGATTATAAAAGACGGAAAAATATTTCTCACCAAGGACTCTAAGGGGCGTTATTATACCATTGGCGGTGCAATAGCAGTCAACGAGACGGCACAAAATGCGGTTATTCGAGAAGTCAGAGAAGAATTAGGAATTGACAGCCTTGTCAACCAGCTAGCTTTTGTCGTTGAAAATCAGTTTACACATGAAGGCGTAGATTTTCACAATATCGAGTTTCATTTTATCGTTGAGCCTATTGGAGAATTGCCCAAGGAGATGATTGAAGGGAAGTTGAAACAAGCTTGTGAATGGATTGAACTTGACAGCCTTGTCAACCTAGATGTCGTACCAGCTTTTCTGGCTCAAGAATTGCCAAACTG
Organism: Streptococcus sp. 2022WUSS083; assembly: GCF_044427155.1. Taxonomy (NCBI): domain Bacteria; kingdom Bacillati; phylum Bacillota; class Bacilli; order Lactobacillales; family Streptococcaceae; genus Streptococcus; species Streptococcus sp. 2022WUSS083. The sequence continues at coordinate 48,688 of NZ_JAOTGK010000006.1, read as the reverse complement.
GAATGGGCAAGTCAAACACATCATGAATATGAAGGAGAAAACAATATGACACACACATTTGCAGAAAACTACGATGTTATCGTGATCGGTGCGGGGCATGCGGGTGTAGAAGCTGGTTTGGCAGCCAGTCGCATGGGCTGTAAGACCTTGCTTGCAACTATTAACTTGGATATGGTGGCCTTTATGCCCTGTAATCCCTCCATTGGTGGCTCTGCCAAGGGGATTGTGGTAAGAGAAATTGATGCCCTGGGTGGCGAAATGGGGCGCAACATTGACAAGACCTACATTCAGATGAAAATGCTCAATATGGGCAAGGGTCCAGCCGTACGTGCCTTGCGGGCTCAGGCTGACAAGGCAGAATACGCAGCAGAGATGAAGCGGACGGTGGAGCGTCAGGAAAATCTGACCCTGCGTCAAACCATGATTGATGAGATTTTAGTGGAAGACGGCAAGGTTATCGGTGTCCGCACGGCTACCAACCAGAAATTTTCAGCCAAGGCAGTTGTGGTGACGACGGGTACAGCCTTGCGTGGTGAGATTATCATCGGTGACCTCAAGTATTCGTCAGGACCTAACAATAGCTTAGCTTCTATCACGCTGGCGGATAATCTGAAAGAATTGGGACTTGAAATCGGTCGTTTCAAGACAGGAACACCACCGCGTGTCAATGCTCGTACCATTAACTACGAAGAAACCGAGATTCAGCCAGGCGATGAAAAGCCAAATCACTTTTCATTCTTGTCCAAGGACGAGGATTATTTGCAGGATCAGATTCCTTGCTGGTTGACCTATACTAACGCGACCAGCCATGAGATTATCAACAGCAATCTTCATCGGGCACCTATGTTTTCGGGCATTGTCAAGGGGATTGGTCCCCGTTATTGCCCTTCTATTGAGGATAAGATTGTCCGTTTTGCCGACAAGGAACGCCACCAGCTTTTCCTAGAGCCAGAAGGTCGCAATACAGACGAAATCTATGTCCAAGGGCTGTCAACCAGTCTGCCAGAAGATGTGCAGCAGGACTTGATCCACTCCATTAAAGGTTTGGAAAATGCCCAAATGATGCGGACAGGCTATGCCATTGAGTACGATATGGTTATGCCTCATCAGTTGCGGGCAACGCTTGAAACCAAGAAGATTTCAGGGCTCTTTACAGCGGGTCAGACCAACGGAACATCAGGTTATGAAGAAGCAGCAGGTCAGGGAATTGTCGCTGGTATCAATGCAGCCCTCAAGGTGCAGGGCAAGCCTGAGCTGATTTTGAAACGAAGCGACGGCTACATTGGTGTTATGATTGATGACCTGGTAACCAAGGGAACGGTGGAGCCTTACCGCCTCTTGACCAGTCGGGCAGAATACCGCTTGATTCTGCGTCATGACAATGCCGATATGCGACTGACGGAAATCGGTCGTCAGGTTGGCTTGGTGGATGATGAGCGCTGGCAGGTTTTCCAGATTCACAAAAACCAATTTGACAATGAAATGAAACGCTTGGAGTCTATCAAACTCAAGCCAATCAAGGAAACCAACGAAAAAGTCGTAGCTATGGGCTTCAAGCCCTTGACAGACGCTCTGACTGCCAAGGAATTCATGCGTCGTCCAGATGTGACTTACGCAGATGCGGTAGCCTTTATCGGCCCAGCAGCAGAGGACTTGGACGCCAAGACCATTGAATTGATTGAAACAGAAGTCAAGTACGAGGGCTACATTGCCAAGGCCTTGGATCAGGTGGAGAAGATGAAACGTATGGAAGAAAAACGCATTCCAGCCGACATTGACTGGGATGATATTGACTCCATTGCGACCGAGGCTCGCCAAAAATTTAAGCTGATTTCACCAGAAACTATTGGCCAGGCTAGTCGGATTTCCGGTGTCAATCCAGCGGATATATCCATTCTCATGGTCTACTTGGAAGGACGCAGTCGTTCCATTTCTAAAAACAAATCAAAGGACAGTCACTAAGGCTGTTCTTTTCGCTGTATGTCAGCTATATGTCAACTACTTTAAAATCATGTGAAAAGTAGCTTTTTTACTGAATTTATGGTAGAATGGCAGGCAGAGGTTAGTGATGAAAAGATTTCGATTTTCGACAATTCACTTTGTCATGATAGGTGTCATTTTATTTGGGTTGGTGGCTCTTGTCCACCGATTTTTTCCAATTGGTGCCAGTACAGTTTTTGCGCTACTCATCAGCCTACTGGTGTTGATTGCGCTGTTTATTTATCAAAAACATTCTTATGAATTTAGTGAGCTAGAACAGATTGAATATCTCAATAATCAGGCCAATTCTGGTTTGATGATGCTCTTGGATAAAATGCCAGTGGGAGTTATCAAAGTTCGACCAGATAGTAATCAGGTAGAATGGTTTAATCCCTTTGCTGAGCTGATTTTTGCTCAAGAAAATGGTGAGTTTGATCAAAAAAAACTACGTGAAATTATTGACGTTGGTCTGGATGAGGAGCGAATTTATGCAAACTTTTCAGGCAAGAGATACGCTGTTAACGTTGATTTTGATCAAGGGTTATTTTACTTTTTTGATGCGTCGACAGAGTATTCAGCGACAAATAGTTTGATCGGAAGCCGTCCTGTTATAGGGATTATTTCAGTTGATAACTATGATGAGCTTGAGGATGCTGTAACTGATTCTCAAATTAGCCAAGTTAATTCCTTCTTGGCTCAATTTGTTTCGGAATTTTGCCATGATTACGGTATCTACTATCGACGCGGCACAATGGATCGATTCTATTTCTTTACAGATTATGCTGTGTTAGAAAAATTGATAGAGAATAAGTTTTCAGTTATTGATAAGTTCCGCGAGGAGGCTAAAAAGTTAGATTTAGGTTTGACTTTGAGTATGGGATTGGCGTATGGTAATGAAAATCATCACCAAATCGGACAGGTTGCGCTCCAAAATCTCAATATGGCTGAGGTTCGTGGTGGAGACCAGGTTGTGGTCAAGGAAAATGATGAGAGTAAACAGCCACTTTTCTTTGGCGGTGGCTCGGCTTCTTCCGTTAAACGAACACGTACGCGGACTCGTGCTATGATGACTGCTGTATCAGATAAACTCAAATCGGTTGATGCTGTTTTTGTGGTGGGACATCGTAATTTAGATATGGACGCGCTTGGATCCGCGGTCGGCATGCAGTACTTTGCTCAAAATATTATGAACAATGCCTATACGGTGTATAATCCAGATGAAATGGCACCAGATATTGCACGTGCTATCAAGAAGTTGAGTGATGAAAATTGTTCTAATTTGCTAACGGTTGAGGAAGCCATGAAGATGGTCACTTTCCAGTCGTTGTTAATCATGGTAGATCATTCAAAGATTGGCTTGACTTTGGATAAGGATTTCTATGAACAATTTACCCAGGTTGTGGTGGTTGATCATCATCGTCGCGATACAGATTTCCCAAATAATGCAGTTTTGACTTATATAGAGAGTGGTGCTAGTTCTGCGAGTGAGTTAGTAACGGAATTAATTCAGTTCCAGAATGATAAACACCATAAGCTTAATCGCATTCAATCTAGTTTATTGATGGCTGGGATTATGCTTGATACAAAAAATTTCACCTCTCGTGTGACTAGTCGTACTTTTGATGTGGCTAGTTACTTGCGGACTCGTGGTAGCGATAGCTTGGAAATCCAGCAGATTGCTGCGACAGATTTTGAGGAATATCGTCAAATCAATGAACTGATTTTAAGTGGGCAGAGAATTGAGTCCAATGTTGTTATTGCGTGTGCAGATGATACTAAAGAATACGATAATATTATTCCGAGTAAGGCTGCCAATACAATATTGGATATGGCAGGAATTGAGGCGGTATTCGTTGTAACAAGAAATACCAAAGGGTATGTATCTATTTCTGCAAGGAGTCATAGTAAAATCAATGTTCAACGCATCATGGAAGAAATGGGTGGAGGTGGCCACTTTAACCTAGCTGCTGCTCAGGTATATGACCAGACAATCGCAGAAGTATGTGAAAAGTTGACGGATAAAATCCGCGAAGAAATAAATGGAAATTAGGAGAACAGATATGAAAGTAATCTTTTTAGCAGATGTTAAAGGTCAAGGTAAAAAGGGTGAGATTAAGGAAGTTCCAACAGGTTACGCCCAAAATTTCTTGATCAAGAAAAATTTGGCTAAGGAAGCAACAAACCAAGCAATCAGCGCCCTTCGTGGTCAGGAAAAATCTAAGGAAAAGGCTCATGCAGAGATGATTGCAGAAGCAGAGGCTATCAAGGCTAAGTTGGCTGAGGAAGCTACTTTAGTGAAATTTGTCGAAAAAGTTGGTCCAGATGGTCGTACCTTTGGTTCTATTACCAGCAAGAAAATTGCTGAAGAATTGGACAAGCAATTTGGCATCAAGATTGATAAACGCCATATTCAGCTGGATCACCCAATTCGTGCGATTGGTCTCATTGATGTACCAGTTAAAATCTATCAAGATGTAACAGGCATCATTAATTTGAGTATTAAGGAAGCTTAATTATTTATCTAGCCAGTGAGGAGGTGAGATCTTGGCAGAGTTGGATGAATTGCGGGTGCAACCGCAGGATATTCTAGCTGAACAATCGGTATTAGGAGCTATTTTCCTTGATGAAGGCAAGCTGGTCTTCGTTCGTGAATACATCGAAGCTGAAGATTTTTTCAAACATGCTCATAAGCTAATTTTTAAAGCTATGATTGCTCTTTCTGATAGAAATGAGGCAATTGATGCGACTACCATGCGTAACTATTTAGTGAACCATGGTGATTTGGAAAATATCGGTGGTTTGGCCTATTTGGCTGAAATCATTAGTTCCGTACCGACGGCAGCCAATGCGGAATTCTATGCCAAGATTGTTGCTGAAAAGTCTAATCTCCGTAAACTGATTGCCCGTTTGACGGATGCAGTTAATCAGGCTTATGAGGGTGCGGATGGTTCAGATGACATTATTGCCAATGCTGAAAAAGCTTTGATTGATGTCAGTGAGGGAGCCAGTCGAAGTGGTTTCAAGCGGATTGATGATGTCTTGAATATCAACTTTGACAACCTTGAAACTCGTGCTAAGCAGACGTCGGATATTACAGGGATTGCAACTGGCTATCCTGCTCTTGATGCTATGACAACGGGTCTGCATGAGGAAGAGTTGATTATTCTTGCGGCTCGTCCTGCGGTTGGTAAGACGGCATTTGCTCTCAATATTGCACAAAATATCGGTACAAAACTAGGTTTGACAGTTGCTATTTTCTCTTTGGAGATGGGTGCAGAAAGCTTGGTTGACCGTATGCTCGCTTCTGAGGGAGTTATCAATTCGAGGGCTATTCGTACGGGGCATTTGACGCAGGAAGAATGGAATAAGTACATGGTGGCTCAAGCTAACCTGGCTCGGGCTAGTATCTATATTGATGATACACCAGGTATCAAGATTACAGAGATTCGTTCGCGTTCACGTAAGTTGGCTCAGGAAACGGGCAATCTGGGCTTGATCTTGATTGACTATCTTCAATTGATTACGGGAACAGGTCGGGAAAACCGACAACAAGAGGTTTCTGAGATTTCCCGTCAGTTGAAGATTTTGGCCAAGGAATTGAAAGTTCCTGTTATCGCCCTCAGTCAGTTGTCGCGTGGTGTGGAGCAACGTCAGGATAAGAGACCTGTTCTGTCTGATATTCGTGAATCGGGATCTATCGAGCAGGATGCGGATATCGTTGCCTTCTTATATCGTGATGATTATTATGAGCGCGGTGAGCAGGAAGACGGTGGTATTCCCAATAATACGGTTGAAGTTATCATCGAGAAAAACCGTTCCGGTGCGCGTGGTACCGTGGAACTGATGTTCCAAAAAGAATACAATAAATTTGCAAGTATTTCCAAGAGGGAGGATGGATAGAGAATGAGTGATGCATTTACAGATGTTGCTAAAATGAAGCAAATCAAACAAGATATTAAGGACCATGAGGGACAGATTGTCGAGTTGACCCTTGAAAATGGTCGTAAGCGTGAGAAGAATAAGCAGGGGCGTATTGTAGAGGTTTATCAGTCTCTCTTTATCGTTGAATTTGAAGATCCAAACAATACCTTTGTGGAATCTTATACTTACTCAGACATTTTGACAGAAAAGATTTTGATTCATTATTTGGATTAATCGCTATATAAGGCTTTACAGAGCCTTTTTTTTGTGCTATACTAATCTTTGTGTGAAATAACAGCAGGGCAAAATGAAGCTCGTCAACAGAAGGTCAGCAAGAAGAGTAATCGTTGCTGTTTCGATGAAGGCCTCCTGCACGAATCAGGTTTGCTTAAAACGTTATTTCCTACAAATAATTTTTATATTTTATTTTAGGAGGACATAACTATGTCACGTTATACAGGACCATCTTGGAAACAAGCTCGTCGTCTTGGCTTGTCATTGACAGGTACAGGTAAAGAATTGGCACGTCGTAACTACGTACCAGGTCAACACGGACCAAACAACCGTTCTAAATTGTCAGAATACGGTTTGCAATTGGCTGAGAAACAAAAATTGCGTTTCTCTTACGGTTTGGGTGAAAAACAATTCCGTAACTTGTTCGTACAAGCTACTAAAATCAAACAAGGTACTCTTGGTTTCAACTTCATGCTTCTTTTAGAGCGTCGTTTGGACAACGTTGTTTACCGTCTTGGTTTGGCAACTACTCGTCGTCAAGCACGTCAATTCGTAAACCACGGTCATATCCTTGTTGACGGCAAACGCGTTGACATCCCTTCATACCGCGTTGAAGTTGGTCAAGTGATCTCAGTTCGTGAGAAGTCAATCAAAGTTCCAGCTATCCTTGAAGCTGTTGAAGCAACTCTTGGACGTCCAGCTTTCGTATCATTCGATGCTGAAAAGCTTGAAGGTTCATTGACTCGCTTGCCAGAACGCGATGAAATCAACCCAGAAATCAACGAAGCTCTTGTCGTAGAATTCTACAACAAAATGCTCTAAGATTTGTATCGATATTTTAAAAGCCCTATTTACAAGGGCTTTTTGTCTGTATTTGAGGAGGGATTATGTGGCGTAAGTATTCTTTGCTAGTGCTATTAGCTATTTTGGTCGTAGGTGGGGCCTTCTTTCTATCTCAATCAGCGGCTACGCCAAATGAATCAGACTATGTGAAGGCTGTAAAGAGTTACCAGGCTATTTCGATAGACGAAGTGGAGCAAAAGGTCCAAGATGAGGAAGAATTTATATTATACATAGGTCGTGAGACATGCCCTTATTGTCGTGATTTTGTTCCGAAATTAACAGAGGCAGTAGAGCGATCACGTGCGACTATCTACTATTTGGATAGCGAGTCGGATCCGAATGGAAAAATACAACAATTTCGACAGAGTCAAGGTCTTGCTACGGTTCCTAGCTTAACCTATTATAAATCGGGTAAATTATCTGGAATACTTCGTAAAGGGAGTCAAGCAACGCTATCCGAAATAGAGAATTTTTTAGCTCTTCAAGGGCAGTAAATAGTTTTAAGAATGTATGAAGCGAATATCATACATTTTTTTGTTCATGTTTGTGAAAAATATTTCAAAACAGATTGAAAAACATTTCACAATCTTGTATAATACTAATATCAGATAAAAATTGGAGGTTTATATGAAAAAGAAAGCTTGGTTAGGCTTGTTGATGAGTCTACTTGCTGTTTTGTTTTTAGTGGCGTGTGGAGGTAAGTCTGAAAAGACAGCTACGTCTTCATCATCTACGACTTCTTCTTCATCAGAAGAAGCTGTTTCAGGTGCATCTGAGAAAGTTTATACAGATCCATCTGAGTTGAAAGATAGCTACGATGTTATCGTTGTTGGTTCAGGTGGTGCAGGTATGTCGGCAGCTATCTCAGCTAAAGATGCTGGTGCTAGTGTTGCTCTCTTGGAGAAAATGCCTGTTATCGGTGGTAATACGGCTAAATCATCAGCTGGTATGAATGCTTCACAGACTAAATTCCAAGAAGCGGAAGGTATTGCTGATTCAAACGATAAATTCTACGAAGAAACGCTTAAAGGTGGTAAAGGGACAAACGATCCTGAATTGCTTCGTTATCTTGTAGATAACTCTGCTAGTGCAATTGACTGGTTGGATGGAATGGGGATCACTCTTAGCAACCTAACTACAACTGGTGGTATGAGTGAAAAACGTACCCACCGTCCTGCAGATGGTTCTGCTGTTGGTGGCTACTTGGTAAATGGTCTTTACCACAATCTTGTTGAACGTGAAGTACCAATTTTTGTAAATGCAGATGTTACAAAACTCCAAGACAAGGATGGAGCTGTGACAGGTGTTGAAGTAAAAATTGCTGGTAAAACTAAGAAAGTTTCTGCAAAAGCAGTTGTATTGGCTACAGGTGGTTTCGGTGCGGACTTAGACATGGTTGCTAAATTCAATCCAGCCCTTGAAGGTTATGTCACTACTAACCAAGAAGGTTCAACAGGTGACGGTATTGCGCTTGCTGAATCAGAAGGTGCTGCGACTGTTGATATGGAACAAATCCAAATTCACCCAACTGTTGAGCAAGAAACTTCTTACTTGATTACGGAAGCTGTTCGTGGTGAGGGTGCTATTCTTGTCAATTCAAAAGGTGAGCGTTTTGTTAACGAATTGGAAACTCGTGATAAAGTTTCTGCGGCTATCAATAGCTTAGAGCCAAACTATGCTTATGTTATCTTTGATGATGCCTTGAAAGATCGTGTGAAAGCGATTGCTCAATACGAAGAAAAAGGTCTTGTAAAAACGGGTGCTACACTTGCAGATTTGGCTAAAGAAATTGACCTACCTGCGGATACACTTCAAACAACACTTGATACTTGGAACAAGGCTGTAGCAGATAAGAATGATGCGGCATTTGGTCGTACATCAGGTATGGACCATTCTTTGAATACTGGTTCTTACCATGCCATTAAAGTTGCACCTGGTGTTCACCATACAATGGGTGGTGTGAAAATCAATACCAATACTGAAGTATTGAAAACAGATGGTTCAGCAATTTCTGGTCTTTATGCTGCTGGTGAAGTAACTGGTGGTGTTCATGGTCAAAACCGTATTGGTGGTAATGCTGTAGCAGACATCATCGTATTTGGTCGTCAGGCTGGTGAACAAGCAGCTGGATTTGCTAAGAAATAAATTTTAATATGAGGAGTTGGCTACAGTCTAACTCCTCTTTTTGTATTGTCGTCATTCATCTAAGATGATATACTTTTAAGGTATGAAGAAGAAAATAGTATTATTGTTAGGAGCTATTGTAGCCATTCTTTTGATTTGGTCTGCTATTGCTAGCCAGCGTCAGCAATCCTATGTCGAGGCTGCATTAAGAGACCAAGATAAAATTTGGATTATCACAGATTTGCATTATTTATCACAGGATTTATTTGATGATGGAGAGGCTTTTTCTTATATCGAAAAAACAGCTGCTGGCAAGGATTTACGTTATGGAAAAGAGCGGATGGAGGCCTTGGTTGAGCAGGTTGAGCGTGAGGAACCTTCCTTGTTACTAGTCAGTGGGGATTTGACTCTAAACGGTGAAAAGCAGAGCATGGTTGAGTTAGCGCAGTATTTTACCCGGATTGAAGAAAAAGGAACGGAGGTTTTGGTCATTCCTGGCAACCATGATATTGCCAGTGGCTGGGCTAGGGCCTTTAAGGGAGACCAGCAGATAGTGACGGATCAGGTAACCGCTCAGCAATTTTCAGATATATTTGACGATCATGGCTATCAACAAGCCAGCAGTCGTAATCAAGCCTCATTGAGCTATCTGGCCAAGCCATTTTCCAATGCTTGGTTTCTGATGATAGACAGTAACATCTACTCTGACGGCTACGGTAAAGGAGCTCCTCCAACCAATGGACGTATCAAAAAAGAGACCTTGGATTGGATAGAAGTACAGCTTCAGGCAGCCAAGGAAGCTGGAGTGAGCTTGATACCTATTGTCCATCACAATATCTTGCAACAGCATGCCATGCTCTCAAAAGGCTATACTTTGGATAATGCTGCCGATTTGAAGGCTGTGTTCAATCAATATGGCATTCAATTTGGTTTTTCGGGACACACTCATTCTCAGAATATTGTTGAAGAAGACTTGGGGCAAGTCAGCTATACTGAAGTGGTCAATGGAGCATTTTCTATTTATCCAGCAATTATCGGCCAATTGAGCCTTGATAATGCAAGTATTCACTATCAAAAAACTCAACTTGATATGGCTTCGTGGACAGAAAAACACCAACCTAGTAATCCAAATTTGCAGGACCACGTAAAGTACTTACAAACCGTCTTTGACAATACCAGTGACATCATGGTCCACAATGTGTTGAACGATGAACGGTGGTATGATGGCGAGACAGCGGATGCTATTTCACAATTTATCATGCCAGCCAATCGTGCTTATTTTTCAGGAGAAAAATTGGACCAGACTTGGCTTGATGAGACGGTATTTCCAAGCCAAGCCTATCAGACCTTGCAAGCAGCGTCCCCGAGAAGTTTCTTGGCTGATTATCTTGATGTGATTATAAAACGGAGTCAAGGTCGAGATGTGGAAAAACTAGAGATTAAAACAGAAAAAGATTTTGTCCAATAGTTTTCCACAGATTGTTGAAGAAATCCACAACTTTTCCACAGGTTGTGAATAAGTTATGCCTTAGTAACTGTCTGAGTAGGTCAGTTTTTACAAATAAAAATGCTCAGCAACTTTCCTGAAAATGTGATAAAATAGTAACAAATTGTGTCAAATGGAGAGAAAGATGACCTTACTAAGCATTGCCATTCCGAGTTATAATTCGGATGCTTACCTTCATTACTGTGTTCATTCCCTTGTAATGGGTGGTGACAAGGTTGAAATTCTGATTATTAACGACGGGTCGACCGATCGGACTCAGGAGATCGCAGAGGGACTAGAGAATCAATTTTCAAACGTACGTGCCATTTATCAGGACAATAAGGGCCATGGCGGAGCTGTAAATACAGGGGTACGTGAGGCCAAGGGGAAGTACTTTAAAGTTGTAGATTCAGATGACTGGGTTGATACCAGAGCCTATTTGAAGATCCTAGAGAGTTTGCAGGCATTGGAAGACGAAAATACGCCAGTTGATGCCTTCATTTCCAATTTTGTTTATGAAAAAGAGGGGCAATCTCGTAAAAAATCCATGTCTTATCAATCCACTCTACCTGAGAACCGTATCTTCGGTTGGGAGGATGTGGGTGCCTTTTCCAAGGGTCAATACATGATGATGCATTCCTTGATTTACAGGACAGATTTATTGCGTGAGGTTGGTCTCGTTCTACCAGAGCATACTTTCTATGTGGATAATATTTTCGTATTTACTCCTTTACAGGCTGTGAAAACCATGTACTATCTGCCAGTAGATTTTTATCGTTACTTTATTGGGCGAAATGACCAGTCTGTCAATGAATCCGTCATGATTAAGCGCATTGACCAGCAGTTAAAAGTTAATCGGATCTTAGTGGATAATTTAGACTTGGGGGCGATTGACAATCCTGATTTACGGAGTTATTTGCTCAATCACGTAGAGATTACGACCATTATCTCCTGTGCCCTTCTCAATCGTGCTGGAACAGCTGAACACATGATGAAAAAGCAGGAATTATGGCACTATATTCGTGATAACAATCCAGCTCTCTTTAAAATCGTTCGAAAAGGGTTACTCGGGCAATTAACTAACCTATACGGTTATCCAGGTCGAAAAATTTCCAATGCTGTCTATAAAATCGCGAAAAGAATTTATGGTTTTAACTAAAACTCAGTTTCGGCTGAGTTTTTCTGTTATAATGAATAGAAGAAAAACGCTTACAAGGAGAAGACACATGCAAGAATTAGGACAGACAGGTTTACAGGTTTCTCGAATTGCTTTAGGCTGTATGCGAATGGCTAGTTTGACAGAGCAGGAAACTGCTAAAGTATTAGATACAGTCGTTGGACAGGGAATCAACTTTTTCGACCATGCAGATATTTACGGCGGAGGTGAGTCAGAAATTCGCTTTGCTCAGGGGGCAAAATTGGCAGGTCTCAAGCGTGAGGACCTGCTTCTCCAGTCCAAATGTGGCATTCGTAAGGGTTATTTTGATTTTTCAAAAGACTATATTTTGGAATCTGTGGACGGGATTTTGAAGCGCTTGGATACAGAATATTTAGATGTTCTCGCCTTACACCGTCCGGATGCTCTAATGGAAGCAGAGGAAGTGGCAGAAGCATTTTATCTCTTGAAAAAAGCAGGAAAGGTTCGTCATTTTGGCGTCAGCAACCAAAACATTTACCAAATGGAGTTACTGCAATCCTATCTAGATCAACTGCTTGCAGTTAATCAATTGCAGCTATCTCCTGCTCACACGCCTTTGATTGATGCTGGATTACATGTCAATATGAAAGATGATGCTGCGACTATGCGTGATGGTGGGCTGATTGATTATTGCCAGCTTAAAAAAATCACTATCCAAGCCTGGTCTCCTTTCTTGATTGATTTGCAACGAGGTATTTTTGCCAATCATCCAGATTATGCTCTTTTAAATCAGACCATTGGGGAAATAGCAGAGCGATACAATGTTTCACATGAAACAATTGTCGTAGCTTGGATTTTGCGTCATCCAGCTAAGATTCAAACCATTGTTGGGTCCATGAATCCAGATCGTTTGACCAAGATTGCACAAGCTAGTCGGATTACCTTGACTCGACCAGAATGGTACGAAATATATAAAAGCGCAGGCAACATCTTGCCCTAGGAGGTACTTATGCAGTGGGAAATAAAAGCATTTGACCAACTAAGTTTACAGGAACTTTACACCATCTTGACACTGAGAGTTGATGTCTTTGTTGTTGAACAGGCCTGTCCCTATCCTGAAGTTGACGGTAAGGATCCAAACTGTCTTCACCTCTTAGGAATGGATAATGGAGAGTTAGTAGCTTACTTGAGAATCTTGCCAGCTGGTCTAAGTTATGATGAAGTTTCCATCGGTCGTGTGGTCATCAAGTCAAGTCATCGTGGCAAAGGATTAGGTCGACCAATGATGGAGCAGGCAATTCACTTTATTACAAACGAATGGAAAGAAAGTCAGATTAAAATCGGTGCCCAAGCCCATTTAGAAAAGTTCTATAGTTCGTTAGGTTTTGAGCCAGTTTCAGAAGTCTATTTAGAGGACGGTATTCCGCATCTAGATATGCTTTATACTAAACCAGTCGTTTAAGGCTGGTTTTTTAAGCCTGTACTCACAAGTCAAGTTATATAAGGGATAGTTTTTTGAAGGAATACGGACTATATTTTGAAAAAACTAAGGCTGAGTAGCTTTAGATAGGAGTGCTGGACGGTGAATACAGTTTCTTAGATTTTTCTCGGCAATTTCCCCCAAAAATCAGCCATTTTATGGTAGAATGAATAGGTATAAAATCAGTAAAAGAGGAAGAAAATGAAACGTTCTATGTACGCTGGACGTGTTCGTAAAGAACATGTCGGACAGGAAATTACTTTGAAAGGTTGGGTTGGCCGTCGTCGTGACTTGGGTGGTCTGATTTTCATTGACTTGCGTGACCGTGAAGGTATTATGCAATTGGTGATTAACCCTGAGTCAGTTGAAGCTGAAGTGATGGCAAAAGCGGAGAGTCTTCGTTCCGAGTTTGTTATCGAAGTAACAGGAACGGTTGTGGAGCGTGAGCAGGCTAACGACAATATCCCGACAGGAGCTGTTGAACTGCAAGTGACCAGCTTGACAGTATTGAACACGGCTAAGACAACTCCGTTTGAAATTAAAGATGACATTGAAGCCAGCGATGATACCCGTCTTCGTTACCGTTATTTGGATCTTCGCCGTCCAGAAATGCTCAACAACTTCAAATTACGTGCAGCTGTAACCCACAGCATTCGCAATTATCTGGATGACTTGGAATTTATTGATGTGGAGACGCCAATGTTGACTAAGTCAACACCAGAGGGTGCGCGCGACTACTTGGTGCCATCTCGTGTGTCAAAAGGTCATTTCTACGCATTGCCACAAAGTCCACAGATTACTAAGCAGCTTTTGATGAACGCCGGTTTTGACCGTTACTACCAAATCGTTAAGTGTTTCCGTGATGAGGACTTGCGTGGGGACCGTCAACCTGAGTTTACACAGGTGGACTTAGAAACCTCATTCTTGAATGAAGTTGAAATCCAAGACATCGTAGAAGGCTTGATTGCTAAGGTTTTGAAAGATACCAAAGGAATCGATGTGACCTTGCCATTCCCTCGTATGGCCTATGACCATGCTATGAATTTCTATGGTTCAGATAAACCAGATACTCGTTTTGAGATGCTTTTGCAAGACTTGACAGAATTTGTCAAGGAAGTTGACTTCAAGGTCTTCTCAGAAGCACCAGTTGTCAAAGCCATTGTTGTGAAAGGTGCAGCGGATAGTTACTCACGTAAAGACATTGATAAATTAACAGAATACGCCAAACAATTTGGTGCCAAAGGTCTTGCTTGGGTTAAAGTAGACAAGGGAGAATTAGCGGGGCCAGTTGCTAAGTTCTTGACAGGTATTACAGATAAGTTGACAGCAAGTTTACAACTTGAAGATAAGGACCTGGTCCTCTTTGTGGCGGATGAATTGGAAGTAGCCAACAATACCCTGGGAGCTTTGCGTAACCGCTTGGCTAAGGAACAAGGCTTGATTGACGACAGCAAGTTCAACTTCCTCTGGATTGTAGACTGGCCAATGTTTGAGTGGTCTGAAGAAGAAGGTCGCTACATGAGTGCCCACCACCCATTCACTTTGCCGACAGAAGAAACAGCTCATCATTTGGATGGTGATTTGGCACAGGTTCGTGCAGTTGCCTACGATATCGTTTTGAACGGTTATGAATTAGGTGGCGGTAGCCTTCGTATCAACCAAAAAGATATGCAAGAACGGATGTTCAAGGCTCTTGGTTTCTCAGCTGAAGATGCGCATGAGCAGTTTGGTTTCTTGCTTGAAGCTATGGACTACGGCTTCCCACCACACGGTGGATTGGCTATCGGTTTGGACCGCTTTGTCATGTTATTGGCTGGTGAGGATAATATTCGTGAAGTTATCGCCTTTCCGAAGAATAACAAGGCATCTGATCCGATGACACAGGCACCAAGTACGGTTGCATCAGCTCAATTAGAGGAATTGGCTTTAGACATTACACTTGAAAATGAATAAATTTTTCAGAAAACAGCGTGTACGCTTTTTAAGAAAGGCCAGAAAGAATAAGTTTTGGTCGGTCATTTTGGGAATTTCTCGGGAAAAATATGCTGAACGGATATCGGGGTCCATTATTTATGGACTCCTATCTAGTATTGCAGTCAATTTTTTCTTTAGACCAGGGAATGTCTATTCGTCTGGAGTTACTGGTCTTGCACAAATTGTTTCTGCTCTGGCAGCTTCTTACGCTGGTTGGAATGTACCGATTGCGGTGGTCTACTACGGTCTGAACATCCCCTTGCTTATCTTAGCTTGGTATAAAATTGGTTATAAATTTACTATCTTTACCTTTATTACGGTATCCTTCAGTTCTTTCTTTATCCAATTTATGCCGCCAGTTACCCTGACGACGGATCCGTTAGTCAATGCTATTTTCGGTGGTCTCATGCTGGGAACTGGGATTGGCTTTGCGCTTAGGAACAATGTATCCAGTGGTGGTACTGATATTGTCTCTATTATTATTCGCAAGAAGACGGGACGTCAAGTTGGCTCCATTTCCTTGATTGTCAACATTATGATTATGTTGATTGCAGGGATGACCTTTGGCTGGCAATATGCCCTGTATTCAATGGTTGCGCTGTTTATCTCCAGTCGCATGACAGATGCGATTTTCGTGAAACAAAAACGGATGCAGGCCATGATTATTACCAATCATCCTGAACGAGTCATTAAGAAAATCCATAAGAAGCTCAATCGCGGTGTGACCATTATCAACGGTGCTGAGGGTGCTTATAACCATGAGCAAAAGACGATTCTCATTACCATCATCACTCGTGCAGAGTTCAATGATTTCAAGCATATTATGAAAAAGGCAGACCCCGAAGCCTTTGTATCGGTAGCTGACAACGTCAATATTATTGGTCGGTTTGTGGAAAGTGACTGATTGACAAACACTACATGTAGGAGTAAAATAGTATTTACAGTCTACATGTAGTGTTTTTATTATAAAGAGGAAATGTATGAAGAAGAAAATATATTTGGTTTACATTAGTTTGAGTGGCAATACAGAAAGTTTTGTGAAACGCCTAAAGTCCTTTTTCCAATTTCAAACTGACTGGGAGGTTGAACTGGTCCATGTTAAAGATTTGGTCAAGCGGGATATTCCTTTCTATCAGCTAGAAGCACCCTTTGTCGCCTTTTTACCAACCTACTTAGAAGGTGGAAATGGAGTGGACAACGGAGATGTGGAAATTCTGACCAATCCCCTCGGAGATTTTATCGCTTTGGGGACCAATGCAGAGCTCTGTCTGGGTGTCGTTGGCTCAGGCAACCGCAATTTTAACAACCAATATTGTCTGACTGCTAAGCAATATGCTGAGCGATTTAATTTTCCTGTTATAGACACCTTTGAACTTAGAGGGATGCAGAATGACATTGAACGCATTGGTCGGAAGATAATGGAATTGATGTAAAGAGCCTCAACTCAGCTTTATGCTGGGTTGTTTTTTTGTCACACAAAAAAACTCACCAGTGTGACCAGTGAGTTTTAAGGAGATTATGAAAAATATTTAGGATTGACTATAGTATACCTCAGACTATATCGTGTTTCATCGGTCTAAAGTCCTATTTGTCTTCTAAAATGCAAATACTCTGTCCTGCAATTGTGATTTCTTGCTGATCACGCTCTTCGACTGGAGGATAGTTGTAGAGAACTGTCTTATCTTTTTCACGTTCATAGGTAAAGTCGCTATCCGCAAAGTTGATGATAAATTGAATGGTCTTTTCTTCACTTGTCACTTGATAGCGAAGAACATATTCAGTTAACCAGTAGAAATCACAAGTTTCTTGGATACTTTCGTAGTTATCCTGGCTGAGTATTGGATTATTTTTACGGAAGGTAATTAATTCCTGAATGAATTCGATATGTTCCTTATAGCGAATAGCTCGTGTCCAGTCCAGACGGTTGATACGGTCAGGGACATTGTAAGTATTATCTATTTCATCTTTTGTACGGAAAAATTCCTGTCCGCTGTGAATGAAGGCCATACCCTGAGAGATTAAGATGAGCTGGAGACCAAAACTTGCAGCACGTTTTTGCTGTTGAGGTGTCCAGTTTGGATTCTCAATATGGAAATAGTCAAATGCTGTAGCATTATCATGGCATTCGATGTAGTTAAGGGACTGTTGAGGCGTTAAGAAATGGCTTAATCGGCTACCAGTCAGGAGATGTTGTACCTTTTCGTGCAATTGCTTATCTACTAGACGGTTTGGATTGAGCAAGAGTTTCTTAAAGGTATCACGGTAGTCGTCATTGAAGAAGCTGATTTCAGGTAACTGCTCCGCATTGTACTGGTGAGCCAGCTTTTCAAATTCGAGGCCTGTTGCCATTTTCCATCCTTCACCATAGAGGTAGACATTTGGGTGAATGGCAGATAATTCAGTTTGAATCTGGTTGATTGTTTCGCTATCTAAAATACCCATAAGGTCGAAACGGAAGCCATCAAAACCATAGAGTTCTAGCCATTGGCGAAGGGATTGTTTGATGTAGTTGCGGACCATACTGCGCTCGCTGGCAACGTCGTTACCGCAGAATGTCCCGTCTGTTCGCATGCCGTGGTCATCATAGCGATAGAAGTAGCCTGGAACGATGAGCTCAAATGCGTACTTTTCAGCATGATAGACGTGGTTGTAAACAACGTCCATAATAACTGAAATATCTGCATCATGGTAGGCCTGGATAGCTTCTTGTAGCTCTAGAATACGTGCGTAAGGATCGTTTGGTTGGCTAGAATAGGAACCTTCTGGCAGATTGTATTGCATAGGGTCGTAGCCCCAGTTGTAAACAGCTTGGGGTTTATTTTCATCCACACTGCCAAAATCATAAACAGGCAATAATTGAATATGGGTAACGCCTAGTTCTCTGATGTAATCCATTCCTAGCTTCATGCCATCCATGGTAGGAGACTCTGTCAATCCGAGAAATTGACTGCGATGCTTGAAACCAGCTTCTTTTTGCCATGAGAAATCACGGACGCTCATTTCATAGATAATGGACTGAGAGATAGGTCGTTGGGTCTTAGCACGACGGATTTTATGAAGTTTATCTGGATTGATAACGTAGCTGTCACCTGAGTTGGCTGTGGAAGACAGGGCGTAGGGATCGTGAACGGAAATCCATTCACCGTTTACTTTGTGGAGATAGTGATAGCTGTACGCTTCTAGGTCTCCTTCAACAGTAATTTCCCAAACTCCTTTTGCTCCCTTAGTCATTGCATATGGGTTTCCTTCTAGAACAAGAAAAACTTGCTTAGAAATAGGTGCCCATAACTTAAAGGTTGTTGCCTCTGGTCGATAGGTTGCTCCCAAGTCTTGCCCATTGTATGTATAACTTTGTTCAAAAAGTGTCGAGCGAACGATATGACCATAGCCGAGTTCAGCTTTATTACGGTCCTGGTCGTAGATGGTATAGTCCTTGTCCAATGTCAATGCATGGAGGCTGGTTAGATAATAGATAACGAGATTATCTGCTTCTAGACAGGAATGGATAAAAAGTTGAGACGTAGCATCATTTGATTCGAGTGAGAAGCTCATATGTTCGGAGTCGAATCGTTTTTCCATGACCAAGCGAATAGTTGCTACATCATCAAGGAATGCTTGGAATTGTCGTAATGCCATGAGCCAAAAGGCTCCTTTCTAAGTTAGAGTTCGGTAATGGTATGTGGAATGACACGTCGGTAGCAGACTTGCTTGTCTTCCTTGTTGTCATTGATGATTTGGTGGAGAGTATTGAATGCGACACGTCCTAGTTTAATAGCGTGGACGTCAACGTAGGCTTCAATATCTAGTTTTGGCTTGACGGAGTCGAAAGAAATGATAGGAAGTTTGACTCCGACTTCGTTGAGATATTTGACAACACCTTCGGCAACGGAAGTGTCGGTTGTGACGATTGCATCCAGGTCTTGTTTGAGTAATTTCTTAGAAATTTTGTAGGCACTGTCTTCGAGAAGGAAGCCAGACACAAACTTGACCTTGTTTTCATCCAGGGGAATATTGTGCGATTTAAGGGCGTTCTTGTAACCTGTATAACGGTCTTGAGATACGACCAACTCTTTGTTACCAGCGACGAAGGCAATGTTTTTGTAACCTTTATTGATGAAGTAGTTGGTAGCTTCAAATCCGGCCTGGATATTATCATTATCAACTAGTGATATGAATGGAGAATCCGCCTTACCAAGAATGAGGAAGGGGAATTTGTGTTGGATAGCCAATTGTACCAATGGATCGTCGGGCTTGGAATAGAGGAAGATGAGTCCATCCACTCGTTTGCCGTAGACCATCTGAGAAATCGCTTCTAGACGCTGTTCTTCATTCTTTCCTGTGGAGATTTGGATGGCATAATTATGATCTGCTGCAACTTGAGAAATTCCTCGTAAGGCAGTAGGGAAGAAGGGGTTTTGATAGAAAACATCCGAGTCATCTGGCAAAACCAGTCCGATAACCTGTGTATAGCTAGAAACTAGGCTTCGAGCGTTGAGGTTTGGATGGTAGTTGAGATCCGCCATGGCTTTCCGCACCAAGTCTTTCGTTTTTTGGCTAATGGCAGAGCTATTTTGAATGACACGAGTAACTGTAGATGGCGAGACACCAGCTAATTTAGCCACATCTTTGATGGTTGCACGCATATAGACCTCCTAAATTTCATCTCTGAATTTTGTTTTGAAAAATACCCATAACAAGCATAGCACAAATAGGATATTTTGTATGGTTAGAAGGGTAGTCACAGGTTGACCAAATAGTCCAATTAGACAGGCTATAAGAGTAGGCAGGCCCAGACAGTTGAGAGCAAAATTATAGCACTCTGCAAATGTTTCAAAATGGAAGAAACGAGACTTTTTAGTCAAAAAGAGGAAGAAGCTGGCTCCTAGTAAGATGAAGAGTAGGTTTGTTGTTAAAATAAAGGTCGAAATAAGAGTGATGGACAGTCCGACAGCTGCTCGGTTGGCTTGATACCATTTTTTAGAGATGGCTGCAGTTAATGTCTCCTTACTAGTAAAATCGTCAGTATTCAACCCTTCATAAGTCAATTCGCTTAGAATATCACTTCCTTTACGAATAGTCAGAGACTGATTGGCAAATTGATAAGTAAAGTCAGAACTAGAGCTAACGGTATCACCAAATGTCACTTGCTCCCAGTTAGTATTTCCAGTATAGGTTAGGTGGTTGTTTTCGATGACTGCATGTTGACGGAGGTCATCTACGACCTGATCTGTCAGAGGTGAATAGATACCTTCTACGAAATTTTCTAAAGGATAGGTTTCGAGATTGACAGTCTGTAGGGAGCTCGGAATGAGCAAGAGCGCCACTAAAAAAAGCGTTGTAAACAACCGTTGCCAAAGGTTCATTAGTCTACGATTGGCAAACATATTTCTTGGAGAGAAGATACTAGAAAAATAGGAAAAAGGATATGGGAGCATTCGTTGGACCTTTCATAAATATCAATGTTTCCCCTGAAAAGGGAAAAGGTGGGACAGGGTTATCCCTTGTCGCCACCGCTTGTTAAACCAGATACAAAGTTCTTTTGTAGGAAGAAGAATAGGATACTGATAGGGAGGGCAATAAGAATGGCACCTGCCGCAAAGTAGGCAATCTTCATGTTTTTCACATCACTGATGAAGGTTTGAAGGCCGACAGCTACAGTATAGAATTCTTTTTCACGAAGCAAGAATTTGGATAGGATGTAATCTCCAAAAGGTCCCATGAAGGCCCAGAGCGCTTGTACAGCAATCATTGGACGAACGAGTGGGAGGACGATTTGCCAGAAACGTCTGAAGTGACCGGCACCGTCTAGTTTTGCAGATTCATCAAGTGAGATTGGCACCGTATCGAAGTAGCCTTTCATGAGCCAAGCGTTCATTGGGATACCACCACCGACATAAAGGAAGATGAGGAACCAGCTTTGGTTGAGCGCATTGAGCATGAGGGCCATAACGAAGAAGGCGGTAAGAGCAGCCATGGTTGGTACCATTTGGATAATCAAGAAGAAAACCAAACTCTGCTTACGAGCGATGAAGTTATAGCGACTATAAGCGTAACCCGCTAGTACCACTATACTTGTTTGAATAACCATTGTCAAGAGAGCAATGATAAGCGTATTGAGGTACCAGGTTCCGTATAGAGTCTCGCTAAAGAGCTTGCTGAAATTGTCTAGTGTAAAGTTGATATTGCTATCCAATTTGAAGGCAACCACGTTACCAGACTTGAAGGCGGACATGATTGTAATCAAGAGAGGATAGATGATGATAACAGACAGAACAATCAGATAGAGATAGGTTAAGGTCTGATTGATTCTACGTCTAAATTTTACAGATACTTTCATCTTATACATCCTCCATTTCAAAAGCATTTAGTTTTTTGAAGGCGATCATGGAAATACTGATGACAATCATTGAGATAATCAATGTAACTGCTGCCGCCATTGAGTATTGAGGTGATGTACCTGTGGTTAATTTATAAATCCATGAAATCAAGATGTCAGTTGAACCTGCTCCACCACCGACGCTACCAGGACCACCATTGTTGAAGAGGTAGATGATAGAGAAGTTGTTGAAGTTGAAGGTGTATTGACTGATTAGTGTTGGAGCTGCTACTGCTAAAATCATCGGAAGGGTGATGTTACGGAATTTTTGAATGGCACTTGCACCATCAATGTAAGCAGCTTCGTACAAGTCGTTTGGAATGGATTGCAAAATACCCAAGGTTAAAACATAGATATAAGGGAAACCAAGCCAAGCCTGCATCATAATGAGAGCAACTTTAGTCCAGAATGGATCGGTCTTCCAAGGGATAAGGAAATTATCGATGAATGGTAGGAATTTGCTCAGGAATGGCAATACCTGTGTGTTAATGGCACCGACACTATCGTTGAACATGTTACTAAAAGTCAAGATAGTTACGAAGGCAGGAACAGCCCATGGGAGCAAGAAGATAACACCGAAGATACGTTTTCCTTTGATGAATGGCTGATTTGCGATGATGGCTGTCAAGATACCGATAACAATTTGAGCTGTTGAAGCACAGAGTGCCCAGATAATTGTCCAGCCAAGTACAGAACCAAATGCGGTACGGAATGTGCTTAGTTTCCAGATGTTTGTAAAGTTAGTAATACCAATCCAATCCAACAATGCGCTTGGTGGCAGGTGTTTGAAATCGTAGTTTGTAAAGGCGATAAACAATGTAACGACAACTGGGAAGATGATAGCAAAGGTCATCGCAATATATGATGGGATAATCAAGAGATATGGGAAACCATTCTCATAGATACCTTTTACCATTTCTTTTAATGTGGTAGCCACTGGCATCCCTGAATTCCATCGTTTCGCGGTATCACGTGCATCTTTTAGGTTGAGTGCATAGAAAGCGAGATAGACAACCGTGATAATCAAATGGAAAGAACCGCGAATCAGCATGAATAGTGAATTATCTTGTCCACGAACACTACCGAGGGTAATCAAGTTGCCTAATTCACCAGCTGCAATAGCAATAAAATAAACAAGGAAGGCAAGGGTAACACCCAAAAAGATGTATCCTTTGGCTTTTTGTTTATTGTAGATTTGTCCGAGACCAGGGATCAGGGACAAAAGGAGTGCCTTACCTGGATTTTGTTTCATAGTCATAGTCTCCTTATATAGCTTCTGAATAGATGGTAGATTTTATCTATTCAGTTTATCGTTAAGTAATAAAGTAGACTGGGAGGAACTCCCAGTCCAACTTTAAACTTGACTAGTTGCTGTGTTTTTGAGCAATTTCGTCTGCAATAGCTTTCACAGCGTCTGTTGCAGCAGTTTTAGCGTCTTTTGCACCACTTGCAGCTTCGAAGAGCATGTTACCAGCTGGTGTCCAAACTGAACCCATTTCTGAGATGTTTGGCATTGGTTGAGCTGAAGCGAACTGGTTGATAACTGCAGTTGTCAATTCGTCGTTTTTGCTTACAGCATATTCACGAGCTTCAGTGTTAGCTGGAACTTCGTTTGTAGCGTCGTAAAGTGCTTTTTGTTGGTCTGTAGCAGTCAAGAAGTCAACAAATTTTTGAGCCATTTCTTGGTTTTTAGCGCCTGTAGGAACAATCCACGCTTTACCACCACCGAATGCTGAGTAGTTTTTACCGTTTACAAGAGTTGGGATTGTTGCTACACCATAGTTTACACCAGCTTCTTTATATGAAGCTGCTTTCCAAGGTCCTTCGATGATAGCAGCTGCTTTACCGTCTGTAAATTGAGTGTTAATCAAGTTGTTTGCAGCAGTACCGTCTTGAAGACCTTGAGGCCATTTTTCATACCAAGTTTTAGCGTATTCAATCGCTTGGATTGCGCCTTCGTTAGCAAGACCGATGTCTTTTGGATCAGTACCGTTTTCACCAAATACGTAGCCACCGTAACCAGCTAGAAGTCCGTAAGTGTAGTAGAAGTTTGTCCAGTCAGCAAGGAAGGCAGTTGTTTTACCAGCTTCTCCTTCAAAGGCATATTTGCTATCTTTAGCAAGTGTTTCAAGTTCTTCAAATGTCTTAGGAGCTTCAGTCAACAAGTCTTTGTTGTAGTAAAGAACAAGTGTCTCGATAACTGCTGGTGAACCGTAAACTTTACCACCGTTTGTTACAAGAGCTGTTGTTGTCTCATCTGCTTTGCTATCATCTGCAAGTGTCAATTCAGATAATTGACCTTCAGAACCAAGGCTACCTACACGGTCGTATGGTGCCATCATAACGTCTGGAGCTGAACCAGATTGGTTATCCAATGACAAGTTATCCAAACCAGTCAAAGCATCACCAGTTTTAACTGTAACAGTCACACCATTTTCTTTTTCGAAGTCAGCTTTGACGTCGTTGATATAAGATTCATAACCTTGGTCAACGTAGACAGTCAATTCTTTGCTACCTTCAGCAGACTTAGATGCCTCTGTTGATGAACCTGAGTTTGAGCAAGCAGCCAAAACAGCAGTTGATGCAGCAAGAAGAGCAACGCTCTTAAGGAGATTGTGTTTCATTTTCTTCCCTCCGAAGATAAATAGTTTTGTGTGACGTCTGCTTTGCGCAAACGTTTTCCTAAGTTGACTTCATTATACACCAGATTGAATCCGTTTGCAAGCGTTTTTATAAAAAAAATTAAAAATTTTTTTGAGTTTTAAAAAACATAAGAATTTTTTTGTATATATAATGAAAAGAAATATGGAATGGTATAGGAACGAACAGAATTAAAGGAAAATCCCTTGATTTGTTACCGTTTTCAGTATATAATGAAAGAGAGAAAACGTTTGCGTCATGTAAGCGGATTAGATAGGAGAGCTTATGAAAGTAAGACAGAGTGGTGTGCTGATGCACATTTCATCATTACCAGGAAAATATGGAATTGGTTCCATGGGACAATCGGCCTATGAATTTGTTGATTTTTTGGTAAGAACTAAGCAACGCTATTGGCAAATCTTACCTTTGGGAACAACCAGTTATGGAGATTCTCCTTACCAGTCATTTTCAGCTTTTGCAGGGAATACTCATTTTATTGATTTCGATATATTGATTGAGAAAGGCTGGCTGGCAGCAGAGGATTTACAAGGTGTTGAGTTTGGGCAGAATCCTACAGAGGTAGATTACGCAGCCATTTTTTATGCTCGCCGTCCATTACTGGAGAAGGCAGTTGCCAACATGAAGGCACAAGGCCTGCCAGAAGATTATTGGATGTTCTTAGGGGAGAATGACTTTTGGATTCATACCTTTGCGGAGTATATGGCTATAAAAGAGCATTTTGATCTCAAACCTTGGACAGAATGGGAAGATCAAGGGGCGCGCTTACGTTACTACGATACCTTGGAATATTATCGTCACTTGTTGGCAGATCGAATCGATTATCACCGTATTACACAATATTTATTCTTTTCACAATGGAAGGCTTTAAAGGCTTACGCCAATGCCAAAGGTGTTGAGTTTGTTGGGGATATGCCGATTTATATCGCGGCTGATTCTGCCGATATGTGGGCTAATCCACATTTCTTTAAAACGGATGAAGAAGGCAAGCCGAGTGTGGTTGCAGGCTGTCCGCCAGATGCCTTTTCGGAAATTGGTCAGCTTTGGGGCAATCCGATTTATGATTGGGAAGCGATGAAGCATGACGGATTTACTTGGTGGGTTGCTCGTTTACGTGAATCCTTTAAGATATACGATATGGTACGTATCGACCACTTTATCGGCTTTGCCTCCTTCTGGGAAATTCCAGCGGGTGAAGAAACAGCTGTAAATGGCTATCGTGTCGAAGCACCAGGTTTTGAATTATTTGATACAATCAAGCGTGAACTTGGTGATTTAAATATCATAGCTGAGGATTTGGGCTCTGTGACAGATAAGGTCATCCAATTACGTGATACGACAGGTTTTCCTGGTATGAAAGTCCTGCAATTTGCCTTTGACCCTGAGGGCGACAGCATTGAAATGCCACATAACCATCCTAATAATGTGGTGGCATATACGGGAACCCATGATAATGATACGATTCTTGGCTGGTACGAAAATGAAACAACGAAAGAATCGCGTGCATTCTTAGATAAGTACAGCAATCGTCGTGAGGGCGAAACGGTCAGTCATGCTCTTTTCCGCCTGCTCTTTGGTTCGCCTGCCTTTATGGCGGTGGCTACTATGCAGGACCTACTTGGTTTGGATGGTTCAGCTCGCATGAACTTGCCAAATACGCTTGGTGGTAACTGGACTTGGAGAATGACGGCAGATCAATTGACACCAGAGATTGAAGCGGAATTGCTAGACCTTACAGAAACCTATCGTCGGGTTAATGTGCATTTGGTTGATGAAAAGTCAGAATAAAATGAACTCCTCTAAGCAGCTAACTTAGAGGAGTCTTTGTTATCTCTGTTTACGGACATAGAGCCAGTAGCGAATCCAGTAGTAGATGGTGTAGAGTAGGCAGGCTACGATAGTCCAAATGAAAAATGTATTCAGCACTTTAGCAAGACTTGGCAATAACCAGTTAATCAGTAGAGTAACTACAAAAATAATCACTCCGATATAGGTGGGCAATTTCTTCATGAGCTTTCCTCCTTTGAACTTAGTATAACAAAATTATATTTGTAGTCAAATGAAATATATGATTGACAATACAAAAATATGAGTATAAAATATAGAAAAAAGGAGGCTATTATGAAAAGACCAATTCATTTGTATATTTTTGTTGTGCTGTCATCTATTGCGAGCGTATTGCGTGGCTTTAATATATTTTTTGCGAAGTACGATGAGGCGGTTGTGCGTCAATTGTTGCAGAATTTTAATGTTGAGGGGATTGATGAGGCATATTTTACCTACATGAGAGAATCTATCAATTTCCAGACGAATCTTGTCAATAAGGCATTTGCAGTTGTGTTA
Source organism: Streptococcus sp. 2022WUSS083 (assembly GCF_044427155.1). Classification (NCBI taxonomy): domain Bacteria; kingdom Bacillati; phylum Bacillota; class Bacilli; order Lactobacillales; family Streptococcaceae; genus Streptococcus; species Streptococcus sp. 2022WUSS083. Next base: position 22,131 of record NZ_JAOTGK010000006.1, on the reverse strand, counting down.
TTACTTGCTGTGATTGCGACGATTGTGCTGCTTTTCCTCAAGAAAAATGAGCAGGCTTCTTATACCTACCTGGGTTATCTTTTTGTAACTCTCCTATTTTCGACCTATGCTTTTATTGGTGAGAAAGGGTTGAGTCAAATTTATACGGATTCAGTTATGCGTCAGTCAGTAGAGGCGCAGGCAATGATGAATTATATTATTCGAGTTGTCCTATTTGCCATCTATTTTGGGGTAACTATTTTCTTCCATCTGCGTAAACCGAAAGAAAAACCGAGCACAGCTATTAATTCGACAGATATTTAATGAAAAAGCACAGTCTAAAAAGATTGTGCTTTTAAATTTTGCCTTTTTTTGTGATCAGGAGATGGCGATGTAGCGTCGAGCACCTGAGTAACTGATATAGCTAATCCATGTGCGACCTTCGGCAGTAATAACTTTATCATAGCGAACGACTGAGCCAGCTCCGTAGAAGGTGATTTCAGGACTAGACAGACTTGGATTGTTGCGGACACTAGAGTAGGACTGGATGGTATAGCTACCTGATGCTGGTAGGCTGTTGTTTGTAGATTGAGTAATGGTAGGCTGGATGGCGATATAGCGCCGAGCTCCAGAATAGCTGATATAGCTAATCCAGCGTTGTCCGTCGGCTTCGAGAACCTTGTCGTAGCGGACGCTTTCGCCAGCATAATAGTAATCGAGGGTAGGACTAGATAGACTAGCTTGAGATTTGATGGCCAGTTGGCTGGTAAAGGTATAGGTGCCGCTTGGGGCTAAGGCGGGTTGAGAGTTGGTTGTTCCCGCTCCGAGGTTTTTAAAATGAATGTAGCCGCTAACGGCATTTTTGGGGATAACTCGCCTTCCGTAGGTATAGCGAACACCGTAGTTGTATTCCTCAATCTCTACGGTATCTCCATTTACTGCAGAAACCCATGCGACATGCATGGGAGTTTCCCACCAGGCAACGGCTCCGACAGCAGGTGTCATATTAACTTGATAACCTTCTTGTTTGGCACGATGGCCCCAAACATTGGCATCACCATAGGCAGGTGGCAATGTGAAACCGTTAACAGTGCTAAGTCGAAAGGCTACAAAGGAGGTGCACTGGCGTGTGTAGAGTCTCCATGGATCGACTGCATCAACTGCTGTGTAGGGATAGTCATCTCCTCTTGCATTGGCTGAGGCTGAAGGTGGGGATTGTAAATTGATACCGACAATAAAAATGGCGGCTAGAAGCTGACAGGCGATTCCTTTTCTTTTCAAGAATGTTTTCATTATTTCTCCTTGTGTAGTAGATGTAGAGGCATCACGTGTACCTCCCATCTATATATTCGTAATTGAAATGAATCTTTTTGATTTTTATTTGGCATAAGGAGTTGTTGTGATAAGGAATCGGAAACGATAGTGGGCAATGTGGTAGAAAAAAAGCCTCGGCTGATGGCCGAAGGCTTTGATTACATTTTTTCTGGTGCTTTTACGCCGAGAAGACGTAGAGCTTCTTTGAGGACAAGTCCTGTTGCGTAGGCAAGTGCTAGACGGCTGTCACGCTCTGGGCTTTCATCCAAGATACGAGTATGTGCGTAGTACTTGTTGAAGGCTTGAGCTAGGTTGATAGCATATTTAGCGATGAGAGATGGGTCAAATTTGTCACCAGCACGTTCTACAACGTTTGAGAAGTTTTGGATGTGCTTGATGATTTCCCAGCTTTCTGCGTCAGCTAGTTTGTAGTCATTTTCTGCGCTTGGTACAAAGTTGGCTTTGCGCAGGATAGACTGGATGCGGGCGTATGCGTATTGTACGTAAGGACCTGTTTCGCCCTCGAAGGAAACCATAGCTTCTAGGTCGAAGTCGTAGCCGTTGTCACGGTCGGTTTTGAGGTCGTAGAACTTAACAGCGCCTACACCAACTGCGTGTGCCACTTCTTCCTTGTTTTCAAGGTCAGGGTTTTTAGCTTCGATTTGAGTAAGGGCGCGTGAAATAGCTTCATCTAGAGTTGGCTCGAGTAGGATAATGTTTCCTTTACGAGTGGAGAGCTTTTTCTTGTCCTTGGTAACCAGACCGAAGGTGATGTGGGTCATATCGTCGCTCCAGTCGAAATCCATTTCTTTCAAGACAGCCTTGAGCTGTTTGAAGTGGTTGATTTGCTCCTGACCAACGACATAGATGCTTTTCACAAAGTCGTAAGTGCGTTTGCGGTACATAGCTGTTGCCATGTCACGTGTGATGTAAAGTGTTGCACCGTCTGTTTTCATGATGAGGGCTGGTGGAAGATTGTAGCTTTCAAGGTCAACGATTCTCGCACCTTTAGATTCTTGAAGAAGTCCTTTTTCTTCTAAGATTTGGATACCTTCGTCCATCTTATCGTTGTAGAAAGCTTCACCATTATAGCTGTCGAAGGTTACATCGAGTTTGTCGTAGATGCGGTTGAATTCAACCAAGCTTTCATCACGGAACCATTGCCATAGCTCGTGTGCTTCTGGATCGCCATCTTCCAATTTTTTGAACCATTGACGTGCTTCGTCGTCCAACTCAGGCTTTTCTTCCGCTTCAGCGTTGATACGCACATAGAGTTTGAGGAGTTCTGAAATTGGGTCTGCTTCGACCGCAGCCTTGTCACCCCAAAGTTTGTAGGCAACAATCAACATACCAAATTGTTTACCCCAGTCACCCAAGTGGTTGATGCGGATTGGCTTGTAGCCAAGCTTTTCGTGGATGTTAGCAAGGGCATCACCGATAACGGTTGAGCGCAAATGTCCAACTGAGAATGGTTTAGCAATGTTTGGGCTAGACATGTCGATGGTTACATTGCGTCCTTGACCAATGTTGAGTTTACCGTATTGGTCTTTTTCAGTAATAACATCTGTCAAGACTTGGTGGGAAATCGCAGTCTTGTCCAAGAAGAAGTTGACGTAAGGACCGGTAGCTACAACCTTCTCAAAGCCAGTTGTATCGAGTTTTTCAACGATGTCTGCGGCGATAGCCTGTGGAGCCTTGCGTTCCACTTTAGCAAGTGAGAAGGCTGGGAAGGCAATATCGCCCATTTCTGATGATTTTGGTTTTTCTAGCAGATTGTAGATAGCTTCCACTTCCAAACTCGGAAGGATGGCAGCCAATCTTTCTGCAATCACTTGTTTTTGATTCATATAGGATTTCCTCCAAAGTTATTGATTCTATTTTAACACATTTCTAGGCTAATAGCGGGGAAAAGTGTTATAATATTTCTATAAATATACATTTTGAGGTAAAATGATGAATAAAGCAGGACGACATGATTTAATAAAGGCCATGATTCGTCAAGAAAAAATAGGGCGACAAACGGATATTCAGCAAGGTTTAGAGGCGCGAGGGGTAGTGGTAACCCAGACAACCTTGTCTCGTGATTTACGTGAGTTGGGAGTGATAAAAATTCATGAAAATGGGCGTTCATTTTATTCCTTAGCTATCGAAGAAGAGCGCGTGAATTTTATCCAATTATTGGCACAATATGCGTATAAAGTAGATAGGGCTAGTTTTATTTTGGTCCTTCATTCAGAACTGGGAGAAGCGGCCTTGATGGCCAATATCATTGATGCAGAAAAGCCAGAGACTATTTTGGGAACGCTGGCGGGAGCTAATACACTTTTAGTTATTTGTCGAGATGATGTAGCGGCTCAGCAAGTTGAAGCGGAAATTAACTACTATTTGAATTAGAACAAGGAGAGATGATGGCAACAGAAAAAATTTCTCCGGGAATGCAGCAGTATCTGGATATAAAAGCACAGTATCCAGATGCTTTTTTGCTTTTCCGTATGGGAGACTTTTATGAGTTATTTTATAAAGATGCGGTAGAAGCGGCGCAGATTTTGGAATTGTCCTTGACCAGTCGGAATAAGAATGCGGAAAATCCGATTCCTATGGCGGGGGTACCGTATCACGCGGCACAACAGTATATCGACACACTTGTTGAATTGGGGCACAAGGTCGCAATTGCCGAGCAGATGGAAGATCCTAAGCAGGCAGTCGGCGTGGTCAAGCGAGAAGTAGTGCAGGTCATTACTCCTGGTACGGTAACAGACTCGTCCAAAATGGGAGCAGACAGTAACTATTTGGTTGCGATTGACCGTCAGGGAGTGCAGTTCGCACTTTCTTATATGGATGTGTCAACAGGTCAGTTTTTTGTGACTAGTTTGGATGATTTTACTAGTCTTTGCGGTGAGATCCGCAATTTACGGGCACGTGAATTAGTCATCGGCTACGCTTTATCTGAGGAAGAAGAGCAGGTCTTTTCGAACCAGATGAACCTCCTGCTCTCTTTTGAGGATGAGGTGACGGAAGATGTCCAGCTGATTGACAACTCCTTGACAGACTTGGAAAAGGCTGCGGCAGGTAAACTCCTCAGCTACCTACATCGGACTCAGATGCGAGATCTGAGTCACTTGCAAAAGGTGGTCCACTATGAAATCAAGGACTATCTGCAAATGGACTATGCAACCAAGTCCAGTCTGGACCTGCTTGAAAACGGTCGGACAGGCAAGAAGCATGGTAGTTTGTACTGGTTGCTAGACGAAACCAAGACAGCCATGGGTATGCGACTATTGCGGACATGGATTGATCGTCCCTTGATTGATCTTAAGCGGATTGAGAATCGTCAGGCTGTCGTTCAGGTTTTTCTGGATTACTTCTTTGAACGGAGTGACTTGGTCGAGGCTTTAAAAGGTGTCTATGACATCGAACGTTTGGCAAGTCGGGTGTCTTTTGGAAAAACCATGCCCAAGGATCTCTTGCAGCTCTCCCAGACTCTGGGAAATATCCCAGCAATCAAGAATATCTTGCTACAAATCAATGAGCCTGCTCTAGGCAATCTGGTAGCTGGATTGGACCCAATCCCAGAACTACACGCTCTCATCAGCTCTGCTATTGACCCAGAAGCCCAAGGGACCATCACAGATGGAAACATCATCCGTACAGGCTTTGACGAAACGCTGGATCAGTATCGTCTGGTCATGCGTGAGGGAGCGGGTTGGATTGCGGAGATTGAGGCTAAGGAGCGTGAAGCGTCTGGTATCAACAATCTTAAGATTGATTACAATAAAAAAGACGGTTACTATTTCCATGTGACCAATTCCAATTTGGGTAATGTGCCGGACCATTTTTTCCGTAAGGCGACCTTGAAAAACTCGGAGCGCTATGGAACGGAAGAGTTGGCTAAGATCGAAGGGCAGATGTTGGAGGCGCGTGATAAGTCTGCTAATTTGGAGTACGAGATTTTCATGCGGATTCGCCAAGAGGTTGAGAAGTATATCGCTCGCTTGCAGAAGTTGGCTAGGACCATTGCAACTATCGATGTTTTGCAGGCCTTTGCAGTTGTGGCGGAGCAGCAACATTTGGTTTGTCCACGCTTCACAGATCAAAGAGAACTGACCATTGACCGTGGTCGTCATGCGGTGGTGGAGAAGGTCATGGGCAAGCAGACCTACATTCCCAACTCTATTCACTTGAATACCGATACGCATATGCAACTGATTACAGGTCCAAACATGAGTGGTAAGTCTACTTATATGCGGCAGTTGGCGGTTATCGTCATCATGGCGCAGATGGGTTCCTATGTGCCTGCGGATCAGGCTGAATTACCGATTTTCGATGCTATTTTCACCCGAATTGGGGCGGCAGACGACTTGGTTAGTGGTCAATCGACCTTCATGGTCGAGATGATGGAGGCCAATAAGGCAGTCCGTCTGGCGACAGATCGGTCGCTCATCCTCTTTGATGAGTTGGGACGGGGAACGGCCACCTATGACGGCATGGCTCTGGCCCAGTCTATCATCGAGTACATCCACGACAAGATTGGTGCCAAGACTCTCTTTGCCACCCACTACCATGAGTTGACAGACCTTAGCCAGACCTTAGAACACCTAGAGAATGTCCATGTATCGACCTTGGAGAAGGACGGCCAAGTCACCTTCCTCCACAAGATTGCCCAAGGCCCAGCTGACAAGTCCTACGGGATTCATGTGGCTAAGATTGCGGGAATGCCAGAGGAACTATTGCAGCGGGCAGATCGGATTTTGCAGACGCTTGAAAACCAAGCCCCTACTGCACCAACTCACCCAGTTCCGACAGTTGTGGAAGAGCCGTCTGGTCAAATCGACCTCTTCGCAGACACGCCTTCTCACCCAGTCCTCGATGAACTGGAAAAACTAGACATCTACAATATGACCCCAATGGAAGTCATGATGAGGGTGGCAGAATTGAAGAAGAAACTATAAGACAATTAAAGTCAGGACAGTTGTTCTGGCTTTTTTGCCGTTTGGTTCAGGAAATCGACCACATAGCCAAAAGCCCTTGAAACCAGTAAAGAAATGGTGTTTAATAGTGTCAGAAAGAGAAAGGAGAGCAGATGAAAGTAAAATTAGCGATTTCACCAGAGATTTTGGAAGATTTGGTGACCATTGAGGCTCAAACTATGTCTGAGCAAATTACTCAGTTGGTGACCTATGTTCAAAACCTAGACAAGCAGACATCTAGGCTGACAGTCAAAAAAGGAGAGCAGGTGGAACATGATGAGATTGTCAGGCTCTACTTGGAAGACAAGGTTTTACAGGTGGAAACGGTGGGAGATTCCTTTACTTCCAACCTACGCTTGTATCAGGTTAAGGAGGAACTGCCTCCCAACTTTTTGCAGATTTCCCAGTCGGAAATCATCCACATCAAGCAACTGGACCACCTTAAGCTGACCGCCAACGGTCTGGTCAAACTGGTCATGAAAAACGGGTCTGTCACTTACTCGTCTCGTCGCTATCTCAAGCTCATCAAAGAAAGGTTAGGATTATGAAAAAATACATCTTATCAGCCAGTTTAGGCGTTACAATCGGCAGTTTGATTTCAATCGTCATGGCTGGTTTCTTTGGCGAAGGCTATTATTTGCCAGTTAACCCACATTCAACCATGGGGGCTTACTACCTGAGCAATTTTAATCAGGTAACCGTTATGCTCATTAGTGTGCTGATTTGGGCAGCAATCGGTCTCTTGTTTCAGCTGGCAGACAAGATTTTTGAACAGGATTGGAGCCTTTTGCGAATGACGGCAACGCATTTTTGCATCACAGCTTTAGGCTTCACACCGCTGAGCATTTTGGCTGGCTGGTTTCCGCTCAATCTTGCCTCTCTTCTCTTCTTCTGGTTTATCTTTATCTTGGTCTACGCTTTGCTATTTTTCCTAAATTATCGGAAAATGGAGCGGCAGATTCAGGACATCAACGGTCGTTTGTAGTATAATAGCACTATCATTTAATTGGAGTGTCTTATGAAAATTATTTTGACGATTGTCTATAGTTTGGGGGTAGTGTGGAATACTCTCTATATTGCCTACAATGTCGGTAAACTTCCTTTGTTAAATTTGCTTTGGCCTGCTGTGATTTTAGTGGCCTGTGCTATTAACCTGTACTTTTTATGGACTAGAAAACAAGAGTCAGAATAGGCTCTTTTTTTGATCCATAAATATTTTTTATGGCTGGCTATAAATAATTTAAAATATACAAAAAAGAGAGGGCATGATAAGATAGTGTCTATACATTACGAAAGGAGGGCAGGATGGGGAAACCGATTATTGGCATCACCAGTAATGAAAAGCCTGTCGCAGAGGGGATTCCGATTATGAAGTTATCGGTGTCTCGTAACTTTGCAGATGGAATCAAGCGAGCGGGGGGCCTTCCTTTTTATATCCCCTTGTCTGGTGAAACGGATGTTGTTGACTATGTGTCGGCGATTGATAAGTTATTACTGACGGGTGGTCAACATGTATTACCTCAGTTTTACGGTCAAGAAAAACTCATCGAAAGCGATGACTATTTCAAGGAACGTGACGAATTTGAACTGAAATTGGTCCACGAAGCCTTGAGACAGGAAAAACCGATTTTGGGGATTTGCAGGGGGATGCAGCTTTTCAATGTTGCACGTGGAGGAACTCTCAAACAAGCGGTAGAGGGGCATCGGTCCATGCCTTTTGATCTGATTCACCAGGTGGAATGTAAAGAGGCAACGCCTCTGGCTAGTATGTTTGGTCAGAGAGTAGCTGTTAATTCGATTCACAGCCAGGCGATAGAGAATCTGGGTCAGGGGCTAGAAGCGATTGCGCATTCTGTGGATGATGGTATTATTGAGGCTGTCCGATCAATGGATGAGACACGTTTTCTGGGTGTCCAGTGGCATCCGGAACTTCTGATTGATCAAAGTGGCGGTAATCAGAAGCTATTTGATTATTTTGTGCAGACCTTGTAGGTCTGACTTGCTTATACAAAAGGAGAATTACTATGAAATTAAGAACTATTCTATCACTGGCTGGTATTACAGCTCTTGCGACAGTTGCTTTGGCAGCTTGCTCGTCTACCTCAAACTCATCAAACACTAGCTCTTCAGAAGCGGATAAAAAAGAAACCATCGTAATGGGAACTGTTGGGACTACTAAACCTTTTTCTTATCGAGATGAGAATGGAGAGTTGACAGGGTTTGATATTGAATTGGCTCGAGCTATCTTTGATGGTTCTGACCAGTATGAATTGACCTTTGAAACAACAGATGGTAGCGGTCAATTCCCTGGCTTGGATTCAGGACGCTTTGATTTGTTAGGGAATAATACTTCCTATACAAAAGAGCGTGGTGAAAAATACCTCTATTCTTATCCAACGGCCTCTACACCGTCTGTTTTAGCTGTGCCAAAAGATACGGATATTCAATCTTATAATGATATTGGTGGTCATTCTACACAGGTAGTTACAGGGACAACAACAGCTGCTCAGCTAGAGGAATACAATACTCAGCATACGGATAAACCAGTCGACATCAACTATACTGGTGAGAATATCACACAGATTTTGACCAATATAAATGATGGCAAGTATGATTTTAAAATTTTTGATGCCCCTACGGTTAATGCTATTATTGCAGATCAAAATTTGACAAATCTTAAAACAATCGAGCTTGAAGCAGCAGAAAAACCGTTTATTTACTATGTATTTTCTTCGGACAATACGGCTCTACAAAGCTTTGTCAACGACCGTATCAAGGCTTTGAACGAAGATGGAACCATTGCAAAATTGACAGAGCAATTCTTCGGAAAAGACTATGCTCCAACGGCGGAGGAACTAGCTGTTCCTAATGAATAGGAGTCGATAGTATTGTGACAGGAGGGAGCAGTCCAGGTGGGCTGTTTCTTTTTCAGTGTCTTTTTATAATCATTAAGATTACTTATCACAGCCATAAAATATATATAAGGTTGATGTGAGTGGTTACATGATAAAATAGAGTATACGGCAGAAAATCTGTCATTTTTAAGTGTTTGGAGAAGAGTATGATTGGTGTATTAGGAATAACAGGACCGGCATGGTATCAAGGTTTTTTAGAGTGGTTACCGGATGGTAAGCTATTTAGTATTAGGGCTGTTTTTGATGCCCTACCATCCATTATTGAACGTTTACCGATTACGATTGGATTGACGCTCGCTGGTGCTTTTTTTGGTTTGATATTGGGCTTGGTTTTTGCGATTGTAAAGATTAATCGTGTGCGATTCGTATATCCCGTTCAGGCAGTTTTTGTTAGTTTTTTGCGAGGCACTCCTATCTTGGTACAGCTGATGTTGACCTACTATGGAATTCCATTGGTTCTCAAAGGGCTCAATCAGGAATATGGTCTTGATTGGAATATCAATGCTATTCCTGCAGCTGTCTTCGCGATTACAGCCTTTGCATTTAATGAGGCAGCCTATATGAGTGAGTCTATTCGTGCTGCGATTCAGGCTGTTAGTCCAGGGGAGATTGAGGCAGCTCGTTCCTTAGGTATGACTTCTGGCCAGGTTTATCGTCGGATCATCATTCCTAATGCGGCTGTGATTGCAACTCCGTCGTTGATTAACACCTTGATTGGTCTGACTAAAGGAACTTCCCTAGCCTTCAGTGCGGGTATCGTTGAGGTCTATGCACAGGCACAGATTCAAGGTGGGGCAGACTATCGCTACTTTGAGCGGTACATTTCTGTCTCTTTGGTCTACTGGGCGCTCTCTGTTCTGATTGAGTCTTTCGGCCGTTTTCTTGAAAATAAAATGGCTATTCAGGCCCCTGAATCAGTAGATATTTCTGGAGTTGGAGGTGATCGCTAATGATTAAAATTCGCAATTTAGTCAAGGAATTTTCAGGACAAAAAGTACTAGATGGAATCGATATGGACATTGAAAAAGGGCAGGTTATTGCCCTTGTTGGACCATCTGGAGCAGGAAAATCAACAATTTTGCGTAGTCTGAACTATCTGGAGCAGGCAGATGTGGGGAGTATCGAAATTGATGGTTTTACAGTTGATTTTACCAATATTTCAAAAGAGGAGATATTGACCTTACGCCGCAAACTGGCTATGGTATTTCAGCAGTTTAATCTGTTTGAACGAAAGACAGCTCTTGATAATGTCAAGGAAGGGCTTAAAATTGTCAAGCGGATGGATGATGCATCTGCAACCGCCCTTGCCAAAGAAGAATTGAGAAAGGTCGGTCTGTCAGAACGTGAGAACCATTATCCAAGACATCTATCAGGTGGTCAAAAGCAACGTGTGGCTCTTGCACGTGCTCTTGCCATGCAACCAGACATTTTGCTACTAGATGAGCCGACTTCGGCGCTTGATCCAGAGTTGGTTGGAGAAGTAGAACGTTCCATTGCCGATGCGGCTAAGACAGGACAAACGATGATTTTAGTTAGTCATGACATGAATTTCATTTACCAAGTGGCGGATAAGGTATTATTTCTAGAAAACGGCCGTATCCTGGAGCAGGGGACACCTGAGGAGCTTTTCCATCATCCTAAAGAAGAACGGACTAGAGAATTTTTCGCCTCTTATTCAAATCCTCAATTTTAAAGAGGCATGTGGTGACCCGCCCTAGCCTATTTTCAATACATAGAGCCAGCCCTGTTAGAGGGCTGTTTTTAGGTTTTCTGATAGAGAAGTTATATCTTTACCCCAATCTGTTTTCCTGTTTCAATCTAGTAATTCATCCTTGTCAAGTGGTGAAATTGAGCACAGTTGTTTTCCAATTGATAGAATTTTTGAGACCTATATATAGTGCATAGATAGGTTGTTTAATATTTTTTTACACAAGATATTGATTTTTATTTTGTGAAGTGCTACACTAATAGAAGTGAAGAATTTTGGAGGTTTGTCAGATGAATGTGCAAGAAAATGTCTTACCGAGTATAGAATTATTGGTTTTGAAACGTGATGGACGGACAGTATCCTTTGACCAGGATAAGATTTTTTCTGCTCTTCGGCGGGCAAACCAAGAATTAGAACATCCTGTTTCAGAGGCAGGTTTAAAAATTGTATTAGAAGCTGTTTTGGCTGAAATTGGTCGCCGATTTGAGAAAGATGTTCAAATTTACGAAATTCAAACGGTTGTTGAGCAAGAATTGTTAAAAGCTCATTTGTATGATTTGGCGGAGCTTTATATTCAATACCGAACACGCCGTGATTTTCGCCGTCATCAGGCTACCGATATTAATTTTGAGATTCATAAGCTGTTGAGCAAGGACCAGTCTGTGGTCAATGAAAATGCTAATAAAGACGCGGATGTGTTCAATACTCAACGGGACCTGACAGCAGGTATTGTCGGAAAGTCTATCGGTCTCAAATTATTGCCAGCTCATGTGGCCAATGCCCACCAAAAAGGCGATATTCATTACCATGATTTGGATTACAGCCCTTATACACCAATGACCAACTGTTGTTTGATTGATTTTAAAGGGATGTTGGCACAGGGCTTCAAGATAGGAAATGCCGATGTAGAAAGTCCAAAATCAATTCAAACAGCTACGGCTCAGATTTCACAAATCATTGCTAATGTGGCCTCTAGTCAATATGGTGGTTGCTCAGCTGACCGTATCGATGAAGTTTTGGCGCCCTATGCGGAACTTAACTACCAAAAGCATTTGAAAGACGCCGAGGATTGGGTGTTAGCAGACAAGCAAGAAGAATATGCGCGTGCTAAAACGCAAAAAGACATCTATGACGCTATGCAGTCTTTGGAGTATGAAATCAACACCCTTTTTACTTCCAATGGACAAACACCCTTCACCTCACTCGGTTTTGGCCTAGGGACATCATGGTTTGAGCGAGAAATTCAAAAAGCGATTTTGAACATTCGTATCAAGGGTCTGGGGCGCGAAGGGCGGACAGCTATCTTTCCTAAGTTGATTTTCACAGTTAAGCGTGGCTTGAACTTGGAGCCAGATTCTCCAAACTATGACATCAAGCAATTGGCGATTGAATGTGCAACCAAGCGTATGTATCCAGATATGCTTTCTTATGACAAGATTGTTGAGTTGACAGGTTCTTTCAAGGTGCCAATGGGCTGCCGCTCATTCCTTCAAGGTTGGAAGGATGAAAATGGGCAGGATGTGACATCTGGTCGGATGAACTTGGGTGTCGTAACCGTCAATTTGCCACGGATTGCCATGGAGTCTGCTGGAGATAAGGATAAGTTCTGGGAAATATTTGCAGAACGCATGGCCATTGCCAAGGATGCTCTGGTCTACCGAGTGGAACGAGTGAAGGAGGCAACTCCAGCCAATGCTCCAATTCTCTATCAATATGGGGCATTCGGCAAACGCTTGGCTAAGACAGACGCAGTAGATGAAGTCTTTAAAAATCGTCGAGCAACCGTATCTTTGGGGTACATTGGTTTGTATGAAGTCGCAACAGTATTTTACGGTGGCGAATGGGAGACCAACCCAGAGGCAAAAGATTTCACGGTGGATATTATCAAGAAAATGAAAAACTTGGTTGAAGATTGGTCGGATGAATATGGTTATCATTTCTCAGTTTATTCGACACCATCTGAAAGCCTGACAGACCGATTCTGCCGTATGGATACAGAGAAATTTGGCATCGTTAAGGACATTACGGATAAAGAATATTACACTAACAGTTTCCATTATGATGTACGTAAAAATCCAACACCGTTTGAAAAACTGGACTTTGAGAAAATTTATCCTGCTGTAGGTGCCAGTGGTGGATTTATCCATTACTGTGAATACCCTGTGTTGCAACAAAATCCAAAGGCCTTGGAAGCTGTTTGGGACTATGCCTATGACCGTGTTGGTTACTTGGGAACCAATACTCCGATTGACCATTGTTACGCTTGTGATTTTGAAGGTGATTTTGAGCCGACGGAGCGTGGCTTCAAGTGTCCAAATTGCGGGAATAGCGATCCTAAGTCGGTGGATGTTGTTAAACGAACTTGTGGTTATCTAGGCAATCCACAGGCCCGTCCGATGGTAAAAGGCCGTCACAAGGAAATTTCGGCGCGTGTGAAACACATGAATGGGTCGAGCTTATAAGTAATAAACAGACTATGTAGAGCTTCCACAGTTCCAGTTAGCTGTGGAAGTTTATTATAAACAAATAAGAGATAAAAAAAGAGGAGAAAACAATGGGAAAATATCAATTAGACGATAAGGGGAAGGCCCTGGTGACACGCTATCATGAGAAGAATTCTAATATGAAGCAGGATAAAAAAGCGCGTGTGCAGGAATTACTCAAACAAGCAAAAAACAAGAAAAAATAGTATGGACTTTACAGATATCAGCATTTTCCATACCAATGATATGCATTCCTACATGGAGAATTTTCCAAAGAAGGCGCAACTGATTGCGAACATTCGGGATGGTAATGAGAAAAAGGGGATTCCGACCTACAGATAGGTCTCCACCCTCAGATGTGGGGCATAGTCCCAGACGGTGAGGGGGTTATGGTCAATGGCAGAGCAGTCGAGCCAGATAAGGTCTATCAGATTGTGACCAACTCTTTTGTTTGGAGCGGCAAGGACAACTATGATGATTTCCACAAGGAAGAAATTGTGCAGGACTTGGGACTGGATATTGACATCATCAGCGAATTTTTCAAAAGACAATATGGAGGCTAGAATGGAACTAAGAAGACCAACTGTGGCAGATAAGGAAACGATTTTGGATATGTTGGCCGAGTTTGAAGCATCAGGCTCTGCTATGGACGGAGGCTTTATCTCCAAAGATGTGGACTTTGAAGACTGGATTTTGCAAAACCAAGACTATGAGGCAGGCCTGAACCTGCCAGACGGTTTTGCCCCTTCCATTCAATATGTATCATTTGACCCGACGGGTCGAGCCCTTGGCTTTCTCAGTCTACGCCTACGGCTCAACGATTTCCTGCTCAATAAAGGCGGTCATATTGGCTATTCCATTCGCCCGACCGAGCGAGGAAAGGGCCATGCCAAGGACCAACTTCGACTTGGTTTGCAGGAAGCCGCAACCAAAAATATTTCCAAGGTCCTTGTGACTTGCTCGGCAGACAATCAAGCCAGTCGCCGCACGATTGTGGCTTGTGGTGGCGTTTTGGAAGATGTTCGAGACGGGGTAGAAAGATACTGGATTGAGGATTAATGGGAGTGACAAACTACTGAATCAAAACAGGAAAGGAATTGAGATTGGTTCCGCACTAAGCTTGCTGGAATCAATCCGAGCTAAAGCATTGGAAGTACCATTTATGGATAAAAACAGTCTGTGTACTGGTAAAACGGAATTCATCCAAACAATCAGATTTCATTTGCTTATGCTTAGGTATTTGACATGAATAATCCTAAACCACAAGAATGGAAGAGCGAGGAACTTAGTCAAGGGCGAATAATGGACTACAAAGCCTTTAACTTTGTGGATGGAGAAGGAGTCCGTTGCTCTCTATATGTTAGTGGCTGTCTGTTTCACTGTGAGGGCTGCTACAATGTTGCAACCTGGTCTTTTAAAGCTGGGATTCCCTATACCAAGGAGCTTGAAGACCGCATTTTAGCAGACTTGGGCCAGCCCTATGTGCAGGGCTTAACTCTCTTGGGTGGCGAGCCTTTTCTGAACACAGGCACGGTCCTCCCACTCGTAAAGCGAATTCGGAAAGAACTGCCAGAAAAGGACATTTGGTCCTGGACAGGCTACACATGGGAAGAAATGATGTTAGAAACTCCGGATAAGTTAGAGTTACTATCCTATTTAGATATTCTAGTTGACGGCCGTTATGACCGTACCAAGCGCAATCTTATGCTGCAATTTCGAGGCTCATCGAATCAACGCATCATCGATGTACAGAAATCATTGCAGGAAAAACGAGTTGTCCTGTGGGATAAGTTAAAAAAATAGCCCTTCACAATGTGAAAGGGTTCTTTTTGACCAAATTTTGACCAAATTCACTCAAAAAACGAGAAAAAGCCTTGATAAATCAAGACTTTCCTCATATCAACCAATCCTCCCTGTAGGGATCGAACCTACGACCCACGGATTAAGAGTCCGCTGCTCTGCCAGCTGAGCTAAGGAAGGTAAAAAATAAAAATGCTGTATTGGTACCGGTTATCCATGGATTGTATTGATCCCGCACGCTAAAAGCAGGTGGGTGACGCGTTTCTAACTTAGTTGCTTCTGGGTGTGCCAGCTTGCATACTGTCAGAGGATCTTTGTCTCCCTAGTAATACAAAAATAGTCGGTCAACACATAGGTATGAATTCGTATACCACAGCAGTTCTTATTTATGATTTAATAATACCACTTTTTTTTGAAAAATCAAGAGAAAATGGCAAAAATGTAAGCGGTGTCAAAGTGTATGTGCCCAAAAACCAGTTCTATCAAGGATTTTGGCGTCTATTTTTTTTCAAATTTTTTATCTTTTCTTGTGTCATGCCCAAGGCACGCTCATATTTTCCAGTGTCGTTGGCAGTGAAGTAGTCCGCTTGAAGTAACTTATCAGGCAGGTATTGTTGGTCCACCCATTTTTCAGGATAGGCATGCGGATACTGGTAGCCAATAGCATTTCCCAGCTCCTTACTACCAGTATAATGACCATCCCGAAGATGATTTGGAATAGGCAGATGACCGTTCTTTCGCAAATCAGCCAGAGCTGCATCCATAGCCTGATAGGCAGAATTGGACTTGGGAGAAAGAGCCAAATCGACTACCACATTGGCAATCAAAATCCGTGCTTCTGGAAAGCCGATTTTCTGGGCAGCTTCAAGGGCCGTCACCGTATGAATCTGAGCCTCTGGATTGGCCAAGCCGATGTCTTCGTAGGCAATGACCATCAAGCGACGGGCCAGACTAGGCAGGTCTTCCGCCTCAATCAAACGGGCGGCGTAGTGGAGGCTGGCATTGACATCGCTACCCCGAATGGATTTTTGCAGAGCCGAGAGGATGTCGTAGTGGGCATCGCCGTTCTTGTCCATGCTGATGTAGGACTTTTGCAGGCTATTTTCCACGGCGTCCAGATCAACGTGGCGGCTACCGTCATCACTTTCCTTGGTCGAAAGCACAGCTAATTCTAGCGAATTGTAAGCAGCACGTAGGTCACCGTTGGTGGCGTTGGCTAGGAAATCCAGAGCCTCAGGCTCAATGGTAATGGGGAAGTCAAAACCACGTTCACTGTCTGTCAGAGCCAGTTCCAAGGCCTGTCGGATGTGGCTGGTTTGCAAAGGTTGTAATTCAAAAATCTGCACTCGACTGCGAATGGCAGGCAGAATTGAGAAGAAGGGATTTTCCGTCGTTGCCCCAATCATGATGATATTGCCATTTTCCAAGAGAGGAAGCAGGAAGTCTTGCTTGGTCTTGTTGAGACGGTGGATTTCATCGAGCATGAGGACCAGACCGCCAGAAAACTTGGCCTCTTCAGCGATTTCCTGCAGGCGTTTTTGGTTGTCGGTCGTGGCATTAAAGGTCCGAAAGGCATACTTGGTCGTACCAGCAATGGCGGACGCAATCGAGGTTTTGCCAATCCCAGGCGGACCGTAGAGAATCATGGACGACAGCATATTGGCATCAATCATGCGGCGGATAATCTTTCCAGGACCGACCAGGTGTTCCTGACCGATGACTTCATCAATGGATTTGGGCCGCATACGAAGGGCGAGATTGGCTGGCATAGGCTTCCTTTCGTTTCTTTTGTTAGCTGAATATGGTACACTTATTATAACATAAAATCGAAAGAGGTCTGATATGGCAAAACATGGCTTTTTAGATGTGCTGGAAGCGGCACTGGACAAACATTTTACTTACGATTACGAGCTTAACTGGGACAAGAAAAACCACGCAGTTGAGTTGGCTTTTATCTTGGAAGCACAGAACGCGGCTGGGGTTGAAACGGTGGACGACGAAGGCAATGCTTCTGCGGAGGATATTGTCTTGGAGGAGTATGTCCTTTTCTACAACCAGGACAAGTCCCGCTTTGATGCGGAAGACTACCTGGTCGCTCTGCCATTTGACGCCAAGAAGGGCTTTTCAGCAGAGTTTCTGACCTACTTCGCAGGTTTTCTCAAGGACACCGCCGACCAAGGTTTAGACGACCTCATGGACTTTTTGGCGGACCCAGAAGCCCAAGAGTTCGCGATTGCTTGGGACGGTGAGGCTTTTGAAAAAGGCAGAGCAGAATTGGTGGAGGGGGAATTTTACCCATATCCGAGGTATTGAGATGGTTCATGAAATGTTACTGGCTCCAAAACCGTTTGAAATGATGAAGTCTGGTCAGAAGACCATTGAGCTACGACTTTACGATGAGAAGCGCAAGCATATACAAATTGGAGATCGCATCCGTTTTTATTGTACAGAGAATCAGACGCAAACGATCGAGGTGCAAGTATTAGATCTTCACATATTTGATAATTTTGCTCAGTTATACAAAGAACTGGATTTATTATCTTGTGGGTATACGCAAAGCAGTATCAGAGAGGCGAAACCAGAAGATATGGAAGTTTACTATTCGCGAGAACAGTTAGAACAATATGGTGCAGTAGGTATAGAATTGAGGGTAATAGATTCTATTTGACATTCCGTTTCCTCTCTTGCTTGACTGCAGGCGAAACTTTTGCTATTATAAAAATAGAAAAGGCGTTGAGTTCCAGCTCAACGCCCAGTAGGACCGCTAAACGGTGGTTCAGTTCGTTAGATTAAATAACCGTCAGAACTGTGTCAAAGTTTGCTGACGGTTATTTTTTATCTCGAATAGCTAAAATGATGACGATTATCAAGCTCAGTATTTCAACAAGTAGACTTGATAAATATAAATCCAGAGATCTCCGACGCTCGAGTTTTGAAACGATATTTTTCAAAACTCGAGCTAGTGCGAGCCCTAGACAAATCTTATAGGATTTGTCGTTGCCAGATGAGTAAGTTAACTTACCATCTGGCATGGGCTAGCCTTTCTAGCAGATTTGCTGTCCACTTTCATGGGCATCACCTCCGTTCAGAAACTTGGAACCACCGTCTCAAACTTTCCTACACATGTTTATTCGCAGTGCGATTAGAAAATTTTCGAAAAAGTATTATTAGGGCTCCATTGCGTAACATTAACTTGTAAAATAGGCTAGAAATCGGTACAATAATACAGTGATTGACGCATAGAAAAGAAAAGGAACAACAAACATGAACTCATGGCAAGAATTAACCATTCACGTGCATCGTGATGCAGAAGAGGCAGTTTCAAATCTCATGATTGAAACGGGCAGTCAGGGGGTGGCCATTAGTGACTCGGCTGACTATGTGGGACAGGAGGACCGTTTTGGTGAACTCTATCCCGAGGTGGAGCAGTCGGATATGATTGCAATTACGGCCTATTATCCTGATACTGTAGATATTGAGGAAGTTAAGGCAGACTTGGCGACTCGCTTGGCGGATTTGACAGGCTTTGGCTTGGAAACGGGTCAGGTCAGCCTAGAAAGTCAGGAACTGGCAGAGGAAGACTGGGCGGACAACTGGAAGAAATACTATGAGCCAGCCCGCATTACCCACGATTTGACCATTGTACCGTCTTGGACCAACTATGAGGCGACTGCTGGTGAGAAGATTATCCGTCTGGATCCAGGTATGGCTTTCGGTACAGGTACCCACCCGACCACCAAGATGAGCCTCTTTGCCTTGGAGCAGGTCCTGCGTGGTGGTGAAACGGTCATCGATGTCGGCACAGGCTCAGGCGTCCTCTCCATTGCAAGTTCTCTCTTGGGTGCTAAGGAGATTTACGCCTATGACTTGGATGAAGTGGCGGTGCGTGTAGCTCAGGAAAATATTGACCTTAACGCCAATACTAGCAATATTCATGTCGCGGCAGGCGACCTGCTTCGTGGCATTGACATTAAAGCAGAAGTCATCGTTGCCAACATTTTGGCGGACATTCTCATCCATCTGACCGAGGATGCCTACCGTCTGGTCAAGGACGAGGGCTACCTGATTATGAGTGGTATCATCGCGGACAAGTGGGACATGGTGCGAGCATCTGCGGCAGCGGCTGGCTTCTTCCTTGAGACCCACATGATCCAGGGCGAGTGGAATTGCTGCGTCTTTAAGAAGACGACTGACCGCTCAGGTGTGATTGGAGGCTAGGATGCAGCAGTATTTTGTCAATGGCAGAGCACCGCAGGGCGTGTTCCAGATTAGCGATAAGGACACAGCCAAGCATATGTTTTCTGTCATGCGCTTGCAGGCAGATGACCAAATTGTCCTGGTCTTTGATGACGGTATCAAACGCTTGGCACGGGTAGTAGACAGCCAGAGCCAATCTGTTGAAATCATCGAAGAACTAGCAGACAATGTTGAATTACCCGTTTCCGTGACCATCGCCATGGGCTTTCCAAAAGGAGATAAGCTCGAATTTGTCGCCCAAAAGGCAACGGAATTGGGCATGGCAGCCCTCTGGGCCTTCCCAGCGGATTGGTCTGTGGTCAAATGGGACGGTAAAAAACTGGCAAAAAAAGCAGAAAAGTTGGAAAAAATTGCCCAAGGCGCAGCCGAACAAAGCAAACGCAATCGCATTCCGGCTGTTCGATTATTTGAGAAAAAATCGGATTTCCTAGCTCAACTGGCAGGCTTTGACCAGATTATCCTAGCCTACGAAGAGGCCGCAAAAGAAGGCGAACAAGTCAATCTAGTGAAAATCTTGTCTGGCTTAGAAATTGGCCAATCAGTCCTTGTCATCGTCGGTCCAGAAGGTGGCGTGTCGCCTGAGGAAGTAGCCGCATTTGAAGGAGCAGGAGCGGTCAAGACTGGTCTAGGACCTCGCATTCTCCGAGCAGAAACAGCTCCACTCTACGCCCTTTCTGCCATTAGCTACGCAACGGAATTGTTGAGGTAACCCATGTTCGCATTAGGAACCATTATCAATACGGTGGCCATTGCCCTAGCAGGTGTGCTAGGATCTTGGTTTGGCCATTTACTGAAAGAACGGCATCAGTCAGGACTAACGGTGGCGAGCGGGCTAGCTGTTTTATTTCTAGGCATTTCAGGTAGTTTAGAAGGACTGCTGACAGTCGTTGATGGTCAACTCAAAAGTCAAAATAGCATGCTTTTGGTTCTTAGTCTAGCCTTGGGGACCTTGATTGGGGAAGTTCTGCATATTGAAGGCTGGTTTGAGCGCTTGGGTATCTGGCTCCGAGAAAAGTCAGGAAACAGCCAAGACGGTCAATTCTTAGATGCTTTCCTGACAGCTTCTTTGACCGTCTGTATCGGTGCCATGGCCATACTAGGAGCCATCCAAGATGGATTGACGGGTGATTATCGCTTGTTGGCCGTTAAGAGTATTCTGGACTTTATTATCATTTTGATTATGACCTCGAGTTTGGGCAATGGAGCAGGCTTTTCAGCAGTACCCGTTTTTTTCTTTCAAGGCTCTGTGACTCTTTTGGCCCGCCTGATTGAACCTTTGATGACGGATCAGGCTCTTGCCAATCTCTCCTTTATCGGCTCCGCCCTCATCTTCTGTGTCGGTGTCAATATCATCTGGGACAAAAAGATTCGTGTGGCCAATATGTTGCCAGCCATCGTGATTGCAGTTATTTGGTCATATTTTACATGATCTGGTTTACATTTGATACCTGATTAGTTGTTTTTTCAAAATTATATTGATATACTATTGTTGCGATAAAGTGAATGATTTATCATCTAAAGAGAGAAAATAGTCCCGAAAACACGTTAGCAAATAGTGAATGTATCGCTCCGAACGATTCGAACAAACAGGATCATGATGGATTCGTTCATAGCTCAATGGTCGTTGCAATTAGCGAAGATTGAGGAGATATGTGATGGAGATTGCCCATGAAAAGATTGAGTACCCCTATTTTTGCTGCTCTTGGATTTTTCTTGATAGTCTTTGTTGCTCTTAATCAATTTGGTAGAGTTCCAGGGACTAGCTATCAGATTATCTCGGAATTGGTTTTGTATAATCAAGCAACAGAGCAGACCTATGAGTTTGAAAATCATGAAGTGAGAAAGGCTTTTATTCGTCAATTATCGAGTACGTCTAGTCGAGGTTTTCAAGCGTCTGATAGTCGTACTTCTCTCGAAGCAACCTATCATGAAACCATTATGAGTGAAAATCTGATTTCTTCGATTTATGGTGGAGAAGAAGGCAGAATTATGGAGTTTAGGCATCCTAGAAAAACAGCTTTAGGGAATCTCATTTTTGCTTCAGAAAACATTTCTTACCCTGTTTTTGCAAGGAAGTATGGAAACATTCGCTTAGAAACAACGATCCTTTGTCAGGAGTTTAGAGTAGAACAGCGGTTGGCGAACCAATCAAACTGGGTAGATTTAGGAACCTATACAGTAAAAAGTCCCAAAGAAACCCGCTATGTACCGATTTATTGGGAGTAGCGATATAAATATAAAATAGCTCGAGTACGTCTTCGAGCTATTTTTATATGCTTTGATTAATTTATCTAGAGAGTGTATGAGGGTAAAAGAGGCTGGGCAAAAAGTCCATCCTCGCTTCTCAGAGTTCGTGTCAACATCTCAGCGCAGTGGTTGATTGGCAGATTTGTTCGTGTTTCACACTCCAAATCTGACCTATACGACTGATGCGAACAGAGTTCGCTTCATCTCCAGCCTCAAACTGTCTCCCAGACAGTTTGAGCTGTGTGGGGGTGGGAGTGAAACAGTCTGGGGATAGACTGTTTCAGCTCAACAACTTAAAACGAAAAATTGTTGACGAACTCTTTTTAGACTGGTCGAGTTCTTATACGAAAACTCAAAAGAATGCAAAAACTCCCTCCCTATGATATAATCAAAGCGAAAAATTTTTTATGTTAGGCTACTAGCTCGTCCCTAGTAGTCTTTTTCTGTGCTAAAAATTCAGG
>NZ_JAOTGK010000005.1:0-246096 GCF_044427155.1 Streptococcus sp. 2022WUSS083 | reverse complement strand
TACATTTTCATGCCTTTCTAGTTGTTTTGTGGTTATTATAATTATAAAGCATGAAGTGGAAAACGAGCAACTCCTAATTGGAATTGCTCGTTTTTTTATTGTGAGAAGCTAGTTTTTGCCCAGCTTCTTTTTGATATTCGGAAAGAAACCATATATATGACTTGATAAGGAATTAACAAGCAGAATGTTTTCTTAAATCATACAATTTCGATATAATGTGTACGAAAAAGGAAGTAATATTATGTATCAAGTTATTAAAATGTATGGAGATTTTGAACCCTGGTGGTTCTTAGATGGTTGGGAAGAGGATGTTACCAGTAGGGCTGCTTTTGAACGCTATGAGGATGCACTGAATGCCTTTCAAAAAGAGTGGGTACGGCTATCAGAGGATTTTCCAATGAAGAAAAGTAAGAATGGAACGATGGTGGCTTTTTGGGATGAATCAGACCAGCATTGGTGCGAGGAATGCGATGAATATTTGCAGCGGTATCATTCGCTGATGTTGGTAGAAGCGAGAGAAAATTTACCGGCTGGTTTTATTAAGCAACCTACGCAACCTCGTGTACGCCCCTGCAAATTAAAACAAAATAATTGCGTAAATGAATAATAAAAGAGGATTGACCTTTGCGGGTCAATCCTTTTTAACTGAATCTGATAGAAAAGGCTTTGGTGTCGAGCTCAACATGCCCGCCAATCCGAATGGTGAAAAGAGGCTGGGTATGGGCAAAATCCAAATCGTAGAGAACAGGGATGGTTTTGAGAGTAGGGTGCTTGTCCAAAATCGCCAGCAAAATCTTCTCCGTCATCTTGGTCTCTTTAGGAAAACGACCGAAGACAAGAGCCTGTGGATTTGGATAGGCTTGTAAAAGTGCAGTCAAGTGACGAGCGATAATGAGATAATCGTCGTCTTCCGCCTCCTCTAAAAATAGAATATATTCGTCTGGTCTGGGAGCAAACTCTGTTCCAGTCAGCAGGTTGAGGGTTGAGATGTTTCCGCCAATGGCAATACCAGAGGCCTGGCCTGGATTATAGACTTTCCATTCTGTTGGGTAAAAGGTGCGAGGGGCGTCTGGTAGGTACCAAGCGTCGCTAGACCATTCTGGACTCGGGATCAAGTCAAAGGAGTCTTGTGTCACAGCCTTGAGCCAGGCTTCTGTTTGATACTCTTGGGCTTGCACCATTTTGAAGCTTGAATAGGCTGGCCCCATATAGGTTGGCATGCCCGTCTTGGCATAGATGGCATTGAGCAGGGCAGTCGTATCTGAGTAGCCACAGAAAATTTTCGGATTTTGTGCAATCAAATCAAAATCCAGATAAGGTAGCAGTTCGTTAGAGTTGAAACCACCAATGGTTGTCAGAATGGCATCGACCGACTCATCCGCAAAGGCTGCTTCCAAGTCCGCAACACGACTGGCAATCGGAGCCGAATTGAACATATCGTTTTCAAAATAATGTTCTGAAAAGGAGAGTTTGAAGCCAAGTTCCTCTAGTCTTTCCTTGGCAGCTAGATTGGCCTCGAAGCCACCAATTCTTTCGATGGAAGATGACGGGCTGACTACGCGAATATGGTCGCCTTTTTTTAATTTTTTCATAGGAACCTCCAAGCTTTTTTATTATTTTATCAGAAAAGAAAGGAAAATCAAGTCAGCTTGCGAATAGATAGGGTGAGGAGGTTGTATGATTCAAGAAAAAGCAAGAAAGATGATTGAAGAGGCGGTGGCAGATAGGGTCAGTGACATCTATCTAGTTCCTAGAGGTGAGTGTTACCAAGTCTATCATCGTATCATGGACGAGCGGGAATTTGTGCAAGACGTGGATGAGGAGGAAGTAACAGCCATCATCAGCCATTTCAAGTTTTTAGCAGGTTTAAATGTCGGTGAAAAACGTCGTAGCCAACAGGGTTCCTGTGACTATGATTATGGTAGCGGAGAGATTTCGCTTCGCTTATCAACTGTCGGTGATTATCGTGGTAAGGAAAGTCTGGTTATCCGCCTGCTCTATGACAATGACAAGGAACTCAAGTTCTGGTTTGAGGCAGCCGAGCGGCTTGCAGAAGAAATCAAGGGACGAGGGCTCTACCTTTTTTCGGGTCCAGTCGGCTCTGGTAAGACCACACTTATGTACCATCTTGCCAGGCTGAAATTCCCAGACAAGCAGATTTTGACCATCGAGGATCCTGTCGAAATCAAACAGGAGGACATGCTGCAACTCCAGCTCAATGAAGCCATCGGAGCCACCTACGACAATCTGATCAAACTGTCCCTCCGTCATCGACCAGACTTGCTCATAATCGGTGAGATTCGGGATGCGGAAACGGCACGGGCGGTCATCAGGGCCAGTCTGACAGGTGCGACGGTCTTCTCAACAGTTCATGCAAGGTCTATTTCAGGTGTCTATGCCCGTATGTTGGAACTGGGGGTCAGCCCTGAGGAGTTAAACAATGCCCTTCAAGGGATTGCCTATCAACGATTGATTGGGGGAGGAGGTGTGGTAGATTTTGCAAAGGGAAATTACCAAAACCATTCCGCAGACCAGTGGAATGCGCAAATTGATCGGCTTTTTGCAGCAGGACATATCAGTCTTCGGCAGGCAGAAACAGAAAAAATTGCCCTTGGCTCGCCAGCGTAAGGTCATTGAGCTTTTCAATAATCTTTTTGCCAGTGGCTTTCATTTGGGAGAGATTGTTGATTTCCTCAAACGCAGTCAGCTTCTGGCAGATCCCTATACCCAGGTCTTGTCAGACGGGTTGCTGGCAGGCAAACCCTTTTCGAGTTTGCTGGCAGATTTGCGGTTTTCAGATGCGGTGGTCACACAGGTAGCTCTGGCAGAGGTTCATGGCAATACTAGTCTGAGTTTGAGCCATATCCAATCCTATCTGGAAAATGTCAGCAAGGTTCGTAAAAAGCTGATTGAGGTGGCGACCTATCCGATTATATTGCTTGTTTTTTTACTCTTGATTATGCTCGGTTTGAAAAACTATCTTCTGCCCCAGTTGGAGGAAGGCAATGCAGCGACCGTGCTGATTAATCATCTACCGACCATCTTTTTATCTCTAAGTGGACTTAGTTTGGTGGCGGTCTTAGCTGGTATGGTTTGGTTTCGCAAAACCAATAAAATTAAGGTCTTTTCCCGCTTGGCAGCTCTGCCATTTTTCGGAAAACTCATCCAAACCTACCTGACGGCCTATTACGCCAGGGAGTGGGGGAGTTTGATTGGGCAAGGTTTGGACCTGCCGCAGATTGTGGGCTTGATGCAAGAGCAGCAATCGCAGCTTTTTCGTGAGATTGGTCAGGACCTGGAGCGGTCGCTTTCCAATGGTCAGAGTTTTCACGAACACATCAAGACCTACGCCTTTTTTAAGCGGGAGCTGAGTTTGATTGTCGAGTACGGTCAGGTCAAGTCCAAGTTGGGTGGCGAGTTGACAGTTTATGCAGCCGAGTGTTGGGAGGATTTTTTCTCTCGGGTCAATAGAGCCATGCAGCTAATCCAACCGCTGGTCTTTCTCTTTGTGGCCTTAATGGTCGTTCTCATCTACGCAGCCATGTTGCTGCCGATTTATCAAAATATGGAGTTGTAAAATGAAAAAATTAGTTGAAATGAAGGTAAAAGGGTTCACTCTGGTGGAGATAAGCATATCTAAAACTCTTGATTTTTTGCCTAAATTTTCCACTCTATTTTGACATGTCCATCTTTCACAAAAACCTTATTTATTAAGCGGTTTAGTATGTGTTTCTGACTGTCATAATCAAGAGTGGTAACATCTTTTGTGTCCAGTAGCCGTTGGAAATTCTCCTTATCAATTTTCTTTTGGATGTCTGGGTTATTTTCTAATTCCTTTTCTAACAACTCTTTTTGTGTTAAGAGTGCATAGCTTTGCCTTTTGAGTTCGTCCAGGTATATCATGTCATTTAGATATAGGTCATTTAATCGTTTCAGCTTATTATTCAATTGGTCTATTTGCTTTTCAATGCCCTCTACATCAATTTTATTGACCATTTCAAACATTTTATCCAGCTTTGCTTGGTTTAGTTGTAACAGTCTAACTTGACCTAGTACAAATACCTCAATATCTTCTTTTTCATAGTATTTGGAATTGCATTTTTTACCCTCATTATAGACCGTGATACCCTTTGTGGTACGAGGAAATCTATTTACACATTGATACCGTCTGTACCTAGAGCCATCTTTTCGTTTAGTTCCTAAAATTATTTCTAGTGGTGCGCCACAGTAGCCGCATCTAATCATACCTGATAACATATATTTTGCTCTGAATGGTCTTGAATTTTTGTAAAATTGATAAGTTTCTATTTGTCGTTTCTTTAGTTCTGCCTGGGTTGTTTCAAAGGTTTCAGCATCAATGATTGGCTCATGGTTGCCCTGGTACACTTCCCCCCTAAACCTAATCATGCCCATATAGACTGGATTTCTTAGTATTCTGCTTATGCCTTGATAGTTCCACAGCTTGCCATTTCTCAAGATGTTATTTTCATTGAGGTAGTCTCTTAGCTTGGTTAATGACCTACCGCCCAGATACTCCTTGAAAATAGTCTTGACGACAATAGCCTCTGCCTGGTTGATATTCAGCGTGCTTGTCAGTCTATCGTAGGTATAGCCAAATGCGATTGTACTTGTCATCATTGGTTTACCAGACTTTGCACGCCCAATCTTACCCATCATCATTCTTTCTCTGATAGTATCTCTGTCAAGCTGTCCAAATGCGGATAGAATACCCACCATAGCTTTTCCTAATGGTGTCGAGGTGTCAAAGTTTTCTGTTAGGCTGATAAAGCCTATATCATTCTTTTCTAGTATATCCTCAATAAAGGCTATATTGTTCCGTTGTGACCGCCCTAGTCGTTTCAAGTCGTAGACCAAAACGGTGTTAAATCGTTTCTTTTGGGCATCCCTGGATAGTTTACTAAGGGCAGGTCTATCAATCGTAGCCCCAGAGAAACCAGCATCTACATAGGTTTCGTATACTGTCCATTTGTGTATTGAGCAATAGCTTGTTAGCATTGCGATTTGCTCATCAATGGAGTAACCTTCTTCCGCTTGTCCTTTTGTGCTGACACGTACATAAATTGCTACTTTATTCATCGTTCTTCTCCCTATTTTGTAGGTTTTATGGTAAAATAGGGTATAGAAAAAAGACCTAAGAAATTAGGTTGATTTTCCATACCAAGCACCTTATGCTCTCCATGACCAAACTTCGAGCATAAGGTTTTTTGTTTTGTAAAAAAGAAAAGGTAACTACCGAATGATAGTTACCTTTTAGGTTGGCGTTACGCCCTGATTTAACATTCCAAGCCATAGACGACTTGAAACAAGTAGGAGCTAGTCCCTTGATAACTATATTCTATCATATTCTATAAAATTGTCAAAGATTTTTGAAGATATTTTGCCTAATCTTCTCTTCCACGGCATCTAAGGTTTGACTAGATACCTTTATTTTTCCACAAGGGTCAAATTCATTTATTGCCATTACTTTATCTTTGCTGATAGTTGTAATATCTTTGCACATTGCATAGGATGTTTTATTGTATCGCTGGTAAGTTGCGGCAACTTCCTTAATTTTTTCGTTATCAGTAAAGTAATTTTCTTGTTTTTTGAAATACTCTTCCAACTCATCAAGTGTTGTGAACTCACCATGATTAGCAGCATGGATTTTTTCTCTGTAACTATAAAATTCTTTTTGTTTTTGTAATAAAGAAGTAGTTAGAAATTTCTCTGATTTTTTGGATATTAGACCATCTATTTTTACAGAAAACTTATTACTTTTGGAACTTATTGGAATGACAGTCAGCTTAGGGCTTTTAGGACTGTCAAAATTATTCAGCACAATTGCCCAATGATAATTAGACAATTCAGCACCAATATTGACACCAAAATTTACA
Source organism: Streptococcus sp. 2022WUSS083 (assembly GCF_044427155.1). Classification (NCBI taxonomy): domain Bacteria; kingdom Bacillati; phylum Bacillota; class Bacilli; order Lactobacillales; family Streptococcaceae; genus Streptococcus; species Streptococcus sp. 2022WUSS083. The sequence goes on along the minus strand of NZ_JAOTGK010000005.1, from coordinate 240,202 downwards.
AAAATCAAAGCACCACGTGGATAAACTTTATATTTTGGAGTGTATCCAGACCTATATCGACGTCTTTCTTTTCTCAGTAGGAGCGCTTTTTCATACAGCCAAGTTGGAAGGTGTCTAGTTTTATTAAAACTGGACTGACTTTCTTTTTTGAAAATCTCATTGGCATCGTCACAAAGGGTTTCAATTTCTTGTTTATCCAAATTTAATCCTCCCGATAAATCCCCACAACCTCACCGATTGTACGGATGTCATCATCCTCTGTTAAATAGATTTCCTCATAGCTATCATTGAGACTTTGGAGATACCAACTGCCCCCGTAGTCACGCTTGAGCTTTTTAACAAAGTTTTTGCCGTTTATCTGAAAGATACCAATGCTATTCATGTCAACCTGGCTGGTGACCTCAATAAAGAGCAAGTCATTGTTTTCTATCATTGGTTGCATACTATCACCGACAACTTGGGCAATAGTATCGTACTTATCTGGCACTTTTTCAGCAAGTAGCTTAACCTCCATATTGAGATTGTCCTCTTGAAAAGTACCATGCCCAGCTGCAACAATTCCTTGCACATAATCATTGATATAGTCATCCTCATCATGTCGCTTAGAGAAGATTGATACAACTTTATTCTCTTGCTCTGCTAGTTGTTTGTTAGCGTAGACAACCACATTACCTTTCCTATCATCGTTCAACTGACGGTAGATAGATGTTATTTCTGCCTCATCCGATGGCTGTTTAGAAAATTTCTCATGTCTATTATCTGATAAACCTAGAAGATAATCAGAGGTAACGGAAAAAATTTGAGCTAGTCGTTTTAAGTCTCTACCTTTAGGAAAGTTTTCGTTTTTTTCCCATTTAGAAACCGTAGTATAGGTTTTCATGTCTAGCATCTCAGCTAGTTCTGTTTGGGTCATATTCTTACTTTCTCTAAGCTCACGTACCCTATCGCCTAAATCACTCATGGCAACACCCCCTTATTTAGTTTTGATAAGTAAATTATATCAGAAACATGATTGCAAATCAACAATATAAGAAAAAAGTTTTAAGTTTTTTATTATTTTAGCTGATTTTTAAAAAAAATATAAAATAAATCATATAAAACACTTGACATAAGATTATAAATCATATAGAATGTAGTTACCAAATGAAAGGAGGACTGAAATGGTAACCATTGCAGAACTAAGAGCTAAGCGTGGCAAAATGTCACAGCGAGAGTTAGCAAGCGAGCTTGATGTTACGCAAACATCAATTAGTAATTGGGAGAAAGACCAAACAAAGATTGGTGGCGAGCATCTTATTAAGCTGGCAAAGTTTTTTGGGGTGTCAACTGACGATATTCTAGGATTGTCAGATGATGCAACCTAAAAAATTTTACAGCGTATATGATTTATAATCTCATTGAAAGGAGGGAATCTCAAGGTGGTTTTAACCAAAAGAAAAGCACCCAGGACGGCAATCCAATTGGGTACTTCTCAAAATTATCTACCTAAATTATACCACGGAATGAAAGAATTAGATAGCACACAACAATTATTGGTGAGTAATTGGCAGCGTAAGTATTATCAGTTAAGCGAGGTTTTGATAAATAGCTTAGTCGGTCTTACAGTTGCTGATACTCTGGAAATTTTAGCAAAAGCTAGAAAGGATAAGGCATGGCTCAACAGCATTACACCGTAAGCCATGTAATGGCAGACGGTACAGAGTTGGATGATATTACAGGGTATGTCATCCCAGATGATAATCCCGTGTATGAAATCTTTAGAAAAATCAATGAGGATAGACGGGAGGGCAACAAATAATGCAGTACATCTTTCAAGAATACGCATGACAATTATACCTCTATGAACAATCATTTTTTACAAGACCCTAACCTATCAAGTTCTGCTAAGGGTGTCCTAGCTGTCATTTTGAGTAATAAAGATGATTGGCGTATTTACCCAGACGAAATTGCCAAGCGCTCAAAAGATGGTCTGGTTAGTCACAGAACAGCTTTTGAGGAATTAGAAAAGCATGGGTACATAAGAACTGTTAAGAAAAGTTTAGGTAGGGGTAAAGGTATTCAGCATTATAGATTTGCTCAAGACATACCTATTGCAGATGATTATTTTGAATATATCTTAGAGAAGTTTGAAAAAAAGTTATCCCCAGAAACAGTTGATAACCCAGATGATGGTACTTTACAAGGTTAGGTTTTACAACTTTGTATTTTACAACTTTGTATTTTACAACTTTGTATTTTACAACTTTGTAAAATCGCACACTAATAAACACTAACTATACAACAAGTACTAATATTAAACAATCTAAGCCTTACGGCACTAACAGTCAATAATGACTAATTGACAACAAACTAATAGTAAATAAAAAGACAAAAGAGTTATCCACAGGAGGAAATCAAAATGACAAAAAAATATGAACTTGTCCTAGACGATACAATCAGCTTTTGGGGTTGGAAATTATTTCGCATCCGTGCCTTGATTAGCTTTGGTAGCGTTGAGGTGGGGGATTTAGGCGGATATATCGAAAAAGAGGATAATTTAAGCCATGATGGCAATGCCTGGGTATATGGCAATGCCTGGGTATATGGCAATGCCAAAGTATCGGGCAATGCCAAAGTATATGGCAATGCCAAAGTATATGGCAATGCCGAAGTATGGGGCAATGCCTGGGTATATGGCAATGCCAAAGTATCGGGCAATGCCAAAGTATATGGCAATGCCAAAGTATATGGCAATGCCGAAGTATGGGGCAATGCCTGGGTATATGGCAATGCCAAAGTATCGGGCAATGCCAAAGTATATGGCAATGCCAAAGTATATGGCAATGCCGAAGTATGGGGCAATGCCTGGGTATATGGCAATGCCAAAGTATCGGGCAATGCCAAAGTATATGGCAATGCCGAAGTATGGGGCAATGCCAAAGTATATGGCAATGCCGAAGTATGGGGCAATGCCAAAGTATCGAAGCTAGGCGACATTATTGTTTTTAAAAATCACTGGTCAAGCGGTCGTCACTTTACTTATACAAAATCCAACAAAATGTGGAAAGTCGGCTGTTTCTACGGTACAGGTCAAGAGTTGATTGAAAAAGCATACCGCGATAGTGAGAAATCAGGCAATTATTATAAGGCTTATGTTGATTTTGTAGAAACACTAGAACGATTAAGCGAGGAGTAAATTATGGCTGATTTAACTTTTCCAGAGTTGCAACAAAAGATGCAGCTTGGTAAACAAAAGAAACAAGGTGTAAGTTATTCATTCAGAAACGTTGAAGATATTACAACTAAATTCAAAGAGCTTGATAGTGGTTGGGTATTGAAATTTGAAGATTGCGACCCAATAGAGTTGCAAGGGCGACTGTTTTATAAATCTGTTGCTATAGCTAGCAAAGGCGATGAAACACACAGAGCGCACGGCTATGCAGAACTATCAGAAGTGCCGGTTATACATACCAAGAAAGGCACAACTATTCAGCAAATGCAAGTGCCACAATGGACAGGGGCAGTTAGCTCATACGCTAGAAAATATGCAGTACAAGGCTTGTTTGCCATTGGCGAGAAAGATGTTGATGAGTATCCATCAGAGGGAAATCAACAGCAACAAGACCAAAACAACCAACAAAACCAAGTTAAGTACATTGATAATATTCAGTATCAAGAAATCCTTAAAACTGTTGAAGAATTTGCGACAGTTAAGGGAGCGCCATTTGATACGGTTGCTAATTTTGTGTTGAACAAGTATCAAATTCAAGATTTCCATCAAGTACCAGTTGATGGCTATAACGTAGTGATGGAATATCTCAACGCACAAATTCAAAAAGCATATTCTAAACAAGGAGAATAAAAAAATGAAAGATGTAACTTTAAGCGAATTAGAGAGTATTAAGCCAATTTATGTACCTGGTAAAATAACTCTTGACTTTGAAAGCCTTGACAAAGCAATTACCCTTGCTGTTGCACAGTTGGAAGATAAAAAAATTGATGAGCTTGATTATAAAGAAATCAAGGCACAAATCACACGATATAAAGCCCTTGATGATGGATTAGACGCTGAGCGTAAAAAGATTGCTAAGAATTTCAAAAATCCACTTGATGAATTCGAAGAAAGACTTGAAAAGTCACGCATCCCACTGGGAAGATTGCTAGAAAAACTTAGAAAAGTCAGGGATGATATTGATGAACATGAGCGATTATTGCGCGTGGATATTATTCGGGCTACTTTTGAAGATAAATGTATGGTTGCTGGTCTTGAAAAGTCAACATTTGAGGCAACCTATGATACATATAGCTTAAAAAAATACTTTAAAGATGGTAAGTATGAACTCAAGAAAACAACTCTTGATGAAATGGATGCACTGGTACTTGCTGAATTTGACAAGCTGGAAGAATACAAAGCTAATAAGCAAGCTATCGAGGAACAAGCTCAAGAGTACGATTTACCAGCAGATGGGTATATCAGACATCTTGAAGATGGTAAGTCACTTGTTGATGTCCTAAAAATCATGAAAACAGACCGCGATGCCATTGCTTTACGCAAAGAGCAACAAGAGGCGCAAGCTAAAGCAGATGCTGACCGTCAAGCAGATATTGAACGACTTGCAAAAGAACAAGCCAATGCAAACATCAAGGCTATTGATGTAGAAACTGGGGAAATCATCGAAAATTACCCACCAGAGCTTGAGAGTGGAGCAAGAGGGGTAGATAGACCACAGTCCCAAAACACAGCCCCAGAAGTAGCAAAATTTGAGCCTAGCGAGCCAATGAAAGTTACCATGCTATTAACTTTACATGGTGGCAAACCACAACTAGATCAACTCAAAGAATATCTGGAGGATAACTTTATTAGTTTTGAAACTTTAGGAGGCATCTAATGACAATTACAGATTTAATTGAAAATGTAAAAGATTGGTCAGCTGCAAAAGGTCTTGATAAATCTGATGCAAGAAAACAGATGTTGAAACTATTTGAAGAATTTGGAGAGTTAAACGCTGGTATTGCCAAAAACAATACTACATTGATAAAAGATAGTATTGGTGATGTGATGGTTGTATTGACGATACTCTGTCAGCAACTTAATCTCGATGCTAGAGAAATATTTTTAACAGCAGACAGCCTTACAATACATCATCCAAAAACGTTAGAAATTGAAGTATTGAGCTTAATAACTGGAGCTTTAATAGGAAAGCTATCGACAGCAATTCTAAATAGAACAAATAGAACTCATGGAATCAAATCAAACTTGATTATACGAGAAATTGTATTAAAGTTACATTTCATATCAAAGTATTACGATTTCACAAAGGAACAATGCTTTGAGACAGCTTGGAATGAAATCAAAGACCGTCAAGGGAAAATGGTGGATGGTGTATTTGTCAAAGATGTTGACTTAAAGGAGGGTCAAGATGCCTAAGTATTATGTAACTGGAAAAATCGCCCAACTTGATATTGGTGCTGAAATCGAGGCTGAAACTTCATACATGGCAGCTATTGTTTTTGAAAAGACTTATGACCCACGATTGCACTTTGGTACTCATCAAATGCTGGTTTCAGAAGTCGAGGAGGTGGCAGATGGAAAATCGTATTAAGAAATTCCGAAAACTAAAAGGAATTAAACAAAATGAACTAGCTCAATTAATCGGTGTTGGCAAATTAGCTATGTTTAGGTATGAACATTCTGAGAGTATGCCTAGAGTTGATACAGCATTGAAGATAGCTGAAATTTTAGGTGTCTCGGTTGAAAACTTATTTTTTAGCCAAGAGAATTACAAACCGAAATATTATAATATAACAGCCCAAACTGGTAATTTGACGATAACTTTTATAGTTGAAGAAGAAAATGAGTTACTTGCTATTTTAGAGGCTGAAAGGTTACTTGAGGTTGAGTATGAACTTTATGGTGCTGAAATCATAGAGGTAGACGAGATGTTGAAAGATGGTGGAGAAGATGATAAATAACGTTGTTTTAGTAGGGCGACTGACTAGAGATGCTGAATTAAGATACACACCATCAAATGTTGCAGTTGCTACTTTTACCCTTGCAGTAAATCGCCCTTTCAAAAATGAGGCTGGTGAACGTGAGGCAGACTTTATCAATTGTGTAATTTGGCGACAAGCAGCAGAAAACCTTGCTAATTGGGCTAAGAAAGGCGCATTGATTGGTATTACAGGCAACATCCAAACACGCCACTATGACAATCAACAAGGGCAGCGCGTGTATGTGACAGAAGTTATTGCAAGTAATTTTCAATTGTTGGAAAGTCGGAACAATCAAAGCGGACAGCAGAACCAGAGCAACTCTTTCCAAAATGGAAATAACTCAAATAGTGGTAATTTCCAAAGTGGAAACAACCAAGGAGGCTATCAGTCTCCATTTGGAAATCAATCCACACCAGATTTTAGCCGTAGCAACCAACAATCATTTTTCCAAGGACAAACCACAAATCCTATGGATATTTCCGATGATGATTTACCTTTCTAGGATTGGAGATTTGAGATGAACAAAGTAAAAGTTGACTTACAATGTCCATATTGTGGGTTTTGTAAGATTTTGAAAACAGCATCATATAGAAAAGGCATCACATGCCCTACTTGCAAACAGGCAATATTTTTAAGTTGGGCAACTGGTGTTGAGGGTGAACTTGACAATCATGGATGTTATTTTCATGCTTACGAGCCTTTCAATATCCGAAAAATCAATCAAGAATTTCTAGATGCTTTTGATAATGCACCATCTAGACACCCTTTCACCATCAGAAATAAGATGAGAGGGTGATAGTGTGCAGAAAATGATAGTATGGGCGCTGTTTGATAGTGGTAATGGCTCATACACTAAAGCTATCAACACGCTTAATAGTTCGGGGGGGGCGAAGATTGAAGTATATCCGATAGGAATAGACATTGAAAACAAGAACAATCATTTTATCCCCCTCAATCTTGCTGATTACTCGCGACTATTTGGGGATAACAAGTTATTTGATACGCTTGATGAGCTACCAAAACCAGATTTGATTATTGCTAGTCCACCTTGCGAAAGCTGGTCAAATGCTAGTGCAATGGCAAATGGTAATGCTTGTTGGAAACAGGAAGATTTATCAGATAGCTTATTTGAACCACAAATACCACCTAGTATGTTTACCATCCGAGCAAACAAAGATTATGAGGAGACTTACCAAAACTACCAATATGATAGACAATTTATGAAACGGGTAAATGGTGAGCTTTGTGCCTTTAATACCATTGAAATCATAAAAAGGTATAAGCCTAAGTATTGGATTATTGAAAATCCAGCCACAGGGCGATTGTGGAAATATATTGAGGAAATCATAGGATTTCATTTACCCCACAAAAACCCAACACGTTACAACAATTATGATTACCCATTGCAAAAGCCAACCAAGTTTGCAAGCAACCTTTTTCTAAATCTCAATAATGAGATAAATCCAGCAGAGGTTGAATGGGGTAAATTCTCAAAATCATACAATGAGAGGTCGAACATACCTCAAAAACTACTTTTAGAGATATTTCAGACCGTACTAAACCAATTTGAAAAGGAACAACAACCATGACATTACTTGAATTAACATTTTTGACTATCGCCCTATTATCTGTTACTTGGATGGCAGTAATTTGGGTTTGGGCTTTGCGACTTGTACGCAAATACAGGGAGCAGGTGGAATACTACCAGCATCCAAATGTACAATGCCAGATTGCACGCCATGTACTCAAGCATGGCTGGTACAGTAAAGGTGGCGAGGTGTTTAGATGAAACTATTTGACGGTGCAAAACTAAAGCAGATGCGGCTAGATGCCAAATTGACACAGTATGACCTAGCCCCTCTGACCAATATCACACAGACCAGGATAAGTGATATTGAAAGAAATGTGAGGCAGCCATTGCCAAAAGAAATTGATGCCTTTATGGCAGTATTTGGAAAAACTAAGGCAGATTTTTTATCCGATGAAAGAGAGATAGTCGTTATCTCTGGCACATTCACAAAGACAAAAAAGGCTGGAAAGCCACCACATCCCTCGGAATTTCTAGCGGAAACAAGACCCGCTTGCGACCGTGGGACTACTGGCTCGCTTATTGATACAAAATCAGAACAGCTAGAGCTATTTTCTGGCACAGATGTCCAAGTTGGCAGCGATTTGGCAGGATTTGTACTAATTAGGGCAGATACATACAATGAACTTGTTGAAAGCCAAGCAAAATTACACAAAATGCAATCACTTTTGAAGTAGTGGAGGAAAAATATGCAGAAAAAACTAATCGGGTTAGACTTATCCCATATCGCAGATGGAGGCTTACAGGAGAAGTTAGACCATGAACTTGAAAAAGTCTTTGATAACATCCTTGACCTCAACACAGAGGCGAAAGCCAAGCGAAAAGTCACAATTACCCTAACTATGTCCGCCAACGAGGAAAGGACAGTAGTAGATACCGTGATGGATGTTAAATCCAAACTAGCACCACAAAATGGCGTCGCTACGACAATTCTTGTTGGGCGTGACTATGATACAGGGCGGGTACATGCTAACGAACTAAAAAGCAGCGTACCAGGTCAAATGTATTTTGATGATGATGCACAGTTGCGAACTGATACAGGTCAGCCAGTAGAAGAAGTGGAGCAACAAAGTGCATCAGCCACACCAGATATTATTGATTTCAAAAAGAAAGTAGGAGGACAATAACATGACTGAAAATATTAAGGCAGCATTGGAGTATGCAGTAGAATTAAATCAACACGGGTTGGAAATCGTAACAGCAGGCGATGGCACAGAGTATTATGATGCTAACAAGACACGTATGGTAGAACTTGACCCTAAACGTTATCCAAGGACTTTGGAGCTGTCCACATTGACAAGTCTTGTCGAGTATCTAAAATCAGACCTTAATGGCATGCAAGACCAACGCTTAATTGTTGCCGTTGAAAAAAATGACGAGGTTTGTGTTTGGTCTGAAAATGATGAGTTTGAGCATCGGACATTGCTTGTGGATGTGAAAGCTCGTGTGCCAGAGCTTACTTTTGGGCGTTTCATTTCATCGGAGCAATTCAACATCATGTTGCAATCAAATTTTATTGATGATGCTGACCGTGGGGCTTTACTTGACTTTGCTAGTGCCTTGAAAATCGAAAATGGGGCTGAAATCGAAGATAATGGGGTTAGCCAGGTGGCAACTGTCAAAACTGGAGTTGCCAGCCTAGCCAAAGGCAAAGTGCCAAATCCAGTTGATTTGCGACCATATCGGACATTTAACGAAGTGGAACAGCCAGCAAGTAAATTTGTCTTTCGGATTGACAAAAACGCCCAGATGGCTCTATTCGAGGCAGACGGTAAGCGTTGGGTACAAGAGGCAGTTGGTAACATTGCAGCCTATCTAAAAGCTGAATTGGCAGACCTGGAACACATTACAGTATTGGCTTAATTATAAGGAGGAAAAACAAAATGACCAAAGAAACAAAACTTACCGTAGAGCAAACCTTGGCAAATATCAAGGAATTTCAAAAGAACTTACACGGGGCATCCGCCCTTGGAGTTGTCACCTCAGAATTAGGCTTGTTTGGTGGCACAAAGACACATGCTATGGTCTGCTCTGCTTTGCATGATGTAAGCCATGCCTTAGATAAAGTTATCAAAGGGGCTGCACCAGATGAGGCGCTAAAAACAGCCTTTGGCATTGATGGCGTTGATGAAGATGGCAAAGACACAGGCGATGAGCCAACAGAAAGCATGTTTGCCGGTCAGATTGCTGTTAATGTCAAGACAGGGGAAATCCAAGGCATTGAGGACATCACAGACCCAGAACTGAAATCACAGCTTGCAACTGTTGCACAAGAAATAGCTGATAAGCTTAAAGGGTAGTTGCAATGTTGCTATTTATGAAGTTAATGCTGATTAGTGCATGTGCTTTCCTGGGTTTGCTCACATTGTGGGCAGACCACAGGACTTTTAAGGAAAATCTAGGCGATAAAATCTGGTGGTTTATTCTAGATGCTTATGCACTTGGTTTATTAGCCATTGCAGGCTATATGATTTTTAATTAGAGGAGAAAAAAGATGTTTGAAGAAATGACAGAAAAAGAACAAAAAACAATTAAGCGTGTGGCTCTTGTATGTGGTGTAGTATTAGCTGCTGTACTATTTCGGGTGACAGCAGTAACCAAAATCCCAGCAAACACAGTAGGTGTCTATTATAGTGCAACCTCTGGTGTACAGAATAAGACACTATCCAGCGGTTACCATATCAAAGTGCCATTTATGGACACTATCTATAAGCTACCAACATCGGTGCAAACCTCAAACATTGAAAAGGTAACCACCCAAACCAACGATGCCCAATTTTTGGACAGCACAATTGATGTGAAGTGGCGTGTATCAAACAACAATGCCATGCAGGTATTCAAGGACTTTCAGACCATCGAAACTTTGCAAGAAAAAGGCATCCAGCCAGCTGTACAACGTGCTATTGAGGAAGTCACAGTAAATTACAATATTGTTGAAATTCTTGGTTCAAAACGTAATGAAATCTATTCAGAGTTTGAAAAGAAACTAGCTGAAAAATTAAGCACCTATGGTGTGGAATTGGTTTCTGTCACTATCACAGATACCGATGCTGGGGATGAAATCGAGGCAGCCATCAAGAATGAGGCAGTAAAACAAAAAGAAGTAGATACCGCCAAGCAGGAGCAGGAAAAAACAAAGGTTGAGGCTGAAACTAAGAAAATCCAAGCCCAGGCTGATGCGGATGCAGAAGTCATTAAGGCCCAAGGTCAAGCAAAAGCCAACGCTGAATTAAATAACTCTATCTCTGAGAACCTCATCCGCATGAAAGAAGCTGAAGCACGCTTGGAACATGGTTGGGTTGAAGTTATCACTCAAGGGGATGTGATTGCAAACCAGGGGGAATAGATGAAACAGGCTATTAAATTTGTGATGGTAATGCTGGTTTTGACTTTTGCTATAAGTATGTCTGCTATCTACAAGTTACAAAAGCAAGTTGAGCAGCTTGAGGCAAGAAAACCAGTTATCATTTATCAAGTTGATAATGCTGGAGGTGACCTTTTTGGAACGGTTACAGAAAAAGCAATCGTTGATGGGCATTACACAGTTACAGTTGGTGCTTATGGCAAGTTTATTGTCACTCAAGAACAATTTGACAGTATCAAAATTGGGGATGATGCACCAGACTATTTGAGACAGAGAGGTAGATAGATGGCATTTCTTAAAAAAATAATTAAGAAGCATTTTTTCAAAAAAATCATTGCACAACATCAAGGAATCCTTGAGCCTGGATTTGGCGTTATTCGAATCCATAGTGGAGAGATTATTGTGTTTCAAGCAAATAGTTACACTAAAGACAGCAGAATGATATTCGGTGGAAAATCTGACAAAATCAATATCGATGGAGTAATACTTAATTTGGAGGAGGTAAGGTATGAATAAACGCCAAAAGAAAAAACGCCTTAAGCGTGAGAAAAAGCAACTAATCAATGCTATTGATTTCTTGGAAAATAGTTTTACAAAGGCAGCCCAACAGATGCGGTTGAAATACGATAAGATGCCTAATAGTAATGACAAAATTTATCATGATTTCTTTATCGCAGGGTTTGAGCTTTGTGTCGAGCAACTAGCCAATGTCAAAGACCTTGTAAATAAATTCGATGAAGTTTGAATTTGTTTTACCAAGGAACACACGGCATAAAGCTCAAAACATGGTTATCAATAGCAATGACAGGTTTCATTCTCAAATCAAGGCTAAGATGACTAAACGCATCAGAGTTTTTGCCCACTATCAGACTTTGGCAACCAAGGATAGGGAAGTGGCAGCATTTAGCCCCTTAAATCCTTGTGAGGTTACAGTTACAATTTACAGCCCAACCAAGTCTAAACTTGACCCACCTAATTTATATCCTACTGTCAAAGCTATTATTGATGGCATGACTGATGCGGGTATTTGGACAGATGATAATCACAAAGTTATTAAAAAGCTGTCTTTTGTCTATGGTGGTTTGAGTGAAGAAAAAGGGCATTATCGGTTAGTGTTTGATATAGAGGAGGTAAAGGATGAATAATTTAGAGTACATGGAGCAGCTTTTTAAGAGATACCACTTTGAGGCGTTGGGTATCGAGGCATTCGCTAATGATGCCAACAAGGCTAAAATTAAGCGATTAGGGATTGAATTACGGCAGGCAATGCTAGAATTTGAGCGTAAAAATGCCATCTAAGGAAATCAATCATGACCAAAAAGAAGATTGAACGCTTATCAGTCATGCACCGCAGGGAAATCACATGGCTCAAGTGGTATTTTTTGAGGGATAAGAAAAATCCTAAAAAGACTGTACTAGAGCAGATGATACATGATAGTTTCATGAAGAATGATACAGACCAAGCAACATTTTTGGTCAATCTAAAGCTGGTGACCTCTGAACATGTGGAAAATTCAGAAGAAAAGCTGATTGAGACTATAAAAGAGGTCTATGTTTATGAAAATATCAATGTCATTGGAGCGTGCCAAAAGATTTTATTCCTAAGTCCCAGTCCAGCCTATACCCACCTCAATAAATGGTTTGATGCCTATTTCTACGCCACCTATAAATACCTCCCTTTGGAAAGATAACAGTAAAAATTCCCTAGCCTATGTATCTATAATCAAGGTACATAGGCTTTTTTGCTAGGAGGAGAAACATGGATATATTGAAATCACATCACAGGCAAAATACATTGAGCCAGTACAACCTACTAGATTATGATGCCACGCGCACAGCTGGCAAGTATAATATCCCTACTCTTGAGCCAGTAGACCATGTGCCAACCAAACTACAAGGGTTTAACTATGTTTTGAACAAGCCTAACTATTCGGCAGGTGTCCACTTCTTTTTGGATGATTACCAGTTTGAACGAGTTTGGAAACGCCCAGATTTTTATATTGAGAAACTAGCTGACTTTGATTGTGTGCTTACACCAGATTTCAGTCTCTATACTGATATGCCACTTGCAATGCAGGTATGGAATGTGTATCGGTCAAGATTGATTGGTCAGATGATGCAGAACTGGGGCTATACGGTTATTCCCACGGTGTCCTGGTCACTAAAAGAAAGCTATGAGTTTTGTTTTGACGGCATACCTACAAAAAGCATTGTTGCAGTTAGTACAATTGGTATTAAAAAAAGCAAAGACCGTATCAAGGTATGGAAAGATGGCATGGATGCCATGATTGATAAATTGAAACCAAAGAAAATTTTGGTTTATGGCGGTCACATTGATTATGACTATAAAGGTATCGAGGTCTATTATTTTGACAACGATACGACAGAAAGGATGGACACATGGGAGGCAGAGGAGCAAGCTCTGGAATGAGCAAAACAGGTAAAAAGTATGGTACAGAATATGAGACTGTGCATAAGGTAGGTAATATAAAATTTGTTACTCAAAATGGTAGTGGTGGACAAGTAGCACCTATGGAAACTATGACCAAAGGTAGAATATATGTATTGGTTGATAAGCATAAAAACACCCTAAAGAGCATCACTTACAATGATACAAACAATAAACGTAGTAAGCAAATAGATTTAGACCATGAACATAAGAAGATGCAGCCTCATACTCATCACGGTTATTTTCATGCTGAATATGAAGTAAGTAAGAAAGGTGCTACCAATTTGAACACTAAAGAGAAAAAGATGGTTGATAGGGTGATGAAAGAATGGTATAATTATAATAGAAAACGCAAGGGATAGTATAGAAGGAGTACACCTTGATAGAGGTAGCCACGGTGCGAATCCGTGTCATTGCGTTACATCTAGCCCCTTAATTGGGGCTTTTTAATTTTATATCCCAAAAATAGCGTAAAACATCCCCTTTTCAACCTTATAAAATGAAATCATGAGTAGTAATACTTGTGATTTTTTTGTTGGAAAGGAGGTAGCGAATGAATGACAAGCAAATTCGCTTTGCGGATGAGTTTATCAAACTCGGAAACGCCACACAGGCAGCCTTAAATGCAGGGTATTCGGAAAAGACATCTTACAGTCAAGGACAGCGATTGTTGAAAAATGTTGAAGTAAAAGAATACATCAACAAACAGATGCAAGAGTTACATAAGAGTAATATCATGCAGGCAGAAGAAGCCCTATCCATCCTATCTGACATTGCTAGAGGTAAGCGAGATGAGGAGGTGTTGATACTTAACCCAACAACAGGTAAAGTTGAGAGGCACACCAAGAAAGCTGATAATGCCACAGTCATTAAGGCTATAACTGAAATCTTGAAACGCTACCCAACAGCTAAACAGTCTGAGAAACTAGAGCTTGAATTGGCTAAATTGAAAGCACAATTAAATACTGATAACGATGACGATGATGAGATTATCATCATTGATGACCAGGCTGATGAATTGGAGGGCTTGATTGATGACCTCTAAAAAAGCGAAGTTTAACAAACCTAAAAACATCAACCCTCATTTTAATTCTGTCTGGGCATCGCCAAAACCTTACAACGTACTAAAAGGCGGGCGAAACTCTTTTAAATCGTCTGTAATCGTCCTAAAGCTGGTCTATATGATGCTTAGATACATCAGAGCCAAAGAGACAGCCAATGTGGTAGTTATCCGTAAAGTAGCCAATACAATACGTGATAGCGTGTTTAATAAAGTTTGGTGGGCTATTGGTATGTTTGGAGCTACTAGACGATTTAACAAGACTGTTAGCCCTTTTAAAATCACACACAAAAAAACAGGCTCAACATTCTACTTTTATGGTCAAGATGACTTTCAAAAGCTCAAATCGAATGACATCGGGAATATAATCGCCGTTTGGTATGAGGAGGCGGCTGAATTTAGCAACCAAGAGGACTTTGACCAATCCAATGTTACCTTTATGCGCCAAAAGCATCCACGAGCCAAATTTGTACAGTTTTTTTGGTCCTACAACCCGCCCAGAAATCCTTATAGTTGGATAAATGAGTGGTTTGAAAGTATCAAAACACACGATGACTATCTAGCACATTCTAGTACCTATCTGGATGACAAACTAGGATTTGTAACAGAGCAGATGCTAAAGGATATAGACCGTATCAAAGAAAATGACTACGACTATTATAGGTATCTATATTTAGGCGAGGCTGTTGGTCTTGGTAACAACGTGTACAATATGACTACATTCCATCCAATCGATACTTTGCCATCGGATGACAAGATGATAGGTATTTCATTTGCATTGGATGGTGGTCACCAACAATCAGCAACAGCCGTATGCGCTTTTGGTATCACAGCTAAAGGCAAGGTTATCTTGCTAGATACGTGGTATTACAGCCCAGCTGGTCAAGTAGTTAAAAAAGCACCTAGCCAACTATCGCAGGATATTTACTACTTTACGACTAAGGTTGTCGGACAGTATAAAGTACCAGTGTTGCAGTACACGATAGATAGCGCAGAGGGTGCTTTGCGTAACCAGATGTATCTTGATTTTGCTATTAGATGGCATCCAGTAGCTAAACTAAAGAAAGTGACAATGATTGATAGTTTCCAATCATTACTTGCAGAGGGGCGATTTTATTATCTTGACACAGAGAATAATAAGGTATTTATTGAAGAACACAAGATGTACAGATGGGATGAAAAGACGATAAAGACAGATAACCCAAATGTCATCAAAGACGATGACCATACATGCGATGTGGCACAGTATTTTGTATTAGATAATGCAAAGATACTTGGTTTGCGTGTTGGTAATGTATAAGGAGGGCAGACATGAGCCTAATTCAAAAAGTAAAGGACTTTTTCAACCGTGGGAGGTATAACATGACGACATCACATTTAAGTAGCATCCTAGACCATCCAAAGGTAGCTGTTACACAAGCAGAATTTAGCAGAATACAACACAATCTATCTTATTATCAGTCTAAGTTTGATGATGTTGAGTACATCAACACAGATGGAGATAGAAAACGTAGAAAGATGCAACATTTACCTATTGCACGCACAGCAGCCAAGAAGATTGCTAGTTTGGTTTACAATGAGCAAGCAGAGATTTCAGCAAAGGATAAAACACTCAATGACTTTTTACAAGATATGTTATCTAATGACCGCTTTAACAAGAATTTTGAGCGATACCTAGAGAGTGCATTGGCACTTGGTGGGCTTGCTATGCGCCCTTACGTTGATGGCGATAAAATTCGTGTGGCATTTATTCAAGCACCAGTTTTTTTGCCATTACAAAGCAATACACAAGATGTATCGAGCGCTGCTATTTTGACTAAGACTATCAAGACAGAAAATCGAAAGAATGTGTATTATACACTTGTTGAATTTCATGAATGGGTAACCAAAGATGGTCAAGAAGTGGGCAGTACGAAAGATAAGAGTCTATACCGTATCACTAACGAGCTATATAAATCAATATCAGATAGCACATTAGGGGAGCGTGTGAATTTGAGTGAGCTATACCCAGACTTGCAACCAGTAACACTAATTCAAGGTCTATCACGCCCATTATTTACCTACCTTAAGACGCCTGGCATGAATAACAAGGATATCAATAGCCCTTTGGGTCTGTCTATCTTTGACAATGCCAAAACTACCATTGACTTTATCAATAGTACCTACGATGAGTTCATGTGGGAAATCAAAATGGGGCAAAGGCGCGTGATTGTGCCCGAACAACTAACGCAGCTCAAGGTACAGGATAACCAAGGTAACATTACATTTAAGCGACGCTTTGACGTGGAGCAGAATGTTTATATGCAAGTAGGGGCTGGCAATATGGACAGTGGTAGTATTGTTGACCTTACTACACCTATCCGCTCAAGTGATTACATTTCAGCTATTTCAGAAGGGTTAAAACTATTCGAAATGCAAATAGGGGTATCTAGTGGCATGTTTACCTTTGATGGTCAAGGAGTTAAGACAGCAACAGAGATTGTAAGTGAAAACTCTGACACATATCAAATGCGTAATAGCATTGTGGCACTTGTTGAGCAATCTATAAAAGAACTTTGTGTGTCTATGTGTGAACTCGGCAAGGCTGTTGGGTTGTATAATGGTAAAATCCCAGAACTTGATGACATTTCTGTAAATCTTGACGATGGCGTGTTTACTGATAGACATGCAGAGCTTGATTACTGGATGAAAATGGTAGCTGCTGGATTTGCCACACAGAAACGAGGTATTGCGAAAACCCTCAACATCACAGAGGAGGAGGCAACTAAAGAACTTGCTGAAATCAATGGAGAATTACCACCAGAGAGCGATGCAGAGCTCGCTTTGTATGGTAAAGGTCAACAAAACACAGTAGGAAACAGTAAAGATACAGTAGAGGGAGAAGATGATGGCGAAGTATAAGAAAAAACCAGTTGTAATTGAGGCTATTAGATTTACAGGCTCAAATTATGAAGAAATTAGAGAATTTATTGGAAAAAATACTTTATGCTCTGATTTAAGTATCGTAATACCAACACTTGAGGGAGATATGGTAGCCCAAAAGGGTGATTATATTATTAAAGGAGTGCATGGCGAGTTTTACCCATGCAAACCAGATATTTTTAATGAAACCTATGAGGTAGTTAGCGAGGCTTAATCATGAGCGATACAAAGAAACGCCCAACTATCAATGACCAGCAACTATCATTACAGATGCAAGCTGTGAGTGATATTTATGCCCAGATGCAAACAGAGTTGTTTGATAGTATGATTGAACGACTGATAAGGCGTGGCAGTGCAGACCTAGCAGAAAATCCCTATATTTGGCAACTGGAAAAGCTGAATGATATGTATATGCTAAATGAGGACAATCTAAAAATCATTGTCGAGCGTACAGGTATTGCAGAAGAGCTTTTACGGGAGGTTATAGCTAATGAGGGGCTAAAGGTTTATAAGGACACCAAAGAACAGCTAGAGGAGGATATGGGCAAGTTTCCAGATGGCAAAATCAGAAACGGTGTGACAGATGCCCTGGAGGCTTACACACAGCAAGCCATTAGTGACCTAAACCTTATCAATACCACGTTGCCACAAAGCGTGCAGACTGTCTTTAAGTCAGTAGTAGAGCAGACGGTGGCACAGGTAGTATCAGGAACTAAAACAAGTGAACGGGCATTGCATGATACCATCATGGCTTGGCAGAAAAAGAACTTTACAGGCTTTACTGATGGTGCAGGTAGAGAGTGGCGGGCAGACAGCTATGCTAGGGCAGTCATTAAAACAACCACTTTCAAGGTGTACAATGACATGCGGACAAGACCAGCAGAAGAACTTGGTATAGACACCTATTACTACTCTATCAAGCGGACAGCCAGACCATCTTGTAGCCCGTTGCAGGGCAAGATTGTTACCAAAGAGAGGAGCGAGCGGAAAGAACACGGCATAACCATACACTCTTTGCAAAGTTACGGCTATGGCACTGCTGGTGGTTGCCTTGGTGTCCATTGTGGGCATTACCTTACGCCTTTTATCGTTGGAGTAAACGAGTTGCCAGACCTACCAGACTTTTTGCAAGACCTCACGCCAGAACAAGCAGAAGAAAATGCACGTATCGAGGCTAAACAAAGAGCATTAGAGCGCACCATTAAGAACCATAAAGAAAGGTTACACTACGCCCATACAATGGGAGATGATGAGCTGATACAGGCTGAAAGACTCAAGGTCAGAATGTATCAAGGTAAAATCAAGGCTCTTGTTGATGAGCATGAATTTTTATCACGAGATTATACAAGAGAAAAGATTTACACATAGATTGGGTATTGCCATTGGCAGTGCCCTTTTTAGATAGGCTGAAAACAGTAAAAAATCCCATTCCAAAGAAAGTAAACTGAAAAAGTAAATAATATTTTGCTTTTTGGTGGGAGTTGTCCACCTAAAAAAGAACTAAGGAGGTACAAATGGCATTTACAACAGAGGAACTGCTCAAACTTGGATTGACAGAGGAACAGGCTAAAGATGTATTTGCTTTGCATGGCAAAGACTTAAATGCTAATAAATCAGCCTTGGAAACTATCACACAAGAGCGAGATAGTCTCAAATCACAATTGCAAAACACAGAGGCACAGATTGAAACGTTGAAAGCAGATGCAAATACAAGTGCTGAACAGAAAGAAGCTCTTGATAAATTGCAAGCTGAATATGACAAATACAAAGCGGATGCAGCTGCTGAACTTGCACAAACTCAAAAGGTCAATGCTATCAATCTTGCATTGAAAGATACCACCGCACACAATCCATCAACCTTGATGAAGTTCATTGATGTTGATGCCATCGAGCTTGACAAAAATGGCAACCCAAAACTAGATGACATTCTCAACGGCCTAAAGGAAAGCGACCCTTATCTTTTCAAAGCAGATGATGACAAACCTAACCCAAGCATCGTTGCTACTGGAAATCCAGCGGCAACTGACCCAGCACCAGATGCCTTTGCACAGGCTCTAGGGCTAACAGAATAAAAGGAGGAAGTTATGTCAATTAACTACATTACTAAACATGAGGGAAAATTTGAAAAACGTTTAATGCAAGGCTCTCTAACAGCAATCCTTGAAACACCAAAAGTTAACTGGCTTGGTGCACGTTCTTTTGAACTACCTACTATTTCTGTAACAGGGTATAAAGCCCATACACGTTCAAAAGGATACAATGCTGGAACTGTTTCAAATGATAAGAATGTTTACACTCTTGGTTTTGACCGTGATGTTGAGTTCTTTGTTGATACAGCTGATGTTGATGAAACGAACCAAGAAATTTCAGCGGCTAATATCTCTAACACATTTATTTCAGAACATGCAACACCAGAAGTGGATGCTTACCGTTTTTCTAAAATTGCGACAAATGCAATCACTAATGGTCATTATAAACAAGAGGATGACTATTCGGAAGTCAATGTTTTCTCACGTTTGAAAGCTGCCATCCTACCTATCCGTAAATATGGTGCATCAAATATTGTCGTCTATGTTTCAAGTGAAGTCATGGATTTCTTGGAACGCTCAAAAGACTTTACTCGCTCAATCGCAACCACTTCACCACAGGGAATTGACACCCGTGTGACTTCCATTGATGGAGTACAATTTATCGAGGTTTGGGATGATGCACGTTTCAAAACTCAATTTGATTTCACAACAGGGTTTGTTAAAGCTGATGGTGGTAAAGACATCAATTTCTTGATTGTTGCCAAACCAGCAATCATTGCAAAAGCTAAATTTAACTCTATCTATCTTTTTGCGCCTGGTCAACATACAGAGGGTGATGGATACTTGTACCAAAACCGTTTGTATCATGATTTGTTTGTCCTGAAATCACAAGAAGATGGGGTTTACGTTTCACATAAATCAGCGTAGGAGGTAACGGATGAAAAAGTACATCAAAGAAAACCAAGTCTATACTGTCCAAGAGGGTAGCGAACTTGAGGTACAGCTTATTGCGGATGGTTTTGAGGAACTGGTAAAAGATACAAAATCAGATTTGAGCAAACTGAAAATCAAAGAACTTGTTGAGATTGCGCAGGCGCACGGTCTAGAAGTACCAAACAATGCCAAAAAGCCAGAAGTCCTTGAATTGCTTGAGAGTAACGGAGTAACTATTGATGAATAAATACAAAGCTACTAAAAATCTCACTCTTAAAACACCGGGTATCTATGTCGCAGAGGGAGAAGTTGTTGAACTTGAACCAGCTTATGCTGAACAAGTCAATAATGACCTCAAATCAACATTCCCTAATGTGGATGCCGTTTTAGAGTTGGTTGAGGAGACAAAACCAGTCTCACGCAGTAAAAAAGCTGAAACTAAAGCATCAGAAGATGCTACTGAATAAATAAGGGGTGGCAACACCCTTTGTTTTTAAGGGAGGTTACTATGCCTTATTTAACTAAAGATGAGTTTGTTAAAGATTTAGGCTTTGATGATGTGACTGACTTTGACAAGCTGGCTAAAAGAGCAGAAGTTGCTATCAATCTCTATACTCAAGGAATTTACCAACGGTATATTGATTTTGAGACAGAGGTAGATTATCGCAAATCTGCTGTTAAGTTGGCAATGGCATTTCAGATTGCTTATTTGGATAGCTCTGGCATCATGACAGCCGATGAAAAACAAGCTATGACAAGCGTTTCTATTGGTCGTACTAAAATTGATTATGGCAGTCAACACCGTATTTCAGCAGGTCAACAATTCAACCTTTGCTTGGATGCTGAAAACGCCCTAAAACAAGCGGGATTTAGCTTAATTGTGGGAGTTGATTATGATAGATAAACGCTTACTACAAGATGTTGTTACAGTCCGTAAGGTTGAGGGCAAAGATGATTTTGGAGATGTAACGTATTCTGACCCATTGGATATTAAGCCAGTAAGGTTTGATAGGTCGGTGGCTGTTACAGGTACTAACAACTCTAAAACAAGGCAGAAAGTGGGTACTGTTTATATTTATCCTAAGTTTGCGAGTGTGACAGTTGATGATAGTTGGCTGGGTGCAATTGTAAATGATGGGGCGCGTGATTACCTTGTAACAGGGTATCAACCTAATTACCTTAATGGCAATATTTTCAGTTATGAGGTTGAGGTTACTTAATGGCAGATGTCAGAGTAACAGTTGACCTTGCAGGGGTTGAGAAAAAAGTATCTCCCCAATCTATGCAACGTGGCAAGATTGCTGCTGGTAGCGAGGCTTTGCTTATTATGGATAGTTCAATACCTCTTAGGGCAGGTGGAGGGGCATTAAGAGCCTCTGGGCGTGTAGAGCCTAATGGAGATGCGAGCTATAACACGGTTTATGCCAGAGCTCAATTTCACGGTACTAATGGGATTGTTGTTTTTAAAAAATACACAACATCTGGTACTGGAAAACGGTGGGATAAACCACTAAAAGCAAATATAGACAAGTTAAAAAAAGCCGCTATTAAAGGAATGGGTATTAGATAATGCAAAACAACAAAAACTTTCAACAGGTTTTACTAGACCACATTAACAACATCGAGCAAATACCACTAAAGGCGCGGCTCGATTATTTTGAGGATGATAAAGATGATTTGGTCATCAATGCCTTATCTGGCGGTGTTATTGATAAAGAGTACATGGATGGTACTAGAGAGGTATCACTACCCTTTGAGATTGCGATTAAGTGCAAGGAAAACAAAAAGGCTAGTGACACACTTTGGTTTATCAGTGGTGACCTATCATCACTTGACATTGACCTACCTAGTACAGACAACTCTTATACCTTTTTGTCATTGACAGTGGGCAAACCAGGTATCAATGGCAAAGACGAACAAGGTTACTTTGTTTATTCGATGCAAGTAACCGCAAAACTAGAAGTAGCAGGAGGATAAATAATGGTACGGAATAAAAATGCCAAACGTAAACACGAGATTGCGCCATTTGACCCCAAAAATCCAACAGTTGTACCAGGCGAAGAGGCTTGGAAACGACTAGCCAAATACATTGAAACTATCGATGATGAAACAGATGAAGAAACGGATGATACTGGTTACTATGACGGTGATGGGACTCCAGAAGAAACCGTCATTAGTGTCTCTGGCGCATATTCTGTTTCTGGGTCATACGACCCAGATGATGCCGCTCAAGCTATGATTGCAGCGATGAAGTACGAAACTGGTGATGCGCGCCGTGTATGGCATCGTGTGACAGAGTCAAATGAGAAAAAAACTTATACCCAAGTCGCAAATGTTTCTGAAATCAAAGCTGGTTCTGGAGATGCAACAAGCTACGAAGAGTTTGGTTGCACACTTAAGTGGATTAAGAAACCAATTATTGCAGGTGTAGGTGGATAAGAATTTTTGGAGGAAATAGAACATGGCAAATACTTTTAATCTGTTAGGAAATGATGAAAGTATCATTTTCAACATCGGTGAGCTTTCTTTGAAGTTCGTTCCAACCGACGCAAAATCACAAGAAGTGTCTGAAAAAGCTATCGAGTTGCAGACTAAAGCTGACAACATAAAAGAGGGCGATGAGTGGGAAAATCGTAAGAACATCAAAGAGTTGCTGGATGAATACTTTAGCACAATGTTTGATGCGGATGCCCCAGCCAAAATCTACCAAGAAGCAAGTGAAAACACTTGGGCTTATCTCAAGGTATTCTTGCAGATTTCAGAGGCTATCATGGAAACTAAGAAAAAACAAGAAAACGATGAAACATTTAAGAAGTATCTTGCTGAATAATGTTTGATATTTCCAAAAAAATGGATGACAAGCTGGTACTCAACAACATAGAGTATCAGCTTTTATTATCGTTTGATAGGGTCTTATGGGTCTTTGATATGTGGGGAAATAAAGAAATACCACCACAATTAAAACCTAAGTTAGCGCTGGCAAAACTAACTGATGATGTGACTTTTAAAGATATGGATACAGAAGAGGCTTTAGCAATTTATGCAGAAATATTTGAAAAGCACATACAAGTCACTAGAGCTATTGATGAGGTTGATAGATATGACATTGAGGGAAATGTGATGCCTAAAAAACCAAAAGATGACCTAGAAAGCGATGATAAACCCTTGTTTAGCATCAAATATGATGGCGAGTACATTTTTTCATCGTTTATGCAAGCCTATAACATTGATTTGATTGAGGAACAAGGTAAGCTGCATTGGAAGAAATTCAATGCTTTACTATCTGGATTGCCAGATGGCACAAAGTTTGTTGAAGTGATGAAAATTAGGGCTTGGAAACCCTCAAAAGGGGATAGCACTAAGGAAAAACAAAGGATGCGTGAATTACAAGAAGAATACGCACTACCCGATATTTAACAGGGAAAGGAGGTAACACATGGCAGATGGAAAAGTAACCATTTCGGTTGACCTGGACGGCAAGCAAGCTCAGGGGGGCATTGAAAAGCTAAAAGGTGCATTAGGTGGGCTTGGCTCAACATTCAAATCAATGTTGGGTGCAAATCTAGTTAGCAGTGCTTTAATGGGTGGATTTACCGCCCTTGGCGGAGCTGTCAAGAATGTTTTCTCATCAGCTATTGATGAGGGAGCGAAACTGCAACAGTCTCTTGGAGGTATCGATACTCTTTTCAAGAACTCAGCGGATACCGTAAAGAACTATGCAAGCAATGCCTATAAGACAGCAGGGCTTTCAGCAAATGAGTACATGGAAAATGTAACATCATTCTCTGCCAGTTTGATTTCCTCGCTTGGAGGAGATACCGCAGCCGCTGCTGAATTGGCAAACAGAGCCATGACAGATATGTCCGATAACGCAAACAAGATGGGTACTGATATGCAGGCTATTACTGGCACATATCAATCTTTGGCTCGTGGTAACTACGCTATGCTAGACAACCTAAAGCTTGGGTATGGTGGTACAAAGGCAGAAATGGAAAGGCTTATTAAGGATGCCTCCTCTTATAAAGATATACAAGATGAGCTTGGTATATCGGTTGAAGAAGGCAATATGTCCTTTGCTAACATGGTTAAGGCGATTTCTGTTGTGCAGAAAAAACTTGATATTACAGGGACAACAATGAAAGAAGCCTCTACAACATTTTCTGGCTCTTTGTCAATGATGAAAGGGGCTTTTAACGATTTCCTCGGAAACTTGACAACAGGCGGTGATATTACTAAGCCATTGCAGGCATTGGCAGAAAGTGCCTCAACGTTTTTCTTTGGGAACTTTATCCCAATGATTGCTAATGTTTTTAAAGGTCTCCCAACGGCTCTGTCTACCTTTATAGCCAGCGCTAAGCCTGCTCTTGTTAACGGTTTAAAAGGTCTATTACCAGAAGATGCTTTAAATAGCGTTACAAAGGTCATTGACCTAATCACTTTTTCGATTAGTGACATGGTGATGGCGTTTCAAGACTTTTACCAAGGTTTTGAGAAAACGGGGGCTATCAAGGTATTATCGAGTGCCTTATCAGAGTTGCTGACAGCAGGGCTTGACTTGTCAGAAAAGCTATCTGGCATTATCCCGTGGGAAACCATTGGAGCAGCCGCTGGGCATGTTGTTAAGTTTATCGCTCAAATCATCCAGGCGGTAGCTAAATTTTCCCAATCCATGAGTGGTGACACTTGGCGTGGTGTTGTAACTGGTATTGGTGGTGCATTGGTAGCCTTTAAGGCTTTTAACTTCCTAAAAACTTTCAATCCATTCAGCTTTTTCAAAAAAGGAGCAGAAGAGGCGATAGATGGTGCAACAGGCGGTATCAAGAGAGCCAAAAGTACTATTTCACAGGTTTTTAGCGGCATCTCTAATGTCATTAAGACCGCAGGAAATGCCCTAAAGTCCACTTTCCAAGGTATGGGCAAGATGTTTCAGGGGTTGGGTAAAACCTTTGAAGGAGTCGGGAAAGGGATAGGAGCAGTTCTAAAAGGTTTGATGCAAGGGTTGAGAGGTCTAAACCCAGCAACTCTACTATCATTTGGCGCAGCAGTTGGTATAGCCGCAGTTGGTATCGGTGCAGGTATAGCTATCATTGCAGCAGGTTTTGCCCTACTGGCAAGTCAAGGAGAGGGTATAGCCATCATCATTGAGGCGGTCGGCACAGCCTTTGGTACATTTGCCAGCATGGTCATTGGTGCATTTGCAGAGGCGATTGTTACCGTTGCAGGGGTGCTACCGATTATTGCTCAGTCATTTAACATGATGACCCCAGCAATCATCGCAGTTGGTGTAGCAATCAGTATGATTATCCGAGCATTTAGCTCACTTGCTCCCGTGATTACGGCACTAGGTACAGCGATTAGCGAGATTGTAACAGCCATTACAACAGGGGTGGCAGATATTGTTACGGCAGTTACACCGATGGTTGAAATCCTTTCAAGTGCCTTTGTACAGGTCGTAACAGTTGTATCACAAGCTATTGTGGAGATTATACAGGCTCTTGCTCCATTCATTCCAGCAGTTAGTGAGATGGTGCAGGCGGTAGCGCCAGTGCTACAAGCATTGGTTGAGGCATTCAACAATCTCATTAGTCAGATTAGCCCAATCATTGACAGCATCGCAAACCTATTCAAAACACTTGGCGAACAAATCACATCTATCTTAGATAGTGCCAGTGGGGTTGTGGAGTCATTTGGCTCTGCCATTCGTAATGTCTTGGATGGCATTGCAGGTATCTTTGACAGTATTGGCAATGCAGCTCTAAATGCTGGTAAAGGTTTCGATCAGTTGGCGCAGGGGATAGAACGTATAACCAAACTTAATCTACTTGATATGGGAGCAAGTCTAGCTGCGGTTGCTGCTGGATTAGGGGCTATAGGAGCAACATCTGGTGGACTTATTAGCGCTGGTTCGTCCTTGAGTGTTATTGTTCAAGGTTTGATGACAGTGCAATCAGTAAGTGCTATTGCTTCTGGTTCTTTAGCATCTTTAGGAAATGTTGCGGTTAGCGCAATGTCTATGCTTGTCGCAGGAGTTCAACTGGCAGTATCAGGTACAAAAAGTGGTATGGCACAGATAGTAAATGCAATAAGTTTATCCGCTAATCAGATGATACAAGCTGGTAAACAAGCAGGGGACGGTACAACCAAAGGTGTTGTTACAGGTATTCGGTCTGGAATCGGTCAAGCTGGCGGTGCCATGCATGCTATGATGACCGCAATCCGTGACACAGGTATGCAGGGCGTGAGTTCTATGCGTGTGGTAGGTAGCATGATAAGCCAAGGTTTAGCGCAGGGGATGATGTCATCTATCGGTTCTGTTACCGCTGCTGCAAATGCATTGGTAGCACAAGCAGAGCGAGCAGCAAAAGCCAAGGCGCAAATCCACTCACCATCAAGACTTTTCCGTGATGCAATTGGTCGTTTCTTACCGATGGGTGTTGCTGTTGGTATCGAGAAAAATACTAAGTATGTTGACAAAGCTATGGATGGTATGTATGAGCATATCAACGCTTTTAATTACAAGGCAGAGGATGTGATAGGTGTTGGTAAAACGAAACTATCTAAGGTTGTACAGGTCAAATCAGACCTTGAGAGTGCTATTAAAGCTACCGTTGAAGTTGCCAAAGAAAAGAGTAATGAACTTTTGGCGAAAGCTCTAGATGTTGCAGAAAAAGCTGTAGAACGACCAGCAGAAATGAGACTTGATGACGGCACTCTGGTTGCAAAAACAGGGCATAAGTTTAGTAGTTATCAATCTGAGCAACTACGCAGAGAGAACAGAATGAAAGGAATAATCACATGACAGCAATAATGACATTCAACGGTGTTGATTTGTCGCGCTACTTGCGAATTACAGAGATTATCCGCCCAATTGGAAACAAAAGGAGCGTAACAACTGATGACGCTCCTTCTTTGGGGGTTAATATCCAGCAAGTGAAACGTGGAGCTAAAGAACACACCATCAAATTTGACATGAAAACATCGACACCTATGGAGATGGAACGTTTGAAGCATGAATTAGCTGGTGTACTTGATGTGTCGGAACCTGTGAAAATCACCTATGGCGACGAGCCAGACAAGTATTACATGGGGATGCCGATAGATGAAGTGTCACAAGATAATTTGGCTCGTTGGTTTCAGCGGTCAGAGTTTAAAATTCTCATTCCAGATGGCGTTGCTCATAGTTCAACTTATCGTAAGTTTGATAATGCAACTGTAACAGGCGAAAAGATGGTGCTTAACTTACGAAATGATGGAAATGTGCCAGCAAATCCAATCATTACTGTTAAGCATAATGCAGAAAATGGTTATATCGGCATTGTTAATAGTACTGGTGCAATTGAGCTAGGTAATATCGAGGAGGAGGATAGTCAGACTTACCAACAATCAGAAATCTTGTTTGATTATGTTTCCAATAATGGAATTATCAAGGGTTTTGCTGATGGAAAGAAAAATGTGGCTATTTTAAATGACAACTCACAATCGTTTGATACCCAACTATATATAAAAAATGAATTTGGTCGTCCGCATTTAGCTTTGGGTAATCGTGGAGCTGGTGTCGGACCTAACCATGCTGGTTCGATTAGTTGGGATATACCATTGGATAGCGCGGGTCAAACTGGGGCGCTTAATGAATATATCTGGTGGAGGCAGATATTTTGGGCTGGTGCCGTCAATCAATACGGCTTTATTAAAGTTATGGTATCTGACGAAAAAGGACAGTTTTTATATGGAGTTGAGACATATAAACGCTCTATTGGTGTAGAAAGTGAGTACAACTTTTTGGCATCAGATGGTAAGGGAGGATTTAATGTATTAAAACGTTGGACTTTTAATGCTACTCATCTTGATAGTGATAACCCGTTTAATGCCGAAAGAGGGTGGTCAGATATAAAACGAAATGATGACCAAGTGCAGGTTTTTTGGTGGGGTAGTTATCCAGTATTTACCATACCAGAAATAAAAGGTAAAAAGTCCGCTAAGATACATGTTTCAATAGGTGCAGTAGGAGGAAAACCAGCCATCCATCATGCTTATATTGATAGTATCGTTTATCGTAAAGATTTTGTACAGGGAACAAAGGATATTCCTAATCGCTATATGATAGGGTCTAATGTCGTTGTTAATTGTGAGAACGATAGTGTAACTGTAGATGGTTTGTCTAAATCTTCTGATTTAGTTGATGGGTCTAGTTGGAGACTGTCTATACCAAAAGGAGAGTCACAGTTGGAAATTTATTGCTCGAGCTGGGTAAGAAATAAACCGACTGTAAAAGTAGAATTTGAAGAAAGGTGGTTGTGATGCTATTAACAATTCATGATGCAAATCTAAGAAAAGTAGCATTTATTGATAACGATAAACAAGAAACTTTAAACTACTATGATGACACTTGGACACGCAGCCTAGAAACAGGGTCATCAACTTTTGAATTTACAGTATACAAGAAAGCTATAAAGTCTGATACAGCGATAAATAAAACATATAACTTGTTGAATGAGCGTGCTTTTGTCTCATTTAGACACAACGGTAAAAGCTATGTATTTAATGTGATGACTGTTGAGGAAAATGAGCAAACCATCAAATGCTATTGTGAAAACCTGAACTTAGAGCTTATCAATGAGTACGCCAATCCGTACAAAGCTACTAAAGCTATGTCATTTGTTGAGTATTGTAACTCAATGGATTTGTTGAATTTCACTCATTTATCCGTTGGTATCAATGAGATTTCAGACCAAAAACGGACTCTAGAATGGGATGGGCAGGATACCAAGCTTGCCCGCTTACTAAGTCTTGCCAAAAAGTTTGATGCAGAGATTGATTTTGATACGCAGTTAAACGCTGATAGTTCCATCAAATCCTTTAAGGTAAATGTGTATCATGAAAACGACGATAAACATCAAGGGGTAGGGCGTGTCAGAAACGATATTCAGCTAACATATGGGAAAAATCTTAAATCAATCACACGTAAGATTGATAAAACAGGTGTCTATAATGCTATCCGTCCAACAGGTAAACGGACGGTAAAAAATGGTAAAGGGGAAGAAGTAGAGGAAATTGTAACCATCGGTAGCCTTGGGGAATGGTCTGAAAATAACAAGGATGGGGTGCGTGAGTTTTACCAGCAAGGAGATATGCTCTACGCTCCATTGTCAATGCAGATGTATCCATCAACTTTTACCAGTTCTACCACAAATGACCAATGGATTAGGAAAGATATGGAGGTTGATAGTGATAGTCCATCAGTTATTAGGGCGTCTGCTATTGCAAATCTTAGAAAAAACGCCTATCCTGCATTGACCTATGAAGTGGATGGCTTTATTGATGTTGAAATTGGTGATACTATCAGGATTTATGATGACGGATTTAGTCCTATCCTAATTGTTGAGGCAAGAGTGTCAGACCAAAAAATCAGTTTCACTAACCCCGCGAGCAACAAAACAACTTTTTCTAATTTCAAAGCTCTTGAAAACAAATTGTCTGATGGTATTCAAGCTGCTTTTGAGCGTTTGTTTGAGGCATCCAAACCTTACTTAATTAAGTTATCAACAGACAACGGTATTATTTTCAAAAACCAGATTGGTGAGAGCTTAATTACACCTACTTTGTACCGTGGTGGTAAGCCGGTAGTTTCTGGTGTCACATGGCGTTGGTCGCTAGATGGCACGGTCACAACAGGCATGACTTACCTTGTTAGGGGTTCGAGCATAACAGATACAGTCACTTTAACAGTAGCAGCTTACATTGGCAATGATGAAGTTGCTGTTGACGAGATTTCACTTGTCAATGTTATCGATGGAACAATGGGAACACCCGGTTTACCGGGTAAAGATGGTCGCACTCCCTATGTGCATACAGCATGGGCTAATAATTCAACGGGTACGGATGGATTTTCTTTAGATAGTTCTGTTAATAAACTCTACATTGGTATCTATACTGACTTTGAGCCAATGGATAGCCAAGACCCAAGAAAATATAAATGGACAAAAATAAAAGGCGACAAGGGGGATAAGGGCGATACTGGTGCGCGTGGTATTCAAGGTATACAAGGTGTCAGAGGTGAGCAAGGTATCCCAGGAGAGAAAGGTGCTGATGGTCGTACTCAATACACTCATATAGCCTATGCTGACAATGCCATAGGTGGAGGTTTTAGCCAGACAGACCAAAACAAGGCGTATATCGGCATGTATGTTGATTTCACCGCCACAGATAGCACAAATCCTGCATCATATCGCTGGACCAAATGGAAAGGCTCTGACGGTGCTCAGGGCGTTCCAGGAGCAAAAGGAGCAGATGGTAGGACACCTTATATACATTTTGCTTATGCAGAAAGCGCTGACGGTCGTATAGGTTTTAGCACCACCCAAACAGGCAACAAACGGTATATAGGCACATACACAGACTATGTGCAGACAGATAGTACAGAGCCAACAAAATACAAATGGGTTGATATGGTTGGGACAGTATCATCGGGCAGCAATAACTTATTGCCAAATGCAGATTTTAGCAAGTTACATGATACAACTACAGTTTTCACGGTAGCAGGAGTTACTTACCATAATACTATATTGAAAAATTGGAATAACTTTTACAACAGTGGTATTGCAAATCCCACAACGTCGATGCATAGCTATCTAACTGACAAAATCGTTGCTGGAGAGCAAGTTGTTGTATTCGATGAGTCTGATGGTAGTAGAAACTGGAAATCAATCAATACAAACATTGATAGCAAAAAGCTACGAGCTGGAGAATATTATTTCTCGGCAGATTTGATGACAACATTGATTGGGTCAAAACTATTTTTTGGTTTTTACTATACAAAAAAAGGTGGAGGTCAAAATTTTCACGCAGGACAAGCCACCGTGTATCCAACTGCTGCTAATACATGGCAACGGTTAGGGGCGGTTGTCAAAATAAATGATGATATTGATTTGAGTGTAGCAAGTCATCGTTTCTATATCTACGGATATGGTTTCACAAGTAATGCGATTTTGTACCTCAAAAAACCGAAATTGACAGAGGGGAATGTTATGAGTGACTTTTCGCTGTCGGTTGAGGATGTCAATGAGTATATCAACTCGAAAGCAGACCAAGCGCTGACGCAGGAACAAATTAATGCCCTAAACGAGCGGGCGCAGATACTTGATGCAGAGCTTAAAGCAAAGGCATCTATGGATGCGCTTAGTGACCTCGAGAAAGCTTATCAATCATTTGTAAAATCAAATGCTGATAGCCAAGCAAAAGCAGAAGCGGATTTGGCAGAGGCAGGTCGGCGTATCGAGATGCTTGTTACGCAGTTTGGTGGCTTTAAAGAGCTGAAAACATTTATTGATACTTATATGTCAAGCTCTAACGAGGGTTTGATTATCGGTAAGAATGATGCAAGCTCAACCATTAAGGTATCAAGTGATAGGATTTCCATGTTTTCGGCGGGCAAGGAAGTCATGTACATCAGTCAAGGTGTTATCCATATCGACAATGGTATCTTTACGGCATCTGTACAGATTGGACGATTCCGTACAGAACAATATCATCTCAACGCTGATATGAATGTCATACGGTATGTTGGGTAGAAAGGGATAGATAATGGCAAAATTTAGTAATGCGAGTGGGTCTTTGTACTTGAATGTGTACATCGAGCCAGGCACTCAAAATATAGCTAATAATACAACAGTAGTAAACTGGCGAATAACAGTTAGTCGTACAGGGGCGTATCTCACACGAAATGAGCAGGGGGATAGTACACTTAGCCTTGATTTAAACGGGGGTAGAGTGCACTCCTCCAATCCAAGATGGCGAACATCTGGCGAGGAATTTCTGATGGCTAGTGGTTCGACAACGATTACCCACAATGCAGATGGCACTAAGAGTTTTCCGTTTTCGGCAACATTTAACCCTAACAACGGTCTACATGGGGTTATCACTGTGTCGGGGAATATCGGCTTGGCAACTATCCCACGCTCTAGTTCTGTTTCTGTAGAAGATGGTACGATTGGTAGCCCAATTGTCATCACAATTGAGCGAGCTAGTCCAACATTTACACACGTATTGAGATATGGTTGGGGCGATAAGAAAGAGGTTATTGCATCTAAAGTTGCAACAAGTTATTCTTGGACAATACCGATGGATTTTGCCAACGATATACCAAATAACGTAAGTGGTGAATGTACTATCTACATAGATACCTATAATGGTAACGAGAAGATTGGTACACAGCAAGAGAAGATTAAAGTCACCTTGCCATCTAACGTTAAGCCAACATTTACAAGTTTGACACTAACAGATGCTAATACTGCTGCTAGAGCGCTGTTGTCTGGAAACAATTTCTTGCAAATTATTTCTAATATCCAAGTAACATTTAATGGACATGCAGGTACGTATGGTTCAACCATCACAGGTTTTAGGGCTGAATTGGTCAATAAAAACCAGGTCACGAACTCAAACGGCGGCTCTCTTGGTATCATGAATTTTAACGGCTCCGCAACAATCCGCGCCAGCGTCGTTGATAGCCGTGGCAGATGGTCTGATACCAAAGATGTTACCATCAATGTCATAGAGTATTTTGCCCCTATTTTGAGCTTTACAGCACTGAGGACTAGAGAAACACCTAATATCGTCCAGATTGTCAGAAACGCTAAGATAGCACCAATTACGCTATCTGGTAGCCAAAAGAACATTATGACCTTGACTTTTAAGGTTGCGCCTCTAGGTAGTACCAGTTATACGGCTGACAATGGTAGTGCGTCTGGCAGTTGGACAACTCAAAATACGTTGACCAATTCGGCAGCAAACATGGCTGGAAACTACCCAGCCAACAAGTCATTTACCATCATTGGCACGCTGTCGGACAAGTTCACAAGTGTTGAATTTTCGGCGACAGTAGCGACCGAAAGTGTTGTGATGAGTTATGACAAAGATGGCAGGGTTGGTATAGGTAAAATTGCAGAGAATGGTTCTGCGGGGTCATTGGATGTGGCAGGTAATATCTATGCAGGTGGTAAGCAGATACAACAGTATCAATTGACAAATGTCGAAGGAAATACTATCTACGCATACAATACAGATGTAAATACTCATGTTAACAATGGAACGCGCTGGATAAATCCAGGCTGTGCAAACAGTCCTTTTCCTTCGCAATATGGCTGGATCGAAACGTGTAGAGCTACAACCGATATATTTCAGATTGCTAAGTCTTGGTACGGCGAGTGGAAAATGTATAGAAGGCATGCGATAGGCTATAGAGCGTCAGACGGTTCCGCTACCTGGTATCCTTGGGTTGAAATAACTCCACAAACCAATCATCCAATGCTACAAGAGAAACCACTAAAGACATTGACGATGGGATTTCCGTATGGGCTCAATGCGACATTGACTCGTAAGGACAACTTAGTCACTATCACACTTAATCGTCGCATTACCAACATTGACGTCTTTGAGTATAGTCAAATGGTTGAGACTATACCGTCAGGGTATCGCCCAACCGTTGAGACGCACATGCTTATGGCACCGAATGTAGGTGGCTTTACAAAATCGCCCTCAGTATTACATTTTGCATCAGATGGAAAAATTAGGTTAACAAATGGGACTGGGGGTGCTCATGTATATACTGGCACGATTACATACATCACTAATGACCCATATCCAAACTAAGAATACGTAAAAAATCCCTAGAAATCTATCAGATAATGAAATCATGAAGGAGGTAAAGACTATGTTAAAAGTTACCAAAACACGCCAAACAACGGCAGAATTTATTGTAATTGAGGATAAGCAAGAGAAACTTGTCAAAACCACAGTAATCAATACAGGTGCTGATGCAGTTTCAACTGTTTATGAAACCTTACATGAACCAGAACTCTATGCCAAAAATCGTCGAGATATGCGCAAGCATGAGCAAGAGTTGCGAGAGTTACGCTATAAAATTGAGGATGAGATTTTAGCTGAACTTGAAGCAGAGAATGTTGAAACAGACTGAGGGGGTGAATGAGTGCCACCTTGGTTGAAAGATAGTGCTGTCCTTGTCGCTCTTATCACAGTTTCTGGAGGGGTTGTTGGTACGTTAATCAGTACCATTTCAAATTTTTTTATTGGAAAACGTGATAATGAAGTTAAACAAGGTCAAAAAGAAATCATCCAGTCGTTGGATGTCTTAAAAAACGACAATATAAAAATAAAGGCAGACTTAGCTAGTAATGCAGAGGAACTTGACAAGCTAAAAAAGAACTCTAAGGACATCACTAGATACCGCTTGTATCACGACATGACAAAAGACATTCTAAATGGCTATACCACATTAGAAAACAAGCGTGAAATAGCTAAACTATTTGACTCTTACAAAATGTTGGATGGAAATGGTGAGATTGAAATGATGTATAAAGAGGAGTTTATTGATTTGCCTTTGCGAAAGGAGAAGAAAGATGAAATTGACAAACAAGCAATATGACGTTGCCAAAACAACGGTAACCATCGTAGCACCAGCTGCAATCACTTTAATTTCTGCTTTGGGTGCTTTGTATGGATTTGATGCAACAGTAATCAACGGAACTATTGCAGCCGTGGCAACTTTTGCTGGTACTGTACTTGGTGTCTCTAGCAAGAATTACCACCAAGAAAATAATTAGTGAGGGGTATCATGAAAGCGATAGGGAAAATTCTACTGATTTTGGTCTTGATACCGCTATTTATTGTGATTAGCTTTGTTGTTTTCTTGGTTAGCCCGTTTTTAGAATTATTAATGAAGGGGGATTGACATGCTAAATCAGATTGTTTTGTATTCCAAGAATTTAGCCAATGCTAGAGCAGGTGTTGATAAAGACGGTGCATGGGGTTACCAATGCGCAGATTTATCTTGTTTTATTGTAAAAAATTGGCGTGGTGTTGACATTTGGGGGAATGCTATTGATTTGTTAAATAGTGCAAAAGCGCAGGGCATTAAGGTTGTGCCGTATGTACCTGGCATCAAACCTAAGGCAGGGTGGATTTTTGTCATGCACTACGTTGCAGGAGATGGTATTGATTATGGTCACACTGGCGTAGTTGTCGAGGACAGCGATGGCAACAGTATGCGTACCGTTGAACAAAACCTTGCGGGTAATCTTAACGTTGGCAGTCCAGCACAATATCATGTCCGTAGTATGAATGGTATGGTTGGCTTTATTGTGTTGGCAGATTCTCCAGATTCAGAACCAGCCAAACAAATAGAAACCGGTCGTATTGCTGAAACTGGGGTATTTACTTTGAACAGTACAGCAATCAATGTACGCCGACAGCCCCACCTTTCTGGCGAAATTGTCGCAACATATCAAATTGGCGAAAGTGTAACCTATGATAGTTATCTAACTGCTGCTGGTTACCGCTGGATTAGTTGGATTGGTCGTAGTGGCAAGCGTAGTTATATGGCTATTGGTCAAGTCGATGCTAACGGTCGCCGTATAAGTTTGTGGGGTACATTAAAATAACCCAGAACAGCCTAGATTTGACTTTCAAATAGCAAGGGGTATGATTTACTCTAGAATACAAAAATAATCGCTCTAGGATAAAATCTAGGGCGATTTTGACTATTTTAGAAACATTTTGCGAATTGATAAGTAAGAGGTGATTAAAATGAATGAAGTACAGTATATTTTTTTAGAGGCTAAAGCCAAAGGATTGTTTGGCGATACCGTGGATGTTGTCAGAAAGAATGGCAAGATATTTGATTTTGTCCTACCAGGCGAGCAAGTTCTATCTCATGAGGTTGTAACCAATGAGCCATTGGCAAGTGTATTGGTGGAGATTGCTAGTTACTAAGAGTTTTAGATACGCTAATTGAAATGTTAGTCGTTTTGGGGATCATTAGCCTGCTCTTGCTCTTATTTGTGCCAAATTTGAGCAAACAAAAGGATGCTGTTCAAGAGAAAGGAAATGCGGCTGTTGTCAAAGTAGTGGAGAGTCAGATGGAGCTCTATGAATTGGAATATGACGAGGAAGCAACGGTGGAGGATTTGCAACAGGCAGGTTATATTACTGAAAAACAAGCAAAACAGTATGCTACGGCGAAAAAATAAGGCTTTCACCCTGTTTGAAAGCCTGCTGACCTTGTTTGTTGTCAGTTTTTTAGCTGTTTCCTTATCAGGAACAGTACAAACGGCCTTTTGGTCTGTTCAGGAAGAAATTTTTCTCTGGGAATTTGAGGCCATCTATAAAGACAGTCAGAAATTGGCAGCTAGTTCCCACCAAAAAGCGAACCTTACTATCGGTGGACAGGAAGTTACAAATGGTTATCAGGCTGTAGAGGTGCCCAGAAACGTAGAGGTTTTAGAGGAGAAAACTATTCAGTTTGAAGAAGATGGTGGAAATTCTTCTCTGACCAAGATTCGTTTTCGGCTTAGTCGAAAGACAGTCACGTATCAATTATATATAGGGAGTGGTCGCTATAAGAAAACAGAAGAATAAGGCTTATATTTTGCTAGAAAGTCTGGTTGCCCTTGCGACCCTAGTGACTATTTGCAGCTTGATTTTATCAGCTGTGGATGCAGGTCGTAGGCGACAGGATTGGGAATTGGAACAACAGGAGGTTCTCAATCTAGCACAGATGGCTGTTCAGACCGGGCAAGATAACCTAGCCTTAAACGGTGTTACAGTTCAGGTTCAACGAACAGCGGATAAGATTGTTGTTTTCCACGAGGGAAAGGAGGTTTTATCGGTTGTTAAAAAGTAAAATTCCTGCTTTTACACTCTTGGAATGTTTGGTGGCTTTAATCATCCTATCAGGAAGTCTTCTGGTCTTTGAAGGCTTGTCAAAACTGCTGGTCCAAGAAGCGCATTACCAAGGTCAGACCGTTCAAAAGGAATGGTTGGTCTTCTCTAGTCAATTGCGGTCGGAGTGGGACCAGGCTGAATTGGTCAAGGTTGAAAATGGCAAGATTTATGTCAACAAAGGCGAACAGGCTTTGGCCTTTGGCAAGTCACGGTCGGATGATTTTCGGAAAACAAATGACAGGGGACAGGGTTACCAGCCCATGCTCTATCAGGTGGATAGCGCAGCTATTTCCCAAGAAAACCAGCTGGTGCGCATCGACTTTAGCTTTAAAAACGGAGAGGAGCGGGCCTTTATCTATGCTTTTAAAGAAAAAAGTTAAGGCGGGCATCCTGCTCTATGCCCTTTTGATGCTGGCGGTTTTTAGTCTTTTGCTTCAGTTTTATCTACACCGCCAAGAGGCTGAGAGTCGCTTGGTACAGGTGGCAAGGCAAGAAACGACTGCTTATATCATGGCTCAGATGGTCTTGGATAAGGTCGAGCAGGACCTGCAAGTAGAAAAAATAGTTACGGGAGCGGTAGTGAATGAAAAGGAAGCAAATTTAACCACAGGTTCTAAGCAGAAGGAGAATAGAGGAAGGGTCTCCTTTCAAGAGGGACAGGCTCGTTATCAACTTAAAGGAGACCAACTATTGGTTACAGTTGGGTTAACAAGTGATGGTCTGTATACCTATCAATTTCCTTTGGGGCTATCATCAGAAGGAGGGTGAGTTGACTCGCTCTCCTTTTTGGTGCAAAGTCTGTGAAATTTTGATAAGATAGGAGTATGAATTTTGAAAAGATCGAACAGGCTTATGACCTGCTATTAGAAAACGTACAGACTATCCAAAACCAGCTAGGTACCAATATCTATGATGCCATGATTGAGCAAAATGCTGCTTACGTAGCTGGTCAGCATGAGACGGACCTTGTTGTCAATAACAATCAGACCTTGAAACAACTAGATTTAACCAAGGAAGAATGGCGTCGTGCCTACCAATTCCTGCTCATCAAGGCCAATCAGACTGAACCCATGCAGTATAATCACCAGTTCACACCAGACTCTATCGGCTTTATCCTATCTTTCCTAGTAGACCAATTGGTGCCGACTCAAAAGGTGACGGTTCTGGAAATTGGTTCGGGGACAGGCAATCTAGCTCAGACCATTCTTAACGCCAGTCAGAAAGACTTGGACTATCTGGGGATTGAAGTGGACGACCTCTTGATTGATTTGTCGGCAAGTATTGCGGATGTCATGCAGGCAGATATTTCTTTTGCTCAGGGAGATGCGGTACGTCCGCAGATTTTGAAGGAAAGTCAAGTAATTTTGGGAGATTTGCCTATTGGCTACTATCCAGATGACCAGATTGCTAGCCGTTATCAGGTCGCCAGCCCAAATGAACATACCTACGCCCATCATTTACTCATGGAACAATCCCTCAAATATCTAGAAAAAGATGGCTTTGCGATTTTGTTGGCTCCAAATGATTTATTGACTAGTCCGCAAAGCGATTTGCTGAAAGGTTGGTTACAGGAGCAAGCCAATATTGTTGCCATGATTGCCCTGCCACCAAATCTCTTTGGGAAGGCTGCTATGGCCAAGTCTATTTTTGTCTTGCAAAAGAAAGCTGCAAGATCGTTGACGCCGTTTGTTTATCCCTTACAAAGTCTTCAAGAACCAGAAGCTATTCAGAAGTTCATGCTCAATTTCAAAAATTGGAAGCAAGAGAATGCAATTTAAGTGAAAATCTGTTATACTAGTTAGGAAAACGCTTTAAAAGAGGTAAGATATGTCAAAAACAATTGCAATTAATGCAGGTAGTTCAAGTCTAAAATGGCAACTTTATCAAATGCCAGAAGAAACAGTATTAGCGGCAGGGATTGTTGAGCGCATCGGTTTGAACGATTCCATCTCAACAGTTAAGTATGATGGGAAGAAAGAAAGTGAAGTTTTAGATATTCCTAATCATACGGTTGCGGTTAAGATTCTCCTAGAAGACTTGCTTAAACACAACATCATTGCTGCTTACGAGGAAATTACTGGTATCGGACACCGTGTTGTTGCAGGTGGAGAGATTTTCAAAGAATCAGCTGTTATTGGACCAAAAGAGGTTGAGCAAATTGAAGAACTAAGTGCTTTGGCACCGCTTCATAACCCTGCTCACGTAGCAGCAATGCGTGCATTTGAGGAAGTACTACCAGAAGTTTTGAATGTAGCTGTTTTTGATACAGCCTTTCACACTACGATGCCAAAGCATGCCTATCTTTATCCGATTCCACAAAAGTACTATACCGACCACAAGGTTCGTAAGTATGGAGCTCACGGAACTAGTCACTATTATGTAGCGCATGAGGCAGCAAAAGTATTGGGACGTCCGATTGAGGAATTAAAATTGATTACGGCTCACATCGGAAACGGTGTATCTATTACTGCCAACTACCACGGTCAATCAGTTGACACTTCTATGGGCTTCACTCCTCTAGCTGGTCCAATGATGGGTACTCGTTCGGGAGATATTGATCCAGCGATTATTCCTTACTTGATTGCAAATGTTGATGAGTTGAAGGATGCTGCGGATGTTGTTAACATGCTGAATAAACAATCAGGTTTGCTTGGTGTATCGGGTTATTCAAGTGATATGCGTGACATTGAATCAGGTTTGGAAGCTAAGAACCCAGATGCTGTTTTGGCTTATAACATTTTTATCGACCGTATCAAGAAATTCATTGGTCAATATTTTGCTGTTTTGAATGGTGCAGATGCCCTTGTCTTCACAGCAGGTATGGGTGAAAATGCACCGCTTATGCGCAATGACGTAGTAGAAGGTTTGTCTTGGTTCGGTGTCGAAATAGACCCAGCTAAGAATGTTCGTGGTGCGAATGGTGACATTTCAACGCCAGAATCAAAAGTTCGTGTCTTGGTTATTCCAACGGATGAAGAATTGGTTATTGCGCGTGAAGTTGAACGTTTGAAATAAGAAAAACGAACTGGTAGTCGGAGACTGCCAGTTTCTCTTATAGTTTATACCTTTAGAAAGGTATAGTTTTTAGCAAGTGGTCAAAATATATAGTGTGTGATACAATAGACTAGCAAAGAAATTTGCACAGAGTAGATGGTTTGCGTCAAGTGTATGTGGATGGGATGTTGCCACATAACGAAGCTGATCTTTGCTTGCATCTGATGTCTCCTAGAGTAGGAACATTGGTCCTGGCTGAGAGTAGCGCGGTAAACCATTGCATCCGCTGTCGAATACACACGACAGCTCCATTTTTTGAAAAAGGAGCATTTTTTATGGAAAAGAAAATTCCAAAACTAACGGTGCAGTTGTTGGCTACTATTGCGATGACCCTTGCCTTGGTCATGATTGTGGAGAACTATTTCTCTATTCGGATTTCTGATACTTTACAGGTTCAGTTTACCTTCATTCCCAATACTATTTTGGGAGCTATTGCGGGTCCAGTTTGGTCAGCTGTCTTTGCGGCTATTTCAGACCCAATATTTGTCTTGTTTAGTGGGCAAACGGTCCTCTTCACTTGGATTTTGATTGAGGCGGTATCTGCTTTTATCTATGGCTGGTTCTTCTATCGAAAACCGCTAGACACCAAGAACAAAGCTGATTGGCTCTATGTTGCTGGGATTGTTGTCTTGATTCAGGTTGTGATTTCCTTTATCATGACACCGATTGCCCTCCATTTCCATTTTGGAACACCTTGGATTGCCCTGTATAGCAGTCGTTTCATAAAAGCTATTTTTGAAATTCCATTACGCATTGTCGTGACCATGCTTGTCTTGCCAAGTTTACAAAAAATACCTGAATTGGCCAAGTTAATGGGCATTAAATAAAACAGTATCGAGCAACAGGTCATCCCCCTGTTGCTGCTTTTGTAGAGAGGGAATCATGAATTATCAAGAAACTCGCCGGTGGCTATCTAGTCGTCCTGCATCAGATTTAGAAAACGGCGTTGCACGTGTCAGCTGGCTCTTGGGGCGCTTGGACAATCCCCAGCTTCAAGTGCCGACCGTACACTTTGTGGGCACAAACGGTAAAGGTTCGACCCTCAATGCCCTGCAGGCTATCTTGCAGTCTTCGGATTACACCGTCGGCCGCTTTACATCACCGTCTATCATTGATTTTCGAGAGCAGATTGTCTACCAGCAAGAGATGATTTCGGAGGAGGATTTTGCGAGGATTGTGACAGACTTGCAGCTTTTGATTGAAGACTTGGACCAGACGGCTGGACTGGATGCCATCTCGGAGTTTGAGATTGTCGTGGTGGCTATGTTTGTCTACTTTGCCTACTACCAGCGTCCCGACATTCTCTTGGTGGAGGCAGGCATGGGCGGTTTGCAGGATGCGACCAATGTCCTTAATCCTCTAGCGGTGGTTTGTCCCTCCATCGGCTTGGATCATCAGATTTTTTTGGGAGAGACCCACGCAGCCATAGCCCGTCACAAGGTTGCCGTCTTGCGTGAGAGGGTTCCTCTCATCTATGCGACCGATTTGCCAGAAGTGGAGGCAGTGTTTGAGGATCACGCCAGTCAGCTTCAGAGTCCGACCTATGCGGTGGGACGGGAGATTCTTTTGGAAAATAGCAGAGCAGGCTTTGCGGTTTCAAGTCCTCTCGGCCGTGTGGAAGAGTTAACGCTACAGATGCAGGGTCGTCACCAGGAGGTCAACGCAGCCTTGGCAGTGACAACAGCTCAGCTCATTAAACCTCATTTTCCAAAAATTACCAATGAAACCATCCGCCAGGGCTTGTCCCAAGCCATCTGGCCGGGCCGCTTAGAATTGATACAACCAAGGCTCATGATTGACGGAGCCCACAATAATGAAAGTATCGCCGTCCTGACACAACTCTTGGAAGAAAAGTATGCTGACAGGGATATTGAAATCCTCTTTGCGGCCATCAATACCAAGCCTGTGGACCAGATGTTGTCCCAGCTTAGCCAATTTGGACCTGTTAGCGTTACGACTTTTGACGATTTCAGAGCGGTACAGTTAGAAGATTATCCGTCAGGCTATGAACGAGTTCAGACCTATCAGGAGTGGTTGGAGCAGGCGGACTTGGACAATCCCAAAAAACTCTACCTGATTACAGGCTCGCTATATTTCATTACCTATGTGAGGAAGTACATTTTAGAAGAACTTGTATAGAAAAAAAGGCTTTGCCGGGCATTCAACCCAGCAAAGTCTTTTGTTTTAATAATTTTTAATCAAATCAACCGTTGAGCGGTCTAGTTTTTTAACGATGGCCTGCAAGAAGGCTTGGGCTTCTAAGAAGTCATCCATATTGTAGAGGGTTTGGTGAGAGTGGATGTAACGAGCGCAGACACCGATAGTTGTTGATGGAACACCATGGTTTTTCAAGTGGGCTGCACCGGCATCTGTTCCACCTTTACCACAGTAGTATTGGAATTTAACACCAGCTTCTTCGGCAGTTGTGAGGAGGAAGTCTTTCATGTTTTTTAACATGATATGACCTGGGTCATAGAAACGAAGCAGAG
This sequence comes from Streptococcus sp. 2022WUSS083, assembly GCF_044427155.1. Lineage (NCBI taxonomy): Bacteria > Bacillati > Bacillota > Bacilli > Lactobacillales > Streptococcaceae > Streptococcus > Streptococcus sp. 2022WUSS083. The sequence continues at coordinate 197,606 of NZ_JAOTGK010000005.1, read as the reverse complement.
TTCCGTCACCAATTTTTCCTTGGTCGCCATAAATATCACCTGCGGGTGAGCAATCAACAGCGAGGAAAATGTCTGGATTGAACTTGGTTGTAGAAGCATGAGCTCCGCGTAGGCCAACCTCTTCTTGCACATTTGCCCCGGCAATCAACTGATTTGGCAATGCTTGACCGGATAGGTTTTCCAGTAATTCAGTCACCATAAGGACACCGAAGCGGTTGTCCCAAGCCTTAGAAATAACATTTTTTCCGTTGGCAGTTAGAATTGTTTCATTTTTGGGAACGAGGACATCCCCCGGCCGAACGCCGAACGCCCAAGCTTCGTCATAATTGGCAAAACCAGCATCGAAAATAATATCAGCAATGGCAGGCAGGCCAGGAGCGTTAGCCCCACGTGAAAGGTGAGGTGGTACTGAGCCTGAGATGGCTGGAATGGTACGACCGTCCTGCAACTGAAGAGTGAAGGCCTGGCTAGAAACAACCAGAGGATTCCAGCCACCTAATTCGACAACACGGAAAGTACCGTCTGGCTTGATTTGGCTAATCATAAATCCAACCTCATCCATGTGGGCGGCCACTAGGATACGAGGAGCATTTTCAACAGCCGTATCCTTGATGCCAAAAATTCCACCTAGTCCATCTGTTTCGATGCGGTCCACATGCGGTGTGATTTTCTGGCGGATGTGGTTGCGAACCTGTCCTTCAAATCCCGGTAAGCTTTGCAATTCTGTAACTTCTTTAATTTTTTCAAAAAGAGTCATTATTCTTCCTCCATGACATGATTACTACTATTTTATCACGAAGAGCTAGACTTGTCCTACTATTATGTCAAAAGGATCTTCTCAGCTGTCACAAGTCCAATGGCATTTTTGGGAAAATTCCTGGGAAATATGATAAAATAGTCAACATGAAAAAGAAAAAGACAGCCTTGCTAGCAGGCTTATTGGGGGCAGGTGTGCTCACCGCTAGTGCTCAATTTTACCGTAAAATCCAAGAAGACCGTAAAAAAGCACAGGCCTTGCAGGAGGTGCGTGACTTTTTCGCTGATTTAGGAGAGATTGCCACGGTCTATGTGGATGAAACGGCTTCTACGCAGACCACTCTTATCGGAGGGGTTGTGATGGAGGCAGGACAGGTATTTTTGTTTGAAAATACCAAAGGTTCTATTCAATACAGGGAGGAAGAAAGATGATTTTTCCAACAAATCTTGAAGAAGTAGCTGCCTTGATTGAAGATGGCAAGCCGACTGTTTTTCTATTTGTGACAACTTGGTGTGGAGATTGCCACTATATCAAACCGCATGTGCCAGCTATCGAAGAAGCTTTTCCAGATCTCCGTTTTGTGCAACTGGATCGAGATGACTTTATGCCTTTGGCACAGGAATGGGCTATTTTAGGCATTCCAAGTCTAGTTGTTTTGGAAAATGGTAAGGAAATCGGTCGTTTTGTCGATAAGAATCGCAAGACCAAGGAAGAAATCATGAACTTCTTATCTGGACTGGGTAGATAGATTAGCAGAGAAGCTCTGCCATTTCCCAAAAGAAAGGAAAGAACATGAAGAAATCACTAGGAAAAATCCTTCTAGCACCTGTGGTGCTGGGGTTGAGTTTGAGTCTTTCTCCCTTGGTGCAGGCTGAGATTCAAACAGATGTTATCAATGAAAAATGGGGCAAGCCAACACTAGTCTACGGTGGAGGTTTGTCAGATGCGCAGGCGACAGAGGTTAACAATCTATTTGGTATTTCGGATGTTAATAATGTTAGCCGTCAGGTGGTTGTTGGCACGGATATGGACCAATATTTAGGTACATCTGGAGCGGACACAGCCTCCCTCTATTCATCTGTCTTGGTGCAAAAGCAGGACGCTGGAAAAGGGGTTGTGGTGGACATCAAGACACCGCAGAACATCACCTTGATTACTGAAACGCAGTATGCCAATGCGGCCATTACTGCCGGTGCGACAGACGTCTTGATTGACGTTGCAGCACCCATTCAGGTGACGGGAGAGTCCGCTCTGACAGGTGTTTACAAGGCTCTTGCAGCCAATGGTGAAACAGTTGATACCGCTCGAACTGAAGTAGCTCAACAAGAGCTAGAGACAGTCAATGAAGTGGCAACGGCTCACACAGGTGACACTAATTTTGATAGTTCAGCCTTGGATAAGGCGGTAGCGGAAATCAAGACAGCTCTTGCCGACTACAAAAAGTCCAATGGTCAGGTAGCTTCTGAATCAGACATCAATACTATTATTAACGATGTCTTGGCCAATAACGGTTTGGAAAATGTCATCACAGCAGATGAAGTTTCAAAATTGGTTACCTTTGCCAAAGCTTATCAGGAAACCTCTGCCATTGATTCGGCTGAGGTTGCTGCCCAGCTCAACCAGTTCAAACAACAGGCGGAGCAACAAATTTCAGAAGCCTATAAGAATCTACAAGATTCAGGGATTTTAGAAAAAATCGGTGCCTTCTTTGAAAATCTTTGGAAAGGCTTGACCGGTCTATTTGCATAAAGGAGAAATGAAAAAGAAATGATTTTTACATATAATAAGGAACACGTCGGCGATGTTCTGATGGTGATTGTTGCTGAGGACAAGGGACAAGCTGTCCAGTTTGAACGCAAGGGTCAAGTGGCGCGTGTTTTCCTAGAGGAAACAGGAAAAACAGTGGCTTGGAATATCTTTGAAGCATCAAGTTTGATTGAGATTGCCGGAAATGGTCAGGTTTTCCTGACAGACGAGCAAGTTGCGACCTTGAATGTAGAATTGGCAAAAGAAGGTTTTACTGAAAGCTTGGTTAACGACAATGCTCCAAAGTTCGTAGTCGGTCAGATTGTGGAATTGGTTCCTCATCCAGACAGCGACCACCTCAATATCTGTCAGGTCAATGTCGGTGGTAAAACAGTGCAAATCGTAGCTGGTGCCCCAAATGCTGCCCAAGGTTTGAAAACCATTGTAGCTCTTCCGGGGGCAATGATGCCGAGCGGTAGCCTGATTTTCCCAGGGAAGTTGCGTGGTGAAGATAGCTTTGGTATGATGTGCAGTCCGCGTGAATTTGCTCTGCCAAACGCACCACAAGTCCGTGGTATTATTGAATTGGACGACTCCGCAGTGGTCGGAGAAGCCTTTGATCCAGTAAAACACTGGAAGGGATAGAAAAAGAAGAATTGGTCAGATGGCCAATTCTTTTATGCTGTTTCAATTTTTCCTTCAATAGCTTGTTGGAGTTCCGCTGTCAAAGTCTGATGTGAATTGAGTTGGAAGTAGAGACTGGACAGGAAATGCTGGAGGTTGAGCCACCGGAAGTAGTCCAGAGGTTCTTGGTTGGGAAAGTCTAGCTTGTTAATCCATTCTGCCAGCTCCTGGCTTGACACTTTTTCATTCAGCAGGAGGTAGACAGGGATTTGTGCCAGACGGATTTCTTCACCAGCGGAGAAAACTTGCTTTTGTTTCTTTAGACAAGTGACAATAGCCTGCCAGACTTCTTCGGTTTTATCATTGGGAAATTGCTCATGACAGCTTGCAGCCAGAAGAAAATCTGCTCCGTGGGCAGCGGTATGGATCCAGCCGAGTTTTTCATCGTAGCCAGACCAGTCATTTTCAATCGTCAAATAATTCAAGGCCTGTTGGAAAAGCAGTTCGCGGTCGTCAGTGCTTAAAAATGCAGAGTACTCAGAATCTTGGTCATTGTCAACAGACAGCAGAAGACAGTAAAGCAAGCAAGTAAAACTTCGTTTTAGTGTGGAGCTTTCTAGGGAAAGGGGATTGGTTTCTTGAGAGAATTGCAGTAGCGACTGTGCTTGTTCTCTTGTAATCAAACCATTTAGAAAGATGTGGCAAAAACTAGTATAAACCAGATCGTCGCGTATAGCAGGATCTGGATGACCGATGTTTTCCAGCAACCAGACTAGCTCCTGATTGGTATAAGCTTGGGTGGCTTGCAACTTTGAGGTAAGGATATTTTTCATCTATTTTTCTCCTTTTTCATCGTTTTATCATCTTTCCTACGAATAAATAAGTAGGAGGATAAAAAATGTATAATAAAATCATTGCAATCGGTCGCTTGACGGCCCAACCGGAACTGACTCAAACGCCAAATGGCAAAAATCTGACTCGTGTTACAATTGCTGTGAATCGCCGTTTCAAAACAGAAAATGGCGAGCGTGAGGCAGACTTTTTGAATGTTATTTTCTGGGGAAAACTGGCGGAAACACTTGTCTCTTATGGTAGTAAAGGAAGTTTAATTTCTATTGATGGTGAGTTGCGGACGCGAAAATACGAAAAAGATGGCAGCAACCACTATGTGACCGAAATCTTGGGCAATACCTTCCAGTTGCTCGAAAGCCGCGCCCAACGTGCCATGCGAGAAAATAATACTGGCGATGACCTAGCTGACTTGGTCTTGGAAGAGGAAGAATTGCCGTTTTAATATCCGTCCCAAGACCGATGGAGAATGTTGAAAAGTAGGTTATACTATAGTCAATCCTAAATATTTTTCATATCTCCTTAAAAACGCTGACGAAAGTTGGCGTTTTTTGCTGTTCATTTTCTATATTTCCACCATTCTACTAGCATAACAATCAGTGACAATAGGATAACGCCGTAGAAGAAAAAGATGATGTAATGAGGGTGGCTAAAGAAAAATATCCAGACTAGCCAGAGTAGATAGGCGAATATCATTTTCCCCCAAAAGCCTAATTTACGTTTTAAAAACCATTCTGCAAAACTTTCGTAGGCTGAAAATCGGCTTTCTAGGTAATCTGTTTTTAAATCTCTAAAAATTTTCATGAATACCCCCTAACTTGTTAAAAATAGTATAGCATAGTTTACCAATAATGAATAGGTAAATTCTATCTCATACTTAAGAAGGATTTTCACGAAAAAGGAATAGAATTTTCTTGACTATTTTTGACCAAGTGATACAATAGGAAATGTGAATTAGCACTCGGAGGTAAAGAGTGCTAAAAAGACCAGGAGGTAATACTATGTTGAAACCATTGGGCGATCGTATCGTCGTAAAAATTGAAGAAAAAGAACAAACAGTTGGTGGATTTGTCCTAGCAGGTACAAGTCAAGAAAAGACAAAAGAAGCAAGTGTCCTAGCGATCGGACAAGGGATTCGTACCTTGAATGGTGACTTGGTTGCCCCAGCAGTGGCAGTTGGAGATACTGTTTTGATTGATGCCCATGCAGGATTGGAAGTTAAAGACGGAGACCAGACCGTTCACATCATCCGTGAAGCAGACATTTTGGCAATTGTAGAATAGAGGTAGAAAAATGGCAAAAGAAATTAAATTTGCAGCAGATGCACGTGAAAGCATGGTCCGTGGTGTCGATATTTTGGCTGATACAGTCAAAGTAACCTTGGGGCCAAAAGGTCGTAATGTTGTCTTGGAAAAAGCTTACGGTTCACCACTCATTACCAATGACGGTGTGACCATTGCTAAAGAAATCGAGTTGGAAGACCATTTTGAAAATATGGGTGCTAAGTTGGTATCCGAAGTGGCTTCAAAAACCAATGACATTGCTGGTGACGGTACAACAACTGCCACTGTTTTGACTCAGGCTATTGTTCGTGAAGGTTTGAAAAACGTAACTGCAGGTGCCAATCCAATCGGTATCCGTCGCGGGATTGAAGCAGCAGTTGCAACAGCAGTTGAGGCTTTGAAAGCACAAGCAAGTCCTGTATCGAATAAAGCTGAAATTGCTCAAGTCGCAGCAGTATCTTCCCGTTCTGAAAAAGTTGGTGAGTACATTTCAGAAGCTATGGAGCGCGTGGGAACAGACGGTGTTATCACCATTGAGGAATCTCGCGGTATGGAGACAGAATTGGATGTGGTTGAAGGTATGCAGTTCGACCGTGGTTATCTGTCACAATACATGGTAACAGATAATGAAAAGATGGTGGCTGAGCTTGAAAATCCATTCATCTTGATTACCGATAAGAAAATTTCTCATATTCAGGATATTTTGCCGCTTTTGGAAAGCATTCTCCAGACTAGTCGTCCGCTCTTGATTATTGCTGACGATGTGGATGGCGAAGCTCTTCCTACTCTTGTTCTCAACAAGATTCGTGGTACCTTCAACGTTGTTGCAGTCAAAGCTCCAGGCTTTGGTGACCGTCGCAAAGCTATGTTGGAAGACATTGCGATCTTGACAGGCGGTACAGTGATTACAGAAGACCTTGGTTTGGACTTGAAAGATGCGACCATTGAAGCACTTGGTCAGGCTGCTAAAGTTGTGGTCGACAAAGATGGTACAACCATTGTTGAAGGTGCTGGAAATCCAGAAGTCATTGCCAACCGTGTCGCTGTTATCAAGTCACAGATTGAAGTGACGACTTCTGAATTTGACCGTGAAAAATTGCAAGAGCGTTTGGCTAAATTGTCAGGCGGTGTTGCAGTTATCAAAGTCGGTGCCGCTACTGAGACTGAGTTGAAAGAAATGAAACTCCGTATCGAAGATGCCCTCAACGCAACACGTGCAGCAGTTGAAGAAGGAATTGTTGCTGGTGGTGGTACTGCCCTTGTCAATGTTATCGATAGCGTAGCAAAATTGGAGTTGACAGGTGATGATGAAACAGGACGCAATATTGTCCTGCGCGCCTTGGAAGAACCAGTACGTCAGATTGCCTATAACGCAGGCTATGAAGGTTCAGTTATCATTGATAAATTGAAGGATTCTGAGCTTGGAACAGGCTTTAATGCTGCGACAGGCGAATGGGTGAATATGATTGAGGCAGGAATTATCGACCCTGTTAAGGTGACTCGTTCAGCTCTTCAAAATGCGGCTTCCGTAGCCAGCTTGATTTTGACGACAGAAGCAGTCGTTGCCAACAAACCAGAACCAGCCGCTCCAGCTATGCCACAAGGTATGGATGGAATGGGTATGGGCTACTAAGAAATAGCAAAATGACACAGCTGATTGGCTGTGTTTTTTCTTGAAAATTTCAAACATATCTATTTGACAATGGGTTTGGGATATGGTACTATATTAGACGGTACTTTTTACTTTTGGTCTCTCAAGAGTGTACAGGGACGTGCTGACAATTGTTGCAAAAGTACACACAGATAGGGGTTGTCACCAATGCCTTATCACCAAAAATAAAAAATATATACAGGAGAATGTAGATGCCTACAATTAACCAGTTGGTACGTAAACCACGTAAGTCTAAAGTAGAAAAATCTAAATCACCAGCTTTGAACGTTGGTTACAACAGCCGTAAAAAAGTTCAAACAAACGTTTCATCACCACAAAAACGCGGTGTTGCAACTCGTGTCGGAACAATGACACCTAAAAAACCTAACTCAGCCCTTCGTAAATTTGCTCGTGTACGTTTGAGCAACCTTATCGAGGTTACTGCTTACATCCCAGGTATCGGTCACAACTTGCAAGAGCACAGCGTTGTTCTTCTTCGTGGTGGACGTGTAAAAGACCTTCCAGGGGTACGTTACCATATCGTTCGTGGTGCACTTGATACTGCAGGTGTTAACGATCGTAAGCAAGGCCGTTCTAAATACGGTACTAAACGTCCAAAAGGCTAAGAAAGGGGAAATATAAATGAGTCGTAAAAATCAAGCGCCTAAGCGCGAAGTATTGCCAGATCCATTGTATAACTCAAAATTGGTAACTCGTTTGATTAACCGTGTTATGTTGGACGGTAAACGTGGTACTGCTGCATCAATCGTTTACGGTGCCTTTGATCAAATCAAAGAAGCAACTGGTAACGATGCACTTGAAGTATTTGAAACAGCAATGGAAAACATCATGCCTGTACTTGAAGTACGTGCACGTCGTGTCGGTGGTTCTAACTACCAAGTTCCAGTTGAAGTTCGTCCAGAGCGTCGTACAACACTTGGTCTTCGTTGGTTGGTAACAATCGCTCGTAACCGTGGTGAGCACACTATGATCGATCGCCTTGCGAAAGAAATCATGGATGCAGCAAACAACACTGGTGCAGCTGTTAAGAAACGTGAAGATACTCACAAAATGGCAGAAGCAAACCGCGCATTCGCACACTTCCGCTGGTAAGATAGGATATTTTAGCGTTAAACAAATGCTAGCCAAAATAGGAAAATTGACGCAGAAACTTCAGTTTCTAGGAGATTTTATCTTTTTGGCAGACATTTGTAGCTAAAATTCAACTAAGATTAAGATACGAGGGCGTCAAGCAACTCCTAAACAAAATAGGGAAGCGAAGCAGATTGCTGTGCAATCAATGAGGTTCTCACCTAAAGGTAGCCCCATTTGTAATTGGCTAAAGCCAAAACAACTGCGTCTCTTTTTGTCAGTGAGTTGTAGCCCGAGTTCAATTAGGATGTGAGGACGTTAAGTCAGTTCTACATAAATCAATTGAGATTATGGTAGCAACTTATCGTTCAACCATCACAAATCGGATTGAGGCTTGCCTCATCCACTTCACACCATTAGTAAGAACTTAAGCGGGTGGGATTTGCCCACTCGCTTTTCTTAAAATATGGTATAATCAGAATAGAAATCTAAAAATATAGGAGAACAAACCTCATGGCACGCGAATTTTCATTAGAAAAAACTCGTAATATCGGTATCATGGCGCACGTTGACGCGGGTAAAACAACGACAACTGAGCGTATTCTTTACTACACTGGTAAAATCCACAAAATTGGTGAAACTCACGAAGGTGCATCACAAATGGACTGGATGGAGCAAGAGCAAGAGCGTGGTATCACTATCACATCTGCTGCGACAACAGCTCAATGGAACAACCACCGTGTAAACATCATCGACACACCAGGACACGTGGACTTTACAATCGAAGTACAACGTTCACTTCGCGTTCTTGATGGTGCAGTAACCGTTCTTGACTCACAATCAGGTGTTGAGCCACAAACTGAAACAGTATGGCGTCAAGCAACTGAATACGGTGTTCCACGTATCGTATTCGCTAACAAAATGGATAAAATCGGTGCTGACTTCCTTTACTCAGTGAGCACACTTCATGAGCGTCTTCAAGCAAATGCTCACCCAATCCAATTGCCAATAGGTTCAGAAGATGAGTTCCGTGGTATCATCGACTTGATCAAGATGAAAGCTGAAATCTATACTAACGACCTTGGTACAGATATTCTTGAAGAAGATATTCCAGCTGAATACCTTGAGCAAGCTGAAGAATACCGTGAAAAATTGGTTGAAGCAGTTGCTGAAACTGATGAAGAATTGATGATGAAATACCTTGAAGGTGAAGAAATCACAAATGACGAATTGAAAGCTGCTATCCGTAAAGCAACTATCAACGTTGAATTCTTCCCAGTATTGTGTGGTTCAGCCTTCAAAAACAAAGGTGTTCAGTTGATGCTTGATGCAGTTATCGACTACCTTCCAAGCCCACTTGACATCCCTGCTATTAAAGGTGTTAACCCAGATACAGATGCTGAAGAAGAGCGTCATGCATCAGATGAGGAGCCATTTGCAGCTCTTGCCTTCAAGATCATGACTGACCCATTCGTAGGTCGTTTGACATTCTTCCGTGTATACTCAGGTGTTCTTAACAGCGGTTCATACGTATTGAACACTTCTAAAGGTAAACGTGAGCGTATCGGACGTATCCTTCAAATGCACGCAAACAGCCGTCAAGAAATTGAAACTGTTTATGCAGGTGACATCGCCGCTGCGGTTGGTTTGAAAGATACTACAACTGGTGACTCATTGACAGATGAAAAAGCAAAAATCATCCTTGAGTCAATCCACGTTCCAGAACCAGTTATCCAATTGATGGTTGAGCCTAAGTCTAAAGCTGACCAAGACAAGATGGGTATTGCCCTTTCTAAATTGGCTGAAGAAGATCCAACATTCCGCGTTGAAACAAACGTTGAAACTGGTGAAACAGTTATCTCTGGTATGGGTGAGTTGCACTTGGATGTCCTTGTTGACCGTATGCGTCGTGAATTCAAGGTTGAAGCAAACGTAGGTGCTCCTCAAGTATCATACCGTGAAACATTCCGCGCTTCTACACAAGCTCGTGGTTTCTTCAAACGCCAGTCTGGTGGTAAAGGTCAATTCGGTGACGTTTGGATCGAATTCACACCAAACGAAGAAGGTAAAGGTTTCGAGTTCGAGAATGCTATCGTTGGTGGTGTGGTTCCACGTGAATTCATCCCAGCGGTTGAAAAAGGTCTCGTAGAATCTATGGCGAACGGTGTTCTTGCTGGTTACCCAATCGTTGACGTTAAAGCTAAGCTTTACGATGGTTCATACCACGATGTCGACTCATCTGAAACAGCCTTCAAAGTGGCAGCATCTCTTGCCCTTAAAGAAGCAGCTAAATCAGCTCAACCAACTATCCTTGAGCCAATGATGCTTGTAACAATCACTGCACCAGAAGATAACCTTGGTGACGTTATGGGTCACGTTACTGCACGTCGTGGTCGCGTTGATGGTATGGAAGCTCGTGGTAACACACAAATCGTTCGTGCTTATGTTCCACTTGCTGAAATGTTCGGTTACGCAACTGTTCTTCGTTCAGCAACACAAGGTCGCGGTACTTTCATGATGGTATTTGACCACTACGAAGATGTACCAAAATCTGTACAAGATGAAATCATTAAGAAAAACGGTGGCAATGCATAATTGCTAACCAAGGCAGCTTCGGCTGCCTTTTTCTATGTAAGTTCCTGCATTAAAGTATGCAAACTCTTGCAATTTTCGGTAAATAGTTATATAATAAAAACGTTGAAAAGATGCTTGTAGGCTTACAAGTTAATATTTTCACAAAAGGATTAAAAGGCTTGCCTTTTAAAATAAAGAACTCGATTTTCATAAGGAGGAAATCATTCATGGTAGTTAAAGTTGGTATTAACGGTTTCGGACGTATCGGTCGTCTTGCTTTCCGTCGTATCCAAAACGTAGAAGGTGTTGAAGTTACTCGTATCAACGACCTTACAGATCCAGTAATGCTTGCACACTTGTTGAAATATGACACAACTCAAGGTCGTTTCGACGGTACTGTTGAAGTTAAAGACGGTGGTTTCGAAGTTAACGGTAAATTCGTTAAAGTTTCTGCTGAGCGCGAGCCAGGAAACATCGACTGGGCTACTGATGGCGTAGATATCGTTTTGGAAGCTACAGGTTTCTTTGCTTCTAAAGAAAAAGCTGAGCAACACATCCACGCTAACGGTGCTAAAAAAGTTGTTATCACTGCTCCTGGTGGTAACGATGTTAAGACTGTTGTTTTCAACACTAACCACGACATCCTTGATGGTACTGAAACAGTTATCTCAGGTGCTTCATGTACTACAAACTGTTTGGCACCAATGGCTAAAGCTCTTCACGATGCATTTGGCGTTCAAAAAGGTTTGATGACTACAATCCACGGTTACACTGGTGACCAAATGGTTCTTGACGGACCACACCGTGGTGGTGACCTTCGTCGTGCACGTGCTGCTGCTGCAAACATCGTTCCTAACTCAACTGGTGCTGCTAAAGCTATCGGCTTGGTAATCCCAGAATTGAACGGTAAACTTGACGGTGCTGCACAACGTGTTCCAGTTCCAACAGGTTCTGTAACTGAATTGGTTGCAACTCTTGACAAGAAAGTAACTGCTGAAGAAGTAAACGCTGCTATGAAAGCTGCTGCTACTGAATCATTTGGTTACACTGAAGACCAAATCGTATCTTCAGATATCGTAGGTATCTCATTCGGTTCATTGTTTGATGCAACTCAAACTAAAGTTATCGAAGTTGATGGCGAGCAATTGGTTAAAGTTGTTTCATGGTACGACAACGAAATGTCTTACACTGCACAACTTGTTCGTACTCTTGAGTACTTCGCAAAAATCGCTAAATAATCCTTAGTGAAAATCGAAGAGGCTTCGGCCTCTTTTTTTGTATTTTCGGATTGCTGGAATATGGCTGTTTTCTTATGCTAAAAATATGAATGAGATGAGTTGTTTCTGGTTTGGCAATTTTAGAATTTGAAAAATCTGATTACGAGGCGATAGTTTTAGATTTCATAACATTTGTGAAAAAAATATCTTTATGCAAGAAAAAATACAGAAAATATGATACAATGGTAAAGTAAATATAATTTAAGGAGTTCTTATCTAATGGCAAAATTGACTGTTAAAGATGTAGAATTGAAAGGCAAAAAAGTTCTTGTTCGCGTGGACTTCAACGTGCCTTTGAAAGATGGCGTTATCACTAACGATAACCGTATTACAGCAGCTCTTCCAACTATCAAGTATATTCTTGAGCAAGGTGGACGTGCAATTCTTTTCTCTCACCTTGGTCGTGTGAAAGAAGAAGCTGACAAAGAAGGTAAATCATTGGCTCCTGTAGCAGCTGACTTGGCAGCTAAATTGGGTCAAGACGTTGCTTTCATTGCAGGTGCTACTCGTGGTGCTGAATTGGAAGCAGCTATCAATGCTTTGGAAGATGGACAAGTTCTCCTTGTTGAAAACACTCGTTTCGAAGATGTTGATGGTAAGAAAGAATCTAAAAACGACGAAGAACTTGGTAAATACTGGGCTTCACTTGGTGACGGTATCTTCGTTAACGACGCATTTGGTACTGCACACCGTGCACACGCATCAAACGTTGGTATCTCAGCAAACGTAGAAAAAGCAGTAGCTGGTTTCCTTTTGGAAAACGAAATTGCTTACATCCAAGAAGCTGTTGAAACTCCAGAACGCCCATTTGTAGCAATCCTTGGTGGTTCAAAAGTATCTGATAAGATCGGTGTTATCGAGAACCTTCTTGAAAAAGCTGATAAAGTTCTTATCGGTGGTGGTATGACGTATACATTCTACAAAGCTCAAGGTATCGAAATCGGTAACTCACTTGTAGAAGAAGATAAATTGGATGTAGCAAAAGCACTTCTTGAAAAAGCTAACGGTAAATTGATCTTGCCAGTTGACTCAAAAGAAGCTAACGCATTTGCTGGATACACTGAAGTTCGCGACACTGAAGGCGAAGCAGTTTCAGAAGGCTTCCTTGGTCTTGACATCGGTCCTAAGTCAATCGCTAAGTTTGACGAAGCTTTGACTGGTGCGAAAACAGTTGTTTGGAATGGACCTATGGGTGTATTTGAAAACCCAGACTTCCAAGCTGGTACAATCGGTGTAATGGACGCGATCGTGAAACAACCAGGCGTGAAATCAATCATCGGTGGTGGTGACTCAGCAGCAGCGGCTATCAACCTTGGCCGTGCAGACAAGTTCTCATGGATCTCAACTGGTGGTGGTGCATCAATGGAACTTCTTGAGGGCAAAGTGCTTCCAGGACTTGCAGCTCTTACTGAAAAGTAAAAACTTGCGACGAAAAGAGTTGGGCAACCAGCTCTTTTCTAGTGCAAAGGCTAGATTTTCTGTGAACGTAGTGAGTTAGAAAATCAGCCTAGGTAAAGGCTAAAATGCAACGGATTTCCGTTGCATTTTGTGCATCGCGTAGAGTTTCTACGAAGCTAAGCGAGTTAGAAAGTCTAGCAAGGTGAAAAGTATTGCCTGGTCTCGCAGCACTTACTGAAAAATAGGCGGTAAGTCAGCTCAAAATATCTGGGGGATATTTTGAGGTTGGAAATAGAAGAAGCGAAGCTTCTGTCAAAAATGATTCCGTTGCTCGTCACTTTGTTTTTATAGGGTGCTAACTTCAAATAGTCCACTGGGCTATTTGAACTCCGTAAGGCTGAATAGGTTGGTCACAACTGCCATTCAGCTACCAAACAAAAATATAAATGTAAAAAGACGTTGTTTTTTTACAGCGTCTATTCGTTTATCTTACTTCTGGGTTCCTTCTTGCAGCTGATTTAAAGTGGCAGATTATTGGTTTTTTGAAAAGCTGGTGTGAACAGGAGGCTTTTCCTGTCGAGCTTAGGAGAAAAGAAAAGCTGGGCAGGTATTTGCTATTCTATTTTCCGAAATCATGTTAGAATAGAGGTATGTTAAAAAAATATACATTTGATCCAAAGAAATTTCGGTTGGGGATGCGGACGTTCAAATCGGGTTTGGCAGTCTTCCTAGTTATTCTTTTGTTTGGTTTTATGGGGTGGCAAGGGATTCAGATTGCGGCTTTGACGGCTGTGTTTAGTTTACGAGAAGACTTCGATCAGAGTGTCCATTTTGGAGCTTCTCGTATTCTGGGTAATTCTATTGGTGGTTTTTATGCGCTACTTTTCTTTATTTTGGATAGATTATTCTTAGATCATTTTTGGGTAACTGCGGTTTTTGTTCCGATATTTGTCATGTTAACGATTATGACAAATGTGGCGATGAATAATAAAGCGGGAATTATTGGTGGAGTGTCAGCTTTATTAATTATTACATTGTCTATTCCTGCTGGTGATACGATTCAATATGTGTTTATTCGTGTGTTTGAAACTTTTATCGGAGTTTTCATTGCGATTCTAGTTAATTATGATGTGAATGTTATAAAAAAACGTTTTCAGGATAAATGATGTCACAAAATATAACATCGCCTATTGACCTCAAAAAAAAATTCTCCTATAATGGTAGGCAGAAAGGAGTTCGTTATGAGAGAAAAAGAGTTTCGTCGTTCCTTAGCCATCTTTCCGATCGGTAGTGTGATGAAGTTGACAGATTTAACTGCTCGTCAAATTCGTTACTATGAAGATCAAGGCTTGATTAAGCCCGATCGCAATGAAGGGAATCGTCGCTTGTATTCTCTAAACGATATGGACTTACTTTTAGAAATCAAGGATTTTTTGGATGAAGGTTTGAATATTGCTGCGATTAAGAAGGAATATGCAAATCGGGAAGCGAAAGCTAAGGTCCAAAAGCAGCAGAAAACCTTGACTGATGAAGATGTCCGTCGTATCTTACATGATGAATTCAGTCGTCAGGGACGATTTTCAAGTCCTAGTTCCATTTTCCGTTCGTCGTAATTAGCTTTTAAAATAGAGGAGAAAAATAATGACATTCACAGTGGCAGATATCAAGCGCGATATCAAAGAGAAAAACGTTACCTTCCTACGTCTTATGTTTACAGACATCATGGGAGTGATGAAAAACGTAGAAATTCCAGCAACTGATGAGCAGGTCGAAAAGGTTTTGTCAAATAAGGTCATGTTTGATGGTTCATCTATTGAAGGATTTGTTCGTATCAATGAATCAGATATGTATCTTTACCCAGACTTGGATACATGGACTATCTTCCCTTGGGGTGATGAAAATGGCCGTGTGGCTGGCTTGATTTGTGATATTTATACAACAGATGCTAAGCCTTTTGCTGGTGACCCACGTGGAAATTTGAAGAAATCGCTTCGTCACATGGAAGAGGCAGGTTTCTCTTCATTCAACCTTGGTCCAGAACCAGAATTCTTCCTCTTTAAGATGGACGAACAAGGAAATCCAACGCTTGAAGTAAATGATAAAGGTGGTTACTTTGACCTCGCACCAACGGACTTGGCTGATAATACACGTCGCGAAATCGTCAATGTCTTGACAGAGATGGGCTTTGAAGTTGAAGCGAGCCATCACGAAGTGGCAGTAGGTCAGCATGAAATTGACTTCAAATATGCGGATGTCTTAAAAGCTTGTGACAATATTCAAATCTTCAAGTTAGTTGTTAAAACAATTGCTCGTAAGCATGGTATGTATGCGACATTTATGGCCAAGCCTAAGTTTGGTATTGCTGGCTCAGGTATGCACTGCAACATGTCCCTCTTTGACAAGGATGGAAACAATGCCTTCTTTGATCCAGAAGATCCTCGCGGTATGCAGCTGTCTCAAACTGCTTACCATTTCCTTGGTGGTTTGATTAAGCATGCTTATAACTATACTGCTATTACAAACCCGACAGTGAACTCTTACAAGCGTTTGGTTCCAGGCTTTGAAGCTCCTGTGTATATTGCTTGGGCTGGTAAAAACCGCTCACCATTGGTTCGCGTACCTGCATCACGTGGAATGGGAACTCGTTTGGAATTGCGCTCGGTTGATCCAACTGCCAACCCATACTTAGCTATGGCCGTTCTGTTGGAAGTTGGCTTGGAAGGTATTCAAAATAAAATTGAAGCACCAGCACCAGTAGAATCTAATATCTATGCAATGTCTGATGAGGAGCGTCGTGAAGCAGGAATCACTGATCTTCCTTCAACTCTTCACAATGCATTGAAAGCTCTTCGTGAAGATGAGGTAGTTCGTGCAGCTCTAGGTGATCATATCTATACGAATTTCTTGGAAGCTAAGAAAATCGAATGGGCAAGCTACGCAACCTACGTTTCTCAATGGGAAATCGACAACTATTTGGATATGTATTAAACAAAGGACCCCGACGGGTCCTTTGTTCATGAGCCGAGAAATTGGAAAGCGAGTAATGTTGCTAGGACCATTTTTTCATGAGCTTGAAAACCAGATAGCGAATTAGGACCCCAACGGGTCCTTTGTTCATGAGCTTGAAAATCAGAGAGCGAGTAATGGTCCAGTGGAGTGAAGTAGTCTGGGAAGAGACTGTTTCAGCCTGAGCTAAGAAATAGCAGGGCGAGGGGATGGATATGAGCTTGAAATCGGTCTTTTTTCAAGCTGGGTTATCTTGTTATACTCAATGAAAATCAAAAGTAGCCTAGGAAACGAAGCCAAAGATAGAACTGGAGTTCATCAAGGCAAGTTGACAACGGATAATTTTGATTTTCGAAGAGTATTAATATAAAATAAATCCCAGAGGTTCACCTATGGGATTTTAGTGTGTTATCGGTCAGGCGTCAGAATCATTGGGATAATGATTGGTTCACGCTCTGTTTTTTCGTATAGGAATGGTCGTAGGGCGTTAACAATGGCGCCGTTGACTGTTTGGATATTTGCGTCTTTGTTGCGCATGGCGATGCGGATAGCGTTGAAAAGGACGCGTTGGCTTTCGCGAATGAGCTCGCCAGATTCTCTCATATAGATAAAACCGCGACTGAGGATGTCTGGTCCTGCTAATATCATCTTAGAATTAAAATCGACAGTGGCTACTGCAAGGACAACACCATCTTCTGAAAGATCGCGGCGGTCTTTGAGGACTGCTGCGCCGATTTCACCGATGCGGTTTCCATCGACATAGATGTCTTGGGCGTTGAATTGACCTGCGAGACGTGCAGAATCTTTTGTCAGAGCAAGGACATCTCCGTTTTCCATGATGAAGATGTTATCTTTTGGAACGCCTGTATCAACAGCTAGGCTGGCATGGATTTTTTGCATGCGGTATTCACCATGGACAGGCATGAAGTATTTTGGTTTGATCAAGCGGAGCATGAGTTTTTGCTCTTGTTGACCACCGTGCCCAGAGGTATGGATGTTGTTAATCTTGCCGTGAATCACATCGACACCGGCTTCAATCAAGATATTGATGAGCTTGTTGACACCTGTGGTATTTCCCGGAATAGGACTGGACGAGAAGATAACCGTGTCGCCTGGCTGGAGTTGCACTTGACGGTGGGTACCGTGGGCGATGCGAGAGAGGGCTGCCATAGGCTCCCCTTGACTACCTGTACAGAGAATCATGATCTCGCTGGCAGGGTATTCTTTAATCTCGTTTGGCTCGATGAAGGTATCCTTAGGCACCTTGATGTAGCCGAGCTCGATACCGTTAACAATGGCTTTTTCCATGGAACGTCCAAAAACAGCGATCTTGCGTCCGGTCTTAACCGCTGCATCAGCCGCCTGTTGGAGACGGAAGATGTTGGAGGCAAAGGAAGCAAAGATGATACGTCCATGGATGCCTTCAATCAGCTTCATAATGGACTGACCGACCACTTTTTCCGAGTTGGTGAAGGTTGGGACTTCAGCATTTGTCGAGTCGGAGAGGAGGCAGAGAACGCCTTCTTCACCGAGGGCAGCCATGCGGTGAAGGTCTGCTGGCTCGCCAACTGGAGTGAAGTCGAACTTGAAGTCACCGGTACAGACGATTTTTCCTTGCGGGGTGTCAACGACGATACCAAGTGGTTCTGGAATGGAGTGGGTGGTGCGGAAGAAGCTGACTTTGAGGTGCTTGAAGGTCAACTCTGTATTATGATTGATTTCATGCAAGGTCGCATCACGGAGCAGTCCGTGTTCTTCCAATTTGCCTCGAATAAGGGCAAGGGCTAAAGGTCCAGCATAGATTGGGACATTGGCCTGCTTGAGTAAGAAGGGAATGCCTCCGATGTGGTCTTCGTGCCCGTGGGTAATAACCAGACCTTTAACGCGGTCTAGGTTTTCAACGATGTAGGAGTAGTCTGGGATAACGTAGTCGATACCCAATAGGTCATCTTCTGGGAACTTGATACCGGCATCGACGATGAGAATTTCATCCTTATACTCGATACCGTAGGTGTTTTTCCCGATTTCTCCCAAACCACCGATGGCGAAAACGCCAACTTCATGAGGTTTTAGATTGACTGATGACATGGATTAAAACTCCGTAATTTTGAAATCTGCGTGCTCTTTCTCGTATTCAAGATGATTGTCTGATAAGAGGTCGATAAATTCGATATTGTATTCAGGGCGGTTGGTTTCCACCAATTCACGCGCGATAATACGACCTTCCAATTCTGATGCAGCATCGATGTCTAGATAAAGAGCACGTGTCTGCTCGCGACGTGGGCTAATTTTTGATTCTTGATAGAATACTTTATAAATCATGTGTAGTATAGTTCCTTTCTTTTTGACTGGCAACTATGAAAAAAGCCCCAAACAGTTGGGGCTGTCTGGTAATGCCTATTCAATTTTCTCGAGTTGTCAATTTATTCAGTCTAAATGTACTCTTCATTATACCATAAAATTTGCTGATGGTAAAAGGGTTTGGTAGGAAAATGGAAAAGTGTCATGATTTTCAGAAATTCGGTATTTCAGAAGGGGATAAATCAAAGAAATGAGTTAGGATTCCGAGTGTGTTGGGATTACTAAGACTAAGTTCAATTGTGCCGAGAAAAGCCTGTCAACTGCCAGATAGTGATGTGACTTACTAGAATGACAAATCGGTTCGATCCATTAACCTACTAGAAATCACAACCGATTCTTTTCATTATTTGAAAAAATATCCAAGATAGCTTACAATAGAGAGTAGCATTGTACAGAAAGAGAAATTTATGAAAATACTAGCTTTAGACAGCTCCAATCAGGCTCTGTCGGTTGCCTTGGTGGAGGACGGTCGTTTGCAGGCGGAAACCCTGCTGGCCGTTAAGAAAAATCATAGTATCAGCCTCATGCCCGTGGTCGATTTTTTGGTAGCACAGGTGGGATGGACGCCCAAAGACCTGGATAGGATCGTGGTCGCTCAGGGACCTGGTTCCTACACGGGTCTTCGTGTGGCGGTGGCGACTGCCAAGACTCTGGCCTACACCCTCAAGATTGACTTGGTGGGGCTATCCAGTCTTCAGTCTCTGGTTCCTCCTGGCCTGACGGGTCTGGTGGTGCCCCTCATTGATGCCCGCCGTAACTGCGTCTATGCAGGTGTTTATGAAAATGGCAGAGCAGTCGAGCCAGACCGCTACTGGTCTTTTGAAGACTTGCTTTCTAGCCTGTCTGGTAAGGGAAACATCACCTTTGTTGGCGAAGTAGAAAACTTTATCGAGCAAATCGAGCAAGCTCTGCCAACTGCTCAGTATCAAGCCAGTCTGCCGTCTGCCTATCAATTGGCAGTAATCGGTCAAGATCTACCAGCTGTAGATGTCACTAGCTTTGAGCCTAACTATCTCAAGCGGGTAGAGGCAGAGGAAAACTGGCTCAAGGACAACCAAGCTGGCTCAGAAAGTTATATCAAGCGTGTATGATAGAGATTAAGCACTACGACGGCCAGGAAAATCTGGCGGAGGCTGTTTTGGCAGTTATGCAGTCAGTTTACGAAACATCTCCATGGACTTTGGAACAGATTGCCTCTAGCATGTCTAGTCAGGATGAGGACTACTATCTGGCCTATAAAGGTCAGGAATTGGTCGGATTTTTGGCTGTTCAGACGGTACTGGATGAGATGGAAATCTTGCAGATTGCTGTCAAGGCTGATTTTCAGAGGATGGGAATCGCCAGTCAACTGATGGCTGCTGTGATGGACTGGGATGGGGACATCTTCCTCGAAGTGAGGGAGTCCAACAGTGCAGCTCAGGCCCTCTATACACGCCAGCATTTTACCAAAATAGGAAAACGAAAAGACTACTACCGCCATCCTGTTGAGGACGCGGTGATGATGAAGAGAGAACGTGATGAAAGATAGATTGATTTTGGCGATTGAGACCTCCTGTGACGAGACCTCGGTGGCTGTTTTACGAAATGACGCGGAGCTTTTGTCCAATGTCATTGCCAGCCAGATTGCCAGCCATCAGCGGTTTGGTGGGGTGGTGCCTGAAGTGGCCAGCCGTCACCATGTGGAAGTGATAACGGCCTGTATCGAGGAGGCCTTGTTGGAGGCGGAAGTGACGGCAGAGGACTTGACGGCTGTGGCTGTGACCTATGGGCCTGGCTTGGTCGGTGCCTTGCTAGTCGGGATTTCGGCTGCCAAGGCCTTTGCCTGGGCTAACGGTCTGCCACTCATTCCTGTCAACCACATGGCAGGGCATTTGATGGCGGCGCGTGCGGTCAAGGAGTTGGAGTTTCCACTTTTGGCTCTTTTGGTCAGCGGTGGGCACACGGAGTTGGTCTATGTGTCAGAAGCGGGCGACTACAAGATTGTCGGTGAAACGCGAGATGATGCGGTCGGAGAGGCCTATGATAAGGTAGGACGGGTCATGGGTCTACCCTATCCAGCTGGTCGTGTGATTGACGAATTGGCACATGAGGGGCAGGATATTTACGACTTCCCTCGTGCTATGATTAAGGAGGATAATCTGGAGTTTTCTTTCTCTGGTTTGAAATCCGCCTTTATCAACCTCTACCACAATGCTCAGCAGAAAGGGGAAACCTTGTCCAACGCGGACCTGTCAGCTTCTTTCCAAGCCTGTGTTATAGACATCCTTATGGCTAAGACCAAGAAGGCCTTGGAGCAATACCCTGTCAAGACCTTGGTTGTAGCGGGCGGTGTGGCAGCCAATCAGGGCTTGCGAAAGCGGTTGGCGGCTGAAATCACCGATGTGGAGGTCATCATTCCCCCGCTTCGACTCTGCGGTGACAATGCGGGCATGATTGCCTTGGCAGCGGTCAGTGAGTATAATAAGGAAAACCTTGCTGGCTGGGACCTCAATGCCAAGCCTAGTCTGGCTTTTGAGAATTTATAGAATAAAAACCTCTTACGTCAATGATACGTAAGAGGTTTATTTGTGGATTTTTCGCCAGCGATTTGGAGAAATTTGGTAATGTCTTTTAAAAGCAGTTGAAAAATTGAATTGGTTGGAGTAGCCGATTTCTTCAGCAATTTCCTGTAGTGTCTTAGTGGTGTTTTTTAAGAGTTCGCAGGCTTCGCTGAGTCGGTATTGGATGATAAATTGTTGAGGTGAGATGTTCATTTGCTCCTTGAATAGGCGACTGAAGTAGTGGCGGTTGAGGTTGCATACTTGTGCCAAATCATCGACGGATATAGCTTTCTCATAGTTTCGTTCTACGAAGTTGATGGCCTCTCGTATATAGAATTCCTTGTTTTCATCGTGTTTACTGCTTGTTTTGGTCAGAGAACAGTCGATGAGATAGGAGATAAAGAGGTAGAGGTGCCCAAGAAGGCAGGCGCTTTTTTGGTGATGGAGCGCGAGAATTTGTTTCATTTCATGGTAGACAGGGCTAGAGGTGGGCATTTCTCGTTGCGAAAAAATAGGTTGCTCTTTTGAGAGTCCTGCTTGTCTGAGAAAGTGCTCAGTTTTCAGACCGTCAAATTCAAGCCAGATATAGGTCCAGGGGTCCTTCGCGTCTGCTTCGTAGCTACAGATGGCATCTGGGGAGATAAGAAAGCCCTGTCCTGCGGTTAGGTGGTATTCACGTTGGTCGGAGGTATCGTAAAAAGTACCTGAACCAGAGATGATGTAGTGAAACAGGTAGTGTTGTTTCATAGTTGGGCCGAATGAGTGAAGTGGCTTACAGGCTTCCATGCCAAATTGGATGGGGTAAAAATCTACATAGGATCTGTTATTAAAGACGTAAAATTCAGGTTGTATTTTCATTGTATTCTCTCCACAAAAAATGTAAAGGCTTACAAATAGTATAACATATTTATATGTAAATGTGACATTTTATTTGAAAAAATTAAAAAATATCCCAAAATCATATAGAAGATGTCAAATATTCCTATTTTATTATAAAGCGCTTACATGTTATAGTTATAGTAGAAACAACAAAGTTCGTCGACGTATTCGACAAAAGAAAAGGAGTATTACCATGAAGAAATTTGGTCGCTATGTTACCTTGTTTGCGGCTGCAGGCCTACTGGCAGCGTGTTCTACTTCGACTGAGTCTAGTAAAGCTACGGAAGGAAGTAGTTCAGGAAAGACAGAAATATCCTATGCTATTTGGGATTCTGGTCAGGAACCTGGTTTGAGAAAGATTGCGGATGAATTTGAGAAAAAGAATCCAGATATTAAAATCAATATTCAAGTATCTGACTGGGATTCTTACTGGACCATGCTAGAAGCTGGTGCGACAGGTGGTTCATTGCCTGATACCTTCTGGATGCATTCAAATGAGATTTATCGCTATGGTTCCAATGAAATGCTATTGCCATTGGATGAATACTTAGCCAAGAGTGAAGATGCTAAACTAGCTAATTTCCCAGATGGTTTGAATGAAATCTACAACATAAATGGTAAGCAATACGCTATTCCAAAAGATTTCGATACAATTGGTCTTTGGTACAATAAAAAATTATTTGACGAAGCAGGTATTCCATACCCAGACGATACTTGGGATTGGAACAAGTTGAAGGAAGTGGCAAAACAATTGACCAAGCCAGATGGTAGCCAATATGGTTTTGGTGCTGGTTTGAGTAACCAAGAGGGCTACTACAACTTTATCTATCAAAATGGTGGTAAGGTTATTACTGATGATTTGAAATCAGGCTACGATGATCCTAAGACCATAGAAGCCTTGGATTACTACTTTAGCTTTGTCAAAGAAAAAATTTCACCAGCTATTACAGTGGATAAAGAGCGGGCCGAAGCATTCCAAAACGGTCAAGTGGCTATGAGCGTCTTCGGTTCTTGGAATTTATCTGGTTTCACTGCTAATGACTACATTCGTGAAAATGCTGATGTAGCTGTCTTGCCAAAAGGGCCAGATGGAACTCGTGCAACCATCTTTAATGGATTGGGTCATGCCATTGCTGCTACCACTAAACATCCAGATGCTGCTTGGAAATGGGTTGAATACCTCAGCTCAAAAGAGGCACAAGAAATGCAGGCAACACTTGGTGTGGCAATCTCGGCTTATAAAGGCGCGGCAGATACTTGGGTAGATTCAAATAAAAACTTTGCTATCAAGAACTATGTTGACATGGTGGATTATGCACAGATTCGTCCATATTCACAAACAACCATCAAGTGGGAAGATAAGGCTTACGAGCTATTGAAACCTGCTTATCTTGGAGAAAAAGCAACTGAAGAAGCTGCCAAAGAAACAGCTGATATGATGAATGCTGAATTAGCAACTGAAAAATAGGTAGGAGGTCTTGGGAAGTTGATTCTTCCCCGGACCTTCTTATTAAATGAAGAAGGATGGGGATAAGATGTTCCGAAAAAAAGGAAGTTTAAATGAGGCAATTTGGGGATGGGCAATGGTAGCGCCGACCATTATCGGATTAGTCGTGCTCAATATTATTCCTATTTTCCAAACTATGAAGATGAGTTTCCATAAGAGTGGAGATTTCGGCAGAGGTGACATCTTTGTCGGCTTGGCAAATTACCAACGCATGTTAGGGGATGCGCAAGTGTGGCAGGCGACATGGAATACCTTGAAATATACGATTCTAGTTGTTCCAGCTACCGTTGCCTTGGCCATGTTGCTTGCGGTTTTGTTGAATTCTAAGATTAAAGGGAAGCATATTTATCGGACAATATTTTTCCTGCCTATGGTGGCAGCACCAGCCGCGGTGACTATGGTTTGGAAATGGCTCTACAATACGGACTTCGGCTTGATTAACTATGTCTTGCGTCGTTTGGGGCTGGGTGCTGTGAACTGGATTGAAGATCCAAAGATTGCTCTCTATTCCATTGCTCTGATTGGAATTTGGAGTACTGTTGGCTATAGCATGATTTTAATTTTAGCTGGTTTACAAGAAATTCCGACGGATTTTTATGAGGCGGCTCGCATTGATGGAGCTAGTCCAGCCAAGCAATTTTTCTCCATTACCCTGCCCTTGGTTTCGCCGACCTTGTTCTTTGTTGTGGTAACTAGTGGCATTCAATCCATGCAAGTCTTTGATGTTATCTATATGATGGAAGACATCCGAAGTCCTGCCTATGATAAGACGGTATCTCTGGTTTATCTGTTTTACAATAATTCCTTTAAATATTCGGATAAGGGCTACGGTTCTACCATTGTCATGTTGTTGTTATTGATTATTCTTGTCGTTACTTTCGTTCAGATGAAGGTACAGAAAAAATGGGTGCATTACCGTTAAGGAGGTTCATGTGAAACAATCAGCTTTTAAATCAACTATCTGGATGCATGCCTTCTTGATTTTAGTGGCAATGGGCATGCTGATCCCATTCGTTTGGATGGTGTTGACGTCTTTTAAAACGGTAACCGAATCCACTCAGATGAATCCTTTCCAATTTTTACCAAGTAAGTGGATGGTGAGCAATTATACGGAGGCTATTCGGACTAATAATTTTCCGATACTCTATCTGAACACCATTTTGATGATGGTATGGCGTATCTTTAGCTCGGTTATGTTCTCAGCTATGGCAGCTTATGCCTTTGCTCGCTTGGAATTTCCTGGGCGGAATTTCTTGTTTGGTCTGGTCCTCTTTCAAATGATGGTGCCACCTCAGTTATTCGTCATTCCTCAGTATTTGATGATTGACCAACTTGGTATGCGCAATACGATTTTTGCTCTGGTATTTCCAGGAATTGTCAGTGCCTTTGGTACATTCTTGCTCCGTCAATTTTTCATGGGTCTTCCAAAAGAATTGGAGGAATCTGCAAAATTGGATGGTTGTAATATCGGGCAGACCTTCTTTAAGGTCATGTTGCCTTTGGCTAAGTCTGGCTTGATTGCCTTAGCGATTTTTACGGCTTTGTTTGCTTTCAAGGATTTGTTGTGGCCATTGATTATCAACTCAGAAGCGGACAAGGCTACCTTGTCTAGTGCACTTTCTAAGATTCAGGGAGCTTACGCTGTTAACTATCCTCAGCTCATGGCTGCAAGTGTTTTGGCTATTTGGCCGATGTTGGTACTGTATGTGATATTCCAGAAGCAGTTTATCCAAGGGATTGCGACATCTGGTGGAAAATTATAGGAGGCTACAATGGGAATTATCTTTCATGAAAAGACAAAGGAATTCCATCTTTACAATGAGTTTATTAGCTATGTGTTGACGGTCTTGCCTAATGGTCATATTGGTAGTTTGTATTATGGAAAGCGTGTAACAGAAACAGCTTCCTATCAGTATGTGCGTGAAGATGAGTATCGTGCTTTGACTTCCTTTGTAGAAGACGATGACCGTTTCTTTTCGCTCCAATATGCCAATCCTGAATTTGCTTGTTACGGTACAACGGACTATTTTTCTCCGACTTTTGAGTTGGTGCAGAAGGATGGTAGCAGCCTGTCGCACTTTGTGTATCAAGGTCATGTGATTTATGCTGGGCGATCGGCTTTGAAGGGTCTTCCTCATCTCTATCTGGATGAGGAGGGACAGGCAGATAGTTTGGATATTCATTTGTTGGACGAAGAGTCGCAGACCCGCCTGGTCTTGTCTTATACGATTTTTCGAGATTATCCAGCGGTGACTCGCTCTGCTCGTTTTGAACAACTCGGAGAACAATCTGTCTGTTTGAACCGTGCCTTGAGTATGACACTTTGTCTGCCTGATATGGACTATGATTGGTTGCATTTGGATGGGGCTTGGGGGCGTGAGCGGCATCTGCAACTATCGCCTCTTCATCAAGGTTGTCAGTCTATTTACAGTCTCAAAGGGGCTAGTAGTGCGGAGCACAATCCCTTTATGGCTTTGAAACGCCCAACTGCGGATGAGCAACAGGGAGAGGTACTGGGCTTCTCGCTCGTCTATAGCGGAAACTTTTTGGCGCAGGTGGATGTGAGTTCTTTCCAAAAAACAAGAGTGAGTATGGGAATCCATCCTGAGCGTTTTTCTTGGACATTAGATAAGGGAGAAGAGTTCCAGACGCCTGAGGTTGTTATGGTTTATAGCGAGCATGGTTTGAATGGCATGAGCCAAACCTATCACCGCCTCTTCCAAAAACATTTGGTACGTGGCTATTGGCGTGATAGAGAACGACCTGTTCTCTTGAATAACTGGGAGGCTATGAGTTTTGATTTTGATGAGGAAACAATTCTTTCCTTGGCCAAAGAGGCTGCAGGTCTTGGTGTTGAACTCTTTGTCATGGATGATGGTTGGTTTGGCAAGCGAAACCATGACCGAGCAGGCTTGGGAGATTGGACGGTCAATCGTGAGAAATTGCCAAGTGGCTTGACAGGGATTATTGACCAAGTTCATGCTATGGGAATGAAATTTGGACTTTGGATCGAACCTGAAATGGTTAATAAAGACAGCGATCTATACCGAGCGCATCCAGACTGGATTTTCCATCATCCTCAGCATAGTCAATCTCACGGACGCCACCAATATACTTTGGATTTGTCGAGGGAGGATGTTTATCAAAATATTCATGACCAACTCCATC
This sequence comes from Streptococcus sp. 2022WUSS083, assembly GCF_044427155.1. Taxonomy (NCBI): domain Bacteria; kingdom Bacillati; phylum Bacillota; class Bacilli; order Lactobacillales; family Streptococcaceae; genus Streptococcus; species Streptococcus sp. 2022WUSS083. The sequence continues at coordinate 170,894 of NZ_JAOTGK010000005.1, read as the reverse complement.
GGCTGTTGGCTGAGCATGATATTGATTATATCAAGTGGGACATGAATCGCTATATGACAGAGGTCTTTACATGTACACGGGAGGCGGAGCGGCAAGGTGAGACCTTCCATCGCTATATTCTCAATCTCTACCGTCTATATGATAGTCTGATAGCAGCTTTTCCGACAGTCTTATTCGAGTCTTGTTCAAGTGGTGGAGCTAGATTTGACCCAGGAATGCTCTACTATGCACCTCAAACCTGGGTCAGCGATGACACGGACGCCATGGAACGCTTGAAAATCCAATATGGAACGAGTCTGGTCTATCCTTTGAACAGTATGGGTTGCCATGTGTCAGCTAGTCCGAATCAGCAGTTGGGGCGTGCTACTCCACTAAGCACACGTGCCAATGTTGCATTCTTTGGAAGTTTTGGCTATGAGTTGGATTTGTTTGATTGTAGCCAAGAAGAGTTGGAAGAGATGAAAGAGCAGATTACCTTTTACAAGGCTCACCGTGAGATTTTCCAACAGGGTATTTTCACTCGCCTGAAAAGTCCATTCGATGGTGAGATAACGGCTTGGCAGGTCCAATCCTTGGATGGTCAGCAAGTTATCGTGGGTTATTATCGTCGGTTAACAACTGCCAATCTTGCTTATCAACGCTTGTATTTGCAGGGGTTGGAAGAGGAAGCGGTCTATCACCTTGATGGAGAAGTTTATACTGGTAGCCAATTAATGCATACAGGTTTGTCGATTCGACATGGAGACCATGTTGGAGACAATAAGGACTTTACTTCTTATTTGATGATCCTCCAGAAACAACAGTAGCCTCCCTATCCCTCTAGGTTCAGCCATTGGTTGAACCTATTTTGTGTGGAACTCAGGAAGTTTATTGCACTTTTTCAAGTATAAAGGCATAATGCTTGCTTAGCTATAAGGGAAGACTTGAAAAACGAGTTGCAATGTGAGAAAATGAGAGAATAATTCTTCAATCAATTAGTGAGGGGAAGGGAGATAATGAATGAAGAAATATGCTTTTCGTGAGGGCTTGCGGGATGCCATTCCCACAGCTCTGGGCTATGCCAGTATCGGTTTAGCCTGCGGTGTGGTATCGGTCAATTCAGGCATTTCAGCAGTGGAAATGGCTTTGATGAGCCTCTTGGTCTATGCAGGGAGTGCCCAATTTGTCATGTGTGCCATGATTTTGGCAGGTGCCTCCTTGTTGTCGATTGCGGTGACGGTTTTCTTTGTCAACCTGCGGAATTTTCTCATGTGTCTCCATACGACGACCATTTTTCAAGGCAACAGTCTGGGGTCCAATATCCTGATTGGCTCTTTTGTGACAGACGAGTCCTATGCGGTTCTCTTGCGGAAACACATTGAGGAAAAGCAGATTGCACCAAGCTGGATGTACGGCAACAACTTTGCGAGCTATGCTTCTTGGGTTATATTTACCACTTTAGGCAATCTCATCGGAGGTTTGATTCCGAATCCCGAGCAGTTTGGTTTAGATTTTGCCCTAGTGGCTATGTTTGTCGGCATTTTCTCAGGTCAGTTGGAGGCCATGGCTCGGACTATTCCTTTGAAAAAAATCGGCTTGATTTTGCTGGCGGTTGGTCTAGCCTATGTCGGTCTGTCTGTGCTAGTGTCGTCCTATGTTGCGGTGCTTCTGGCGACGCTTTTGGGTTGTTTTGTGGGGGTAATGATTGATGATAAAAACTAGCATTTTACTGATTATTCTGGTGTCGGCTCTAGTGACCTGGCTGCCACGCGTCCTGCCTTTTGTCCTGACACAGAACAAGTCCCTGCCTCCAAAGTTGGTGAAATTTCTCAGCTTTCTACCCATCACCATTATCTTTGCATTGACCCTGTCCAGCATCATGGACGAAAAGGTGGGATCCCTTCCCAGCCTTCTCCCTGTCGAAAGTCTGGCCCTCATTCCGACCTTTTTGGTGGTCCTGAGGACCAAAAATATCCTCCTCGCAGTAGTCGTTGGTGTCTTGACGACAGCTGCTCTCCGCTTACTTTTCTAGGAGGGACTTATGGTTAAGAAAAATGCCAGAGGTGTGGCACTTTGTCTCGTCTTGGCTGGAATAAGCTGGTGCTTAGGGAGTTGGTTTTCAGTAGTTGGTGGGCCTGTTTTTGCCCTTCTAATCGGGATGAGCCTGCACTCTTATATCTCAAGGAAAAATGCGTTTCAGCCAGGCTTGACCTTTACCTCTAAGAAGATTTTGCAGTATGCGGTGATTTGTTTGGGATTTGGATTAAACTTATCAGCGGTATTGGCTGTTGGACGTCAATCTCTTCCAATTATTCTTTCCACTATCAGTTTTGCCTTGTTTTTGGCATTTCTGATGTGGAAAATCTTGCCCATTTCATCTCATCTGGCGACCTTGATTGGCGTAGGGACCTCTATCTGTGGTGGCTCTGCCATTGCGGCGACGGCTCCCATTATCCAGGCAGATGATGAGGATGTGGCTCAGGCTATCTCGGTCATTTTTCTCTTTAATGTCTTGGCGGCCTTGGTCTTTCCGACTTTGGCAACCTGGCTTGGGTTTTCGACCGATTCGGGTCAGGCCTTTGGGTTGTTCGCCGGAACGGCGGTCAATGACACCTCGTCGGTAACCGCGACAGCAGCTACTTGGGACAGCCTTTACGGACTGGGCAGTCAGACCTTGGATACGGCTGTGACGGTAAAGCTGACGCGGACCCTGGCTATTATCCCGATTACAACGGTCTTAGCGATTTGGCAAGCTCGAGGAAAGGGAGTTCAGGCAGACAAGAAGTCCCTCTTGGCAGGTTTTCCGACCTTCATTCTGTACTTTATTCTAGCCAGTCTGGTGACTACAATGGCAGGTCATGTTGGACTGGGTGCGGATTTTTTTGCCCCAATCAAAACCCTGTCCAAGTTTCTCATTTGTATGGCCATGGCGGCTATTGGTTTGCGAACAAATGTCTTTTCTTTGGTGAAAAATGGCCGAGCTGCTCTTTTTGTCGGACTAGTTTGTTGGCTGGGCGTGACTGTGTTGACACTGGTTTGGCAGGCAATTTTGGGAATTTGGTAAAGCAAAACTCTTCGAAAATCAAAATTATCCGTTGTCAACTTGATTCGATGAACCTCAGTTCTATCATCACCTTCGTTTCCTAGGCTACTCTTGATTTTCATTGAGTATAAAATAGCCTTCTCTTGCGAGAGGCTATTTTTTATGATTTCAAGCGGAAAGTCTGCGGGGCTTTTTTCAACAAAATCCAGTAGCCAATGCTGACATAGGTAATCATAGCTATGGAAATGAGTAGGATGTACAAGTGACTGCCTATATCCAGCTTGATATTGAGATAGGCTACCCAGTAGAGAGCTCCACTGAGAAATTTATAGACTGGGTTGACAACCTCCATGTCCTTGGTAAAGGGTTGGAGAATATAGTAGATAAAGAGGTCGTGGAAGGAAAATAGGGCTGTTAGACTCAGCAGGAGCAGAGCAGTTAGGAGATAGGTTTCAATAGGTAGCTGCGCTCTAGTAAAGATGATGAGGGCCAATAAAAGAGATCCTGAGAATGCAGCATTTAATTTTACAGTTTGCAGAAAACGGTAATGAAAGCCTGCAATAATGGTTTTTGCTTCGCGGTAAAATGGATAGTGGAGCATGGAAATATCGCAATTAACAAAGACCATCTGTGCGACAGCCTTACCCATGGAGGCGGCATACATGACCATGAAAGCAAAAGGCAGTCCCTCGATATAGTTGGTATTGCTTATCTGAATGTCATCTTTTGAAAACCAACGAATTCCTTCAATAAAAAGGACAATAGCCAAAAGACAACCCAAGCGAAAGTGCAGTTTTTTCGTAAGGACAGAACGATAGCGGTCAAATAGCAGAGCGTTTAAGTAGGTCATGCCTGACAGATGAGTCAGGTCCTTTCCTGTTTCCATACTCAGTTTCGCCTGCATCTGCAACCCTTGTCGGGTGTACTCGTTCCCTTTGGTCATCTCAAAAATTTTCTTATCCATCTGCAAGGACTGGTCCATGCAATAATAGAGATAGTCTAGATGGTTGGTTTGTTGCTTCAAATAACCATAGCCAAACCAAATGAGCAAGGCCTGACAGACAAGGATAGGCAGTAAAAAGATGGGAGACAGATGATTGCGGAAAAGGATAAGGCAGGCAATAGCTGCTAGACCAGTACCCAAGATAATCCAAGATTGCCAAGAATTACGGCGGGATAGAATCCGTCGATTAAAAAACCAACGATTGAGAGCCTGACCAGTAAAAACTCCTGTCGGAATGGTCAGTAATCCCAGAGGCAGATAGAGCCAATTTCCTGACAGGCTAGAAAAAATCAGCAGGGCAGGCAGGTAGGACAGACTGGTGATAATGGGTTCTACAAATAGTTGACTCTGGAGAAAACTAGATTGGGAAAGTCCAAAATTTTGCATAAATTCCCGCTCGGACTTGGCGATAAAAGGCTCAAATCCCTTGCCAAACCGATAGATGAAGCTGACAAAGGTCATCCAAATGGAAAAGCCTAGAAGCCAGTTTTCATCTTGGATTTGCCAAGAGGTTAGATGCCCGTTCGCTAGGAGATTAATCCAGAAGGAAGCAAAGTAGAAATTCAAGGCCAGCCACAAACCCTTAACAAGAAAGCGACTGGGGATGGAGAGGACGTGTAGGATCAAAAAGAGACCAGACTTAAAACTGTAAGACTTGAAAATACTCTCTGGAATCTTCTTGCCTACAAGTGGCAGTTTTCGCAGGTAGTAGAAGAATCCATTGACTGTCCGATAGAGGTTGTACTTTTCCTGATACCAAAAATAACGTAGGATTATTTTCATAAGCCCCTCCTAGTCTGCTGTCAAGAGGGCAACCACTTCCTGTTCAAAATCAGGATCGTGGAGCTTGTCACTCGGAACAGCCTGTAGTTCTTGGTGATGTAGTAAAACAATCTCGTCACAGAGATCCTGAGCCAGTTGTAGAATATGGGTGGAAAAGATAATAACGGAATCCTTCTTAGCCTCCCGGATCAGCTGTTTGAACTCGTGGGCAGCCACAGGGTCAAAGGACGTCAGTGGCTCATCTAAGAGAAGGACAGGTGGCTGGACAATCAAGGACAGGAGCAACTGGACCTTGTTCTGCATACCGTGGGAAAAGTCCTTGAGTAGACGGTGCTGGTCTTCTTCTCCGATACAGACCAAGTTTAGCCATTCTTCTGGACTACGAGGAGATTTGAGCTTATCCTTGTGAATATCCATATAGAAACGGACAAACTCGTAAGCCGTCATAAAGGCAGGTAGTTGCGGATAGGTCTGGGTAAAACCGATGTCCGTATTGTCGTAGTCAAAGGCATTTTCATCCTTCACAAACTGAATCGAGCCACCATCCAAGGTCAGATTACGGGCAATGCAGTTGAACAAGGTCGTCTTACCTGCCCCATTCCGCCCTAGCAAACCGTAAATCTTGCCTTGTTCGAAGGTAAAGGAAGTATCTTCCAAAATGATTTTATGGTCGAATTTCTTGGAAACGGAAGATAGTTTCAGTTGCATAGCCAATCTCCTTTTGTTATATTGTTATGGTTTTATCATACAATAAAAAACAAAAAAATTCAAGCAGATTTTTGCTTGAATTTAGAAAGAGGATAGGGGTTGTTTTTGCTGGCCTTGGCCATCGAAGTTACTATCTGCAAGCCAGTTTTCAAGGGCACGCTTGCGGTCAGGCCATTCGTGGTCTAATAGAGAAAACCAGGCAGTATCCCGATTGCGTTCCTTATAGACTAGAGCCTGACGGAAGGTTCCTTCGTAGATAAAGCCCAGACGTTTGGCAGCGGCCTGACTGGTTTGGTTGAGTGAGTCGCATTTCCACTCGTAACGTCGATAGCCCAGTTCTTCAAACACATAGGTCATGAGAAGATAGTGGGCTTCTGTCGCCTGTCGGGTCCGTTGCAGTTGAGGAGAAAAGATGACCCAGCCCACTTCAATGCTACGATGGTTGGTATCTATTCGCATGAGGGCAAAGGTTCCGACTGCCTGATTGGTTACTTGGTCAATGATGGCAAAATAATAGGGGTCGGTCGAGTTCAAAAGAGTCTGGAAATAGTCCTGAAATATCGCTCTGTCCTCAAAGGGGTCAAGGGGCAAGTAGGTCCAGTCAGCTTTCTTGGTATTTGGTCCATAAAACTGATAGAGATCATCTGCATGGTGCAGGCTCAGTTTTTCTAAGCGGACTGTGTGTCCTTGTATAGTCTCCAGACTTGGTCGCTCACCACTGGTGTAATGTGGCAAGGGCATACCAATTTCTTGACCGAATGAATTGATAGGCATGGCTTTCTCCTAGTAATGTAAACTTCCAGCCACCCAGCCAGTCGCAAGGCAGTAGGTAATGTTAAAGCCACCGGTGTGGGCGTTGATGTCCAAGACCTCACCAGCAAAGTGGAGACCAGGCACCTTCTTGCTTTCCAAGGTTTTGGGATTGATTTCCTTGAGGTCAACGCCACCCTTGGTCACAAAGGACTTGGCCAGGGACATCTTGCCTGTAATCTTGATAGGTAAGGCTTTGAGGAGGGTGACCAGTTCAGTCAGGTCTTTTTGGGAAACTTGTTTGACCTTGCAATCGTAGTTTTCAGCGAAAAAGTCGGCTAGGCGGTCTGGCATGAGTTCAGAAAGAGCATTCTTGACGGATTTTTCTCTGTTCTTTTCTAAATGCTCAAACAAATCTTGGTCAGAATGGGTCGGAAGAGCATCGAGAAATGCGGTTTCGCCGCCTTTGACAAAACTAGACAAGCGAAGAGCAGCGGGTCCCGACAGGCCAAAGTGGGTAAAGAGCAGGTCGTGGGTGATGACGTGCTTGCCGTAGGTCAGGGTGACATCGTCCAGGGAAATGCCTTGAAGCTTCTTGTGGGGGAAGTCGGTCAGGACAGGGCTTTCTGCGGCTTCAATCTCTGTGACTTCAAGCTTGAAATGGCGGGCAATGTCGTGTCCAAAACCGGTTGAGCCAGTGGAAGGATAGGTCTTGCCGCCGGTGGTGACAATGAGCTGGGGAGCTGTAAAGACTTCCTCGCTGGTCTTGACATGGAAGAGGTCGTCCATCTTGCGAACGGACACCACCTCAGTTCCTGTACGGATGTCCACGCCATTTTCCAGCATCTTCATCTCCAGACATTTGATAATGGTCTGGGAGCGATCGGTGGTCGGAAAGACACGGCCGTGGTCCTCCACCTTGAGCTTGACCCCATTTTCCTGAAAGAAATTCATGATGTCGTGGTTGTCAAACTGGGAAAAGACGCTGTAAAGAAAGCGGCCGTTGCCAGGAATGCCAGCTAGCAGGTCTTCCAAGGTGCCGTTGTTGGTCACATTGCAACGTCCGCCACCTGTGCCAGACAGTTTCTTGCCCAAACGCTTGTTTTTTTCGAGGAGCAGGGTTTTCTTACCGTAAAAGCTGGAAGAAATCGCGGCCATCATGCCAGCAGGCCCCGCTCCGATAATAATAGTATCTACTGTATTCATGCCTTTATTGTATCATATTTTCATCAAGAAAGTAGTTTGAGTCTTTGCTATGATTTGTGGAGTTTTTCCTTGAGATTGCGGAAGACCATTGACGGGTTAGGGGAGTATACTTAAACTAAGGGAAATTAGTTTTTATCAGGAGCCTGTATGTACAAGCAAAGTAATTTTGTGGAAGCTGCATTGTGAAACCAGGTTCTAACAATTCCGTATGTAGCATGAAAGAAAGTAGGTAGAAGAATGGTAACTGAGCAAAGAGAGTATCGTTTTCCAGAAGGTTTTTTGTGGGGATCCTCCACTTCAGGGCCTCAAAGTGAAGGAAGCGTAGCTGGTGATGGAAAGGGGTGGAATAACTGGGATTACTGGTACAGTCAGGAACCTAAGCTCTTTCACCAGCAAATAGGACCGGAACAAACATCGACTTTTTATGAACATTTCCAGTCAGATTTGGATTTGTTGGTGGAAACAGGTCATAGTATTTTTCGCACCTCTATACAGTGGTCACGTCTGATTCCGGAAGGGATAGGCGAGGTCAATCCGCAAGCTGTGGAGTTTTATAGGGCTGTATTTGCAGGTATTCGAGAGCGTGGGATAAAGCTTTTGGTCAATCTTTATCATTTCGATTTGCCTTATGTCTTACAGGAAAAAGGGGGCTGGGAAAATAAGGAGATTGTCTGGGCCTATGAGGCTTATGCTCGCCAGTGTTTCAGTCTCTTTGGAGATCTGGTGGATCATTGGATTACCTTTAATGAACCCATTGTTCCAGTAGAATGTGGCTATCTAGGAAGCTATCATTATCCTTGTAAGGTGGATGCAAAGGCAGCTGTGGTCGTAGCGTATCATACTCAACTGGCTAGTTCTTTGGCTGTTCGGGCCTGTCACCAACTACACCCAGACCACAAAATTTCCATTGTTCTCAATCTTACTCCTGCCTATCCAAGAAGTCAGAGTCCAGAAGATTTACAGGCAGCGCGGATTGCTGAGTTATTTCAAACGAGAAGCTTTTTGGATCCATCTGTTTTGGGACAATACCCGAGGGAACTGGTTGACATTCTTGAAAAACACGGTTTACGTCCAGAAACCACAGAGGAGGAATTGACCATTATCAAAGAAAATAGGGTTGACTTCCTGGGGGTAAATTATTACCAGCCACTGCGCGTGCAGGCTCCTTCAGAAGATGGATGGAACGGAGAAGCTACTTTCCTATCCCAATATTTCCAGCCTTATGATAAGCCTGACAAGAAAATCAATCCCCATAGAGGCTGGGAAATTTATGAAGAAGGGCTGTACGATATTGCTAAAAATATCCAGGAAAACTATGGCAATATCGAATGGTTGGTAACTGAGAACGGCATGGGAGTTGAAGGGGAGGATGTTTTTGAAGAAAATGGCATGATTCAGGATGACTATCGGATTCACTTCATGGAAGACCATTTGATTCAGCTCCATCGAGGTATTGATGAAGGAGCGAACTGTAAGGGCTATATGGTCTGGACCTTTATTGACTGCTGGTCTTGGTTAAATGCCTATAAAAACCGATACGGTTTGGTCTCGCTTGACCTCCAAACTCAGAAGCGTACTGTCAAAAAATCTGGATATTGGTTCAAGCAAGTGAGTGCTAAAAATGGTTTTATTAGATAGAATGTATATTTCGTTTCTACATAACATTGCATTGAGATAAGATGCTTTTGAGGTTTGTGATTATTCACTAATGCTTGGTAAGAAAATTCCCCTAGATTTGACAGGGATAGGGTTCTGTGGTAATATTTTAATGATACAAACTATGAGAAATGTAAGTACCGAGGATATTATGGGAATCGAAAAAACAGTCAGTGAGTTAGCTGAAATTTTAGGAGTGAGCCGGCAGGCTATGAATAATCGTGTCAAATCACTTCCTGAAGAATTTGTAGATAAAAATGACAAGGGTGTGACCGTTGTAAACCGTGCTGGCTTGATTAAGTTGGAGGAAATCTACAAAACAACCATTTTTGAAGATGAGCCGATTAGCGATGAAGTCAAGCATCGTGAATTGATGGAAATTTTAGTTGACGAGAAAAATGCTGAAATCATCCGCTTATATAGTCAATTAAAAGCCAAAGATAAGCAACTTGCCGAAAAAGATGAACAACTCAAGGTCAAAGATGTGCAGATTGCTGAGAAGGATAAACAGTTGGATCAGCAACAGCAATTGACACTAAAAGCTATGGCCGATAAGGAAGTTCTCAAGTTGGAATTGGACGAAGTTAAAGCACAGGCAGAAGAAGTGCAAGCTAAAGGCTTCTTTGCACGTTTGTTTGGGAAATAAAAAGGTCCGGGGGACCTTTTTATCATGAGCTTGGAAACAAGAGAGCGAATAAAGGTCCGGGGGAGTGAAACAGTCTGGGAAGAGACTGTTTCAGCCCGAGCTTGGAAATAGGAAAGCGAGGTACAGTCTGGGGATAGACTGTTTCAGCCCGAGCCTGGAAATAAGAAAGCGAGGTACAGTCTGGGGATAGACTGTTTCAGCCCGCGCTAAAAAATGGAAGATGATATGTGATATAAGAAGATTGGTGGGCACCAATCTTTTTTAGTTTAAGTAGTGAGCACAATTGAATTTTTGTTTTTCATTATATTAATTGGGCTCAAAGACTCTAGAAATCAGAAATGAAAAGGGATACAATTAAGACAAGGAGGAAAATATGGTTGATAATCGTACCATGGCAATTCTGATGGAATTGTTTGCGAATCGAAAAGAAAGTTTGTACGAACTTAGTATTCAAACAGGAATTGAAAAGGAGCAGCTACATTCTAATTTGGAACTAGTCAATCAATTGTTGCAAGAACATTCCTTCCCGCAGATACAATACAAAGATAGCGAGTTTGTTATTTCTACGGAGCTTTACAATCAAAAAGAAAGTGTATTCTCGCTCTTTCGCAATCGCCAGATCTATCTTTCGCAAGAAGAAAGACAGCTTCTTATCTATCTTTATACATTTATCCGAAAAGAATTTGTATCAAACGTTCACTACCAAGAATTATTGAGTGTGAGCCGTAACACAACATTGACGGATATTAAGAATGTAAAGGAACTTTGCTTGGACTTTCAAGTACGCTTGGAATATACGAGGGCGAAGGGCTATCATCTAATTGGTCGAGAAAATTGGTCGAGAAGAAGATAAACATCGCTTGGCGCTTTATGCACTCAGTAATTGTTTGCAGTCTTCGATTGGTGTATGGGCTTTGGATTATATTCTTAAATCTTGGGGTGAGGAAAATCCTATTGAAGAATTGAAAATAGTGAGTCAACAAGCTTGCAATTATTATAAAGTCTCAGCTTTAGAAGAGAGATTGGATGAATATTTGTATTTTTTGATATTTCTATTTATCCGTCAGGCGCGTGTTGGCAACCTTATTAACTGGAATTTTGAAGGAAAGGTAGGGTTTGTAAAAGATTTTCTGCAACGCCTTTGGAAATTATTACGTTTAAAAAGTACTAGCACATTAGAATTAAATGCTGCGACACAAGAATATCTGTCACATTTACTGCAAGGATGCTTAGAAGGTGAGAGCGGAGAAAAGGATGATCTATTTTACCACTTGACTGTAGAAATAGTGGAAGAGATGGAACGTTTGTCCTTAATTGCTTTTGAACATCGCTCGGAAATGATTGAAGGTTTGCAACGTCACCTAATTCCTGCTTACTACCGTTTAACATCTCGTTTGGTAAATGTCAATTCATATACTGAAACCATCAAAGAAGAGCATGCCGACTTGTTCTATCTTGTAAAAAAAGCTTTGCGACCTTTGGAAGAGCATCTAGGTTTTACTATACCAGATAGTGAGGTATCTTATTTTGTCATCCACTTTGGTGGCTACATCGAAGCAGGTCAACAACGTTCATATCGTTATCGGGCCTTGGTTGTTTGCCCAAATGGAGTGAGCTCTTCGCTGATTGTAAAAGAAAATCTACGGCAACTATTTCCTAATATCTATTTTGCCGATACCCATTCCTTACAGGATTGGAAGATGCTAGACATGACAGACTATGACATGGTATTTGGAACTATCAAGCTGAATATAGAGCTACCATTTTTCTTGGTATCCCAGCTGATGACCTCTAATCATAAAAAAGAATTATTTCATTTGGTTAATCAGCATTTCCCAAATGCGGCTTATTTTCCGATTGAGATTGAGCAGTTATTATCACTTGTTGGGAAACATGCAACCATTCATCAGGAGCAGGCTTTAAAATATGAATTGGTGCAGTTTCTCAATCAGCGCTCCCATGAGCAAAGGGGAAGGAGTCCTATGTTAGAAGAATTGATTACAAAAGAGACCTTTCAATGGTCTGAGGAAGTTTTAGGCTGGCAAAAAGCAGTTGCCCTGGCTGCACGACCTCTGGTAGATAAAGGAGCTATAGAAACTCGATATATTGATGCTATGATAACGAAGGTAGAAGAGTTTGGTCCATTTATTGACCTAGGTAAAGGAATTGCGATTCCACATGCACGACCAGAAGATGGGGTTAATGAGGTAGGGATGTCAATGTTGGTATTGGATAAGCCAGTTTATCTATTGGATGACCCTAGTCATGAAATTCGGCTGTTCATTTGTATTGCAGCCGTGGATAATCAAACCCATCTCAGAGCACTCTCGCATTTGACAAAAATTTTGCGAGAAGAAGAAAATATTCGACAACTTGTCGGCGCCAAAGAATTCGCCGACGTACAACATTTATTAAAGGAGGAACAGTAATATGTTACGAATTGGAACAGCCTGTGGTTCAGGTTTAGGCTCTAGCTTTATGGTTCAAATGAATATTGAATCCATTTTGCGAGATTTAGGTGTATCAGATGTTCATGTGGAGCATTATGATCTAGGTGGTGCCAATCCGAGTGAAGCAGATGTGTGGATTGTCGGACGTGACCTGGCTGATTCTGCAACTCATTTAGGAGATGTTCGAATATTGAATAGTATTATTGATATGAATGAGTTGAGGGAACTTGTCACGGCTATCTGTCAAGAAAAAGGTTTGGTTTAAATCGTATACACAGGGGATGACCCGCAAAGATAAAATTATAAAGGAGACAGAAAATGATATTGGATTTTCTCATTGATATTGCTAAGACTCCGGCAATTCTGGTTGCTCTCATTGCTATTCTAGGTTTAGCCTTACAGAAAAAGCCCGCAGCAGATTTAGTTAAGGGGGGATTGAAAACTTTTGTTGGTTTTATTGTTGTTGGTGGCGGAGCGAATATTATTGTTGGCTCGCTTGAGCCATTTGGTCAAATGTTTGAACAAGCTTTCAACTTGAAAGGGGTTGTTCCAAATAATGAAGCTATTGTAGCGATGGCTTTGGATAAGTATGGAACTGCTACATCCTTGATTATGTTGCTTGGAATGGTCTTCAATATTGCTATTGCTCGCTTTACACGCTTTAAATATATTTTCTTGACAGGACACCACACACTATATATGGCCTGTATGATTGCAGTTATCATGAGTGTTGCAGGATTCACTTCTGTCGGCCTAATTGTGATGGGTGGGTTGGCTTTAGGTCTGATTATGACACTCTCCCCAGCCTTCGTTCAAAAATACATGATTCAATTGACAGGAAATGATCATGTCGCCCTAGGTCACTTCAGTGCACTTGGTTACTGGTTGAGTGGTGTAGTAGGCGGTTTGGTCGGTGATAAGTCTAAGTCTACTGAGGATATTAATTTCCCTAAAGGTTTGGCATTCTTGCGTGATTCAACTGTCAGCATTGCCATTTCTATGTCCTTGATTTACATGATTGTGGCTTTGTTTGCAGGCGGTGATTATATTAAGGAAAACCTTAGTGGTGGTACTAACAGTATGATTTACGCCTTGACCCTAGGTGGAACTTTTGCAGCAGGTGTTTTTGTTATCTTATCCGGTGTACGCTTAATTTTGGCGGAAATTGTTCCAGCCTTCAAAGGAATTTCAGAGAAGTTGGTTCCGAATTCCAAACCAGCCCTAGACTGTCCAGTTGTTTATCCTTATGCACCAAACGCCGTGTTGATTGGCTTTATCTCTAGTTTTGCAGGTGGTATTGTCAGCATGATTATTCTTGCCTTGACTGGCGGTGTCGTTATCCTTCCAGGTGTCGTACCACACTTCTTCTGTGGAGCAACTGCAGGGGTCATGGGAAATGCGTCAGGTGGTGTTCGTGGCGCAGTTTGTGGTGCTTTTATGCAAGGGGTTCTCATTAGTTTCTTACCTGTATTCTTACTTCCTGTTTTGGGAGACCTTGGTTTTGCTGGTTCAACTTTCTCAGATGCAGACTTTGGTCTTTCTGGTATTTTCCTGGGAGTGCTAGCTAAGAATGGCGGTATCCTCACAGTTTCGGTTGGTATCTTTGCTGTCTTGGCTTTGATGCTTGGATTGTCATTGGTGAAAAAAGAACAGAAAGAAGGATAATATGACTAGTGGTACAGCTGATTTGAAACGATTTGCCAAAGAAATTCGCTACCATACCTTGGCGACTTTGAATCAATTAGGATTCGGTCATTATGGTGGTAGCTTATCAATCGTAGAAGTGTTGGCTGCTCTATATGGAGAAATTCTGGACATTCGTGTCCAGAATTTCTCTTCTAAGGAGCGAGATCACTTTATTCTGTCCAAGGGACATGCAGGTCCAGCACTTTATAGTACGTTGTATTTGAAAGGCTTCTTTGATAGAGATTTTCTCTTGTCGCTAAATCAAAATGGAACACATTTGCCTTCACACCCTGACCGAAACTTAACGCCAGGGGTGGATATGACAACGGGTTCGTTGGGGCAAGGGATGAGTGTCGCGACAGGTGTTGCTTATGGTAAGAAGATAGAACAGTCACCGTACTATACCTATACTCTGGTAGGGGACGGGGAGCTTAACGAAGGTCAATGCTGGGAAGCAGCTCAGTTTGCTGCTCACCACGAACTATCGAAACTGATTTTGTTTGTGGATGACAATAAAAAACAACTAGACGGTCGTACCCATGATATTTGCCAAACCTTTGATTTTGTTGAAAAATTTCAGGCTTTTGGTTGGGAATCAGTGCGTGTGAATGGTGCCGATATAGATGCTATTATAAATGCTATTCTAACAATGAAGTCAAGTAAGTCTCCTCAACCAAAATGTATCGTTCTTGATACTACTAAGGGGCAGGGAGTTACCTTCTTAGAAGAATTAGAAAGCAATCACCATTTGCGTTTGTCGGGTCAATTACGGGAAGATTTAGAGCAAGTAACTCTTGTTTTAGCGAGAGAGTTGGAGGTGACGGAATGAGACAGACAAAGGAGATGCGACTGGTTTATAGTGATTTTCTAGCTCAGGTAGGGCAGGAAGACACAACCATAGCAGCTATTGAAGCAGATTTATCCAGTTCAATGGCTACCAACAAATTGTCCTCTGTTCTGGGTGGACGCTATGTCAATGTAGGTATCATGGAGCAGGAAATGGTAGGGGTAGCAGCTGGATTATCTCTTCTAGGATACAAGCCATATATTCATACCTTCGGACCATTTGCTAGTCGTAGAGTCTATGATCAGGTGTTTATCTCTCTAGCTTATGCCCAGCTCAATGCCACGATTGTAGGGTCGGATGCGGGGGTATCAGCGGAGATGAATGGTGGGACTCACATGCCGTTTGAGGAGCTGGGCTTAATGCGGCTCATTCCAAAAGCGCGTGTTTATGAGGTCAGTGACGATGTCCAGTTTCAAGCTGTTCTTAAAGAAACCATCAAGGTAGACGGGTTGAAGTACATTCGTACCATTCGGAAAGCGCCAACGGCTATTTATCAAGGTGGAGAAGATTTTAGCAAAGGCTACTGTGTCCTTAGGCAAGGGGAGGATATGACCTTGCTTGCGAGTGGTATTATGGTAGAGCAGGCATTAAAGGCGGCGGATCAGTTAGAGGCTCAAGGAGTATCTGTTCAAGTCATTGATCTTTTTCGTATCAAACCAATTCATGAAGACATACCAGCTCTATTATCGGGAAGGCCAGTATTAACTGTAGAAAATCATAATCGAATTGGCGGCCTAGGTAGTAGCATTTGTGAATTAATGGCTACAGATTTGACGACCCCAGTACATCGAATTGGTATTGAGGAGTCATTTGGTCAAGTTGGTCAACAGGCCTATTTGATGGATGTTTATGGACTGACAGCAGAGCATATTGTTAAACAAGCACAATTAATGTTACAACAATAGTGAGATAGTGATTCGTATTTTATGTAGCCTTTCGATTTACTTTGGCTTGGAAATAGGAAAGCAAATCAAATGTAAGAAATCAAGCTCCACTTAGGAACTTGATTTTTTCTATACTTCATCCATTACTTTCACAATCTTCCATCCTTGATGAAGGCTTGCAATTCCTGTCAGAATATGGGACACTAGAATCATGAAAAAGATACAACGTGAATTTCAAAAAATATATTACAACCTAGACAAGATTCTCTTGCTCTTCTTTACCCTGTTTACCTTTATGGAATTTGTTTGGATACCGCTCAATTCATGGATTTCTGAGGGGCTCTTAGCTATGACAGGGCATGCCTACCTTTCACCGACGAATTTGTTGTCGGTGTTTGCTGAAAATCTGCTCGTGACAGGCTTGTTTATTCTCCTCTTTTTTGTCAACATTGCTATTGCCTATCTAGAATTAGCTCTATTGTTCACAGGGGTTTGGCAACTGTTGGATGAAAAAGTCAAGCACCTCCCCGACTATTTACGGGATGTACGAGATAGTATGGTGGCGATTATCCGTCACAGCAGCCTACCAAAGGTTTTATTTCTGCTCTTTTACTCAGTTATTCTTCTCCCGTTTTTACGACGGGTATTAAATATCTATTATTTTAATAAAATCGTAGTACCCCAATTTATCGTAGATTACCTATCCAACACAGTCTGGCTAGGGATATTGATTTTGTTCTTTCTCCTCTTGTTCTTCTGGCTCGCATCACGCTTTATGTACGCTCTGCCGAACATTTACTTTGAACACAGGAGTGTGAAGGAGTCCATCGCTTATTCTTGGAAGAAGACCAGGGGAAGAAAACAAGTCAGTTCCTTTTTCCGTCTGATTTGGCTGGTCACTTTTCCAGTCCTCCTATTCACAGGAATAGGGATATTGCTCTATCTAGTACAGCTAGTGGCTGAACCTTATCTACCAGACACAGGCCCTTCATATTGGCTGGCAGTTATTTGTTATGCAATCCTAAAATTAGCCTACTACGGCGTAGTTGCACTCTTTATGATAGGATTTGTAAGTCTCTTAACAGGGAAACAATTGCCAAACTACTGCCGTAAACGCCTCCGTCATCGCCTGCGATTGGCAATTTTGCTAGTATCTGGTCTGGTATTCGGTACCCAAGGAGCGCTTGCACTCTACTATCCCTTCGATACCCTGCCAGTTACCATTTCCCATCGCGGTGTTGACAATGGCAATGCTGTCCAGAACTCTATCGAGGCCCTAGAGAAAACCTCTCAACTCAAGCCAGATTATATTGAGATGGATGTTCAGGAGACGAAGGATGGTCAGTTTATTGTCATGCATGATACGGATTTATTGGCTTTGACGGGCAATCCCGGAGGTACACATGACTATACTCTTGCAGAGTTGACAGGGATGACTGCATCAGAAAACGGCATGGCAGCTCCAGTTCCTTCTTTTGATGAATATCTTGAAAAAGCGGATGAGCTGGGACAGAAATTATTGGTAGAAATTAAAGTGACCAAGGCAGATTCGCCAAAACTCACCCAGAATTTCTTAAAAAAATACGGTCAACGTTTGATTGCCAAAGGACACCAGATGCAATCATTAGACTACCGTACTATTATCGAAATAAAGCAGTATAGCGAGAAATTAGTATCCTTCTTTATTCTTCCGTTCAACTCTATCTATCCGACGACGGTTGCTGACGGCTATACTATGGAGTATACCTCGCTTGATCAAAATTTTATGGTAAAATCTTGGATTCGTGGGAAGTCAGTTTATGCTTGGACACCGAATGAAGAAGAGAGTATGACCAAGATGCTGCTACTACAAGTGGACGGTATCATCACTGACAACATGACCGACCTCCAAAGTCTGATGGAGGAAATGAAAGAGAATCGACGTTATCCAGACCTCTTTTTCCTGCAATTTCAGTCTTTGATTTATAATTTTGAATAAAAAAAAACGCGAGAGGAGAATATCCAATCGCGTTTTCTTTTAAAAAGGTAATTTACCTGCAAAGGCACCTAGTTTTTTTTGAGTTGCCTCGTCAACTTTTGTAAGTGCAGCGTTGACGGCTTGGATTGTCATTTCTTGCAAGGTTTCAAGGTCGTCTGCATCCACAACATCAGCCTTGAAGTCGATAGAAACCAATTTCTTATCTCCAGTAAAAGTAGCAGTAACCAAGTCCTGTACAGAGCTACCAGTAAATTGAGTAGCAGCCAACTCAGCTTGGCTCTTCTCCATTTGTTTTTGAAGTTTTTGAGCTTGGCGCATCATGTTTTGCATATTCATCATAAGATTTTTAAGATTCCTTTCCTATCAAGGGGTTAGACCTTGTTTGTAATTTTTCCTTACCTTATTTTGCCTTATTGTTAAAAATTTTCAAAGGCAGAGGCGTAGTAAATATTATAACATGTTTTATGTAGATAATGCTACCTTCTTAAAATAAGTTATAGTCAGCAATATCGGATATAAACTTGACATATTAATCTATTTTAAATTGACTTTGAGGGATAAATTCGCTATAATATAAGAAAAAACTGGTTATAACCAGAAATCAAGGAGGAGCTATGTTCCGTTTAGCAAAAGAAGAACTTGAAAAGTTGGGGGCTATTATTACGGCGACCGAAATTTACCAACAGCCAGGCTTATGGAAGGAAGCGCATCAACTCTATCTTGACCAATTGGAAAAAATCGAGAGTTTTCTAAAATCAATCAAGGAAAAACATGACTTTGTTCACGTTGTTTTTACAGGTGCAGGGACTTCTGACTTTGTTGGTCAAAGCATTGCCAACTACCTCAACCAAGTCAATGATTTGAAACACATTCGTTTTTCTGCCATTGGTACAGTAGAGCTGGTTGGTCGTCCATATGATTATTTGCAGGCAGATGTGCCAACAGTTTTGGTATCCTTTGCTCGTTCAGGTAATTCACCTGAGAGTGTGGCAGCAGTTGAAGTCGCTAAGCAATTGGTAGATAAATTGTATCAAGTGACCATTACCTGTGCACCAGAAGGTAAGCTGGCACTAGCGGCTGAAGGAGATGCTGAAAATCTCCTGCTCTTGCAACCAGCTGGTTCAAACGATAAGGGCTTTGCCATGACGGGTTCTTACAGCTGTATGGCTCTGACAGCCCTCCTCGTCTTCTCACCAGCCAGTCAAGAAGAAAAAGCTGCTTGGGTTGAGACCATTGCCCGTCTAGGTCAAGACGTTTTGGACCGTGAAGACTACGTGCAAGACTTGATCAACCTTGATTTTGAGCGAGTGATTTACCTCGGTTCAGGTGGTTTCTATGGTCTTGCCCACGAAGCTCAGCTGAAGATTTTGGAGTTAACAGCTGGTAAGATTGCGACCATGTACGAGTCCCCACTCGGCTTCCGTCATGGACCAAAATCATTCATCAACGAAAAGACCTTGATTTTCCTCTTTGCCTCAAACGATGCCTACACACGCCAGTACGATGTGGACTTGCTTAATGAAGTTCATGGTGATGGCATAGCAGAGCGGATAGTGGCATTGTCGGCTGATAAGTTAGTCGGTACAGAAGCAGCTAATTTTGTCTTGGCAGAAGGCGGAGCAGATCTGCCAGATGTCTTCTTAACCTTCCCTTACATCCTCTTTGCCCAAACGGTATCTATCATGGCAGCTATCAAATGCAAGAACCTACCAGATACACCATCTCCAACAGGCACCGTCAACCGTGTAGTGCAGGGTGTGATTATACATCCACTATAAAACATACTAAGATTAGTAGTGAGGAAATCTCCGACGGGAGAAAGTACTCACTACTTTTTCTTTATGATAAAGTAGAGGTGTCTTGTTAAGTCGAGAACTCTTTTGACGCTAGACGTCGCATCAAAAACTGGCAAGGCACCTGTTTTAGAAAGAATGTTATCAAAGTATGTGGGACGCCAGACGTCGAGTATTGAAAATGACATCACTAAAACAAGGAATCATTCAAGACAAAGAGGTAATATCATGCGAGTAGTATTTGGAATTGACGTGAGTAAGGTAAGTTCAGAAGTAGCCATTCTAGTCAATGGCGAGAAGGTACATAACTACACCATGTCCAATGATGCCATTGGCTTTTCTCGGCTACTTGGCGATTTGAAAACCGTTCACAAGCCTGAAATCATCTTTGAAGCAACAGGCGTCTATTCTCGTCGTCTTCAAGCTTTTCTGGATGAACATGGCTACGCTTATACACGGCTCAATCCCTTAGAAGCCAAGAAGCAACTGGATAGCTTGCGTGTGCGGAAAACAGATCAAATTGACGCTGAAAAACTGGCTCAGTCTCAGTTTGTACTGAATCGTAAACCGACCTATGTCCAAGAAGAAGTCTACCAAAACTTGCGGAATCTCAGCTGTTTCTATCAGAATCTGACCGAGGACATCGTTCGGGCTAAAAACCGCCTGCACAAGGTCTTACAGGTCACTTTCCCTGAATTGGAAAATATCTTGTCAACACCAACTGGTGAACAATACTGGAACTTAGTTATAGCTTTTCCTTGTAAGGACTTCGTGTTTGAGTTAAGCAAGGATAAACTCTCAGAAAGCATTCGTCAATCCACTTCAAAACGGATTTCGGACAAGCGTGTGGCGTACTTAGCCGATAAACTGATAGCACTAGCTAATCAATCTTATTGTGCCGTCAAGAAAACCTCTCCAATGCTGGAAGAGGTCCGTTACTATACAAAAGAATTGCTTAGACTTTCTGAACAGAGACAGGCAGTCTTAGACGAAATGGTGGAACTAGCTCAACCTTTACCAGAGTATGACATTCTGCTTTCTATTCCTGGTATCGCTGAGACTACTGCAACAAGTATTATTGGCGAACTGGGAGATATTCGCCGTTTTCAGTCTGCCAATCAAATCAATGCCTTTATCGGTATTGACCTGAGACACTATGAATCTGGTAACTTCCTCGCTAAGGAACACATTACCAAGCGTGGAAATCCCTACGCTAGAAAGATTCTGTTCAAATGCATTCACAATATCGCTTCAGCCAGTCATACCAATCCTTGCCATATCGCAGACTTTTATGAGAAACGAAAAAGACAATCGCAAACGACTTCAACGAAGCCACACACGATTGCCTCCATACATCGTCTCATTCGGACAATGTATTACCTCATTACGCATAATAAGCTTTACGATTATACTTCTACCCAAAATCGGTAAAACTGTTTATGCTCTATCATTGTAACACCTTATCAAAAAATTTCAACATAAGGTGTTGCTTTTGTATACACTTTTTACACTAAACTTTAGTCCAAAATAAAATAATTTCCTTATTTTGACTACTGAATTCAAAATATTGTTCATCAAATACCTTGAAAGGCTTGACAAATGGTAGAAAAGAGTTACATGTATTCAATGATGAAGAAACGTAGCTATTCGGTAGAGTTTTAATATATAAAAAATACACCCGACACCTGAATATCATGGTACAATAACAGTATATAATAAAATATAAATTAGGAATAATAGAAATGGAAACTGCAAAGAAAAAATTCAGATATAGTATTCGTAAATTTAAAGTCGGTGTAGGCTCAGTGCTAATTGCCACTTGCTTACTTGGGGCTGGGGTCTCGACAACAACCGCTTTTGCAACGACAGTGGCTTCGGAATCTACTCAAGTTGAAGCAACTCAGCCAACGGGAGAAACCGAGCCAACAGTACAGATTACTGGAACAGTAAGTACAGAAAATACGAATCTTGAATCAAAAGTTGCGCCAGAAGCTAAAGAAGAAGTTCCAGCAACATCAGAAACTCCAGTTGCTGAAAAGGCAGATCCAGAAGTGAAGTCTGCTGAACAAAATATAGCCTCTGAACCTGAAAAATCAGAAGAACCAACTCCTGCCCCAGCAGCCCTCACGAGCGAAGCTAAGGAAGAAGTATCAGAGAATACCGAAGTTAAAAATTCACCTCTTCAAAATCTTAAAAAACTTGTAAAAGAGTTAGAAAGAGATTTGGAAGAGCTGGAGGTGTTTAGGGATTATACTAAATCAGATTATTCACTGCAAAAAGAAACTTGGGAATCTTTTTTAAGTGTTGGAGAGGCAGATATAAAACTTGCTCATACACTTGAAGAGGGGGATGCTAAGATTCAAAGTGTATATGGAAGATTGGCTGATTTTAAACACCATATTACGATGGAACGCTTAACACGTGAGGTTGCTCAGTATCGTAAAAAATATATTAACGATCCAGAAATTGAAAAAGAGTATAAGACATATTTAGAGCAAAGAGAGGATAGCGGTACTTTTAGCCAAGAAGGAGATTTACTTAGAGTATCTGTTGGGAATTCAGAAGCAGCACTTGAAAGGATTAAAGAGAGAGCTGAAAAAATAGAAGGTGATAACCTCAAAACAGAAGTTCCTAAGGAAGCACCTAGAGTAGCCGAAAAACCAAAATTAGATTTTAAAGTTCAAACACGAACAACATATCAATTTTTAGATTTCGAAACGAAAGAGCAGGAAGATCCAAACTTGCCACTTGGTGAGAAAGAGGAACGACAAAAAGGTGAGAGAGGCGAAGAGTCTGAGACTTATCAAGATGTGATTGTTGGTGATACAATTGTAGCAAGTACACTCATTTCCAAAAAACGTAAAGAGCCAGTCAATCATCTGATTGCAAAAGGTACTTTGGTAGAGAAACATCCCGATACAGCACCGACAGCTCCTGAAAAACCAAAATTGGACTTTACTGTTAAAGAACGAGTAGAGCGAGAAATTTTGGATTATATGGTGGAAGAACAAGATGATGCTAGTTTGCCGCTCGGTCAAACAAAAGTGCTTCGTGAAGGTCAAAAAGGTGAATTGGTTAAGAAATATCAAGATGTGATTGTTGAAGGGAATGTCATAGCAAGTAATCTCCTTTCAGAAGACCGTAAAGCCCCAGTCAACCGTCTGATTGCAAAAAACATGTTAGTAGAGAAACATCCTGATACAGCACCGACAGCGCCTGAAAAACCAAAATTAGACTTTACTGTTAAAGAGCGAGTAGAGCGAGAAATTTTGGATTATATGGTTGAAGAACAAGACGATGCTAGTTTGCCACTTGGTCAGACAAAGGTTCTTCGTGAAGGTCAAAAAGGCGAATTGGTTAAGAAATATCAAGATGTGATTGTTGAAGGGAATGTCATAGCAAGTAATCTCCTTTCAGAAGACCGTAAAGCCCCAGTCAACCGTCTGATTGCAAAAGGCATGTTAGTGGAAAAAACACCAGATATTACGTCGAAAGCTGAGGACGAGGCTCTAAAACCAATGGAACCAGAGGCTGGTAAGCCGACTCCTCCAACACCGGAAGCACCAAAAACGGAAATGTCAGACGCTGAGCAACCAAAAGTGGACAAACCACAAATGGAAGCACCGAAAACTGATAAAGTAGAGTCTGACAAACAGATGCCAGAGGCTAAGCAACCAGAAATGGAGCAACCGAAAGCAGAAGACATGCCGAAGGAGGAAATGCCAAAGGCTGAGCACCCAAAAGCGGAAGACTCTACACCTAAGACAGCAGTTCCAGAAGTCGCGCCAAAAACGGCGGAAAAACCAAAGCTAGATTTCACAACAAAAGAACGAAAGGTAGAAGAAGCTCTCCCTATCAAAGAAGAAATCAGATATGATGCAAGCCTAGCGCTTGGCAAATCATACCTTCTTCAAGAAGGAAAAGCAGGTAAAAAAGTATCTGTTTATCAAGATGTCATAGTTGATGGTAAAGTTGTCGCAACCAACCTATTATCAGAGACTGTTGTTGAAGGTCAAAATCGTATCCTTGTAAAAGGTAGCTTGGAAATGAAGAAAGAAGAAGTAAAAACAACTCCTTCAGTACAATCGAATCCGACACTGAGTCACAAAGGTGCACCTTCTGCAAACAAAGCAACACTACCTGCAACAGGTGAACAACGCAATAACCTAGCCTTAGTAGGCCTTGGTTTAGCTGGAATTAGCTTGACAGTAGTCGCTACAGCTATAAACAAAAAATCTAAAGATCAAATCTAAACCATTATGAAACAGCGACAAAGAGGCCGGGCGGAAACGCCCAGCCTCTTTTTAGAACTGAAAATCAAATATTAGTGCGGTAAAATTAACTGTGATTGACTTAAATCAAGGTGGATTTGCCATTGAGAATTATCCCGAACAGTACACTCAAAGTCAGTGGTGTAGAGAATCAGCTCCAAGACATCACCTTTTTTCAGCTGATAAATGGTCGGCTGCAGTTTCCAAGTCAGGTCCATCCACTGGTCAGGCACCACTTCCTCGACAGTCATCAGGTCGGTGCGGTTTTGCAGGTTCATAAAGCCCTTGGTCACCAAGCGTTGCGGCATCTCCACATAAGGCAACTCCACCAGATTTTCTTGGGCATGGTAACGACCGTTGTTCAAGCTCAGCCGCGTTTTGGGCGTTGGGATTGGGGCTAGGCGTTTTTTGCTTCCCTTGTCCAATAGCTGAGCAGATAAGAGGCCTTTGGCTACACTAGAAGCCACACGGAGTTTCAAGGTGACCTGTCCGTTGAGCAGGAGGTCCTCCCTTACAGGCAGCTCGATGCTGACTTGGTTGGCCTTGCCTGCATAGAGGTCTTGGTGAAAGGCAGGGTAGGATTTGCCGTAGCGGTCAAAATTTTCTTGGGCATACTGATTGGCAATGGTCTGGCTTCCAGTACCTAGTGGCAAGACAGCCTCGTTTTCACCACCAAAGGTGTCCAAGGTCGTCCAAGTTTGCTCACCGCTATTGTCCTGCCAGATAACCGTTGGCAGTTGGTAGTTATTCTCGTAGCTCAGCAGTTTTTGACTGAGCAGGGCGTTCATGGACTCACGGAAGTCGATAGACTGCCAGTTGTTCATATACACGTGGGCACCGTTGTGGAAGAAGAGGTGTTTTTTGATATGGCTTGGCAGGGTGTGGAACATATTCCAGACATGGATTGGCTTGACATTCCAGTCCTGTGAGCCGTGGGTAAAGACTACCTCACACTTGACCTTGTCAGCGTGGAGCAGGTAGTTGCGGTCATGCCAATACTGGTTGTAGTCGCCACTGGTGCGGTCCAGGGCAGCACGTTCTGCCGCCAGTCCTTTTTCGTAAGCTGATTTACTGCGGAGGAAATCCCCTGCTTGCAGACTCTTGGAGTAGGTCAGGGCGGTCAAGCTGTCCAGATCCTCGCCTGGATAGCCGCCAGGGCTGGTCACCAGCCCGTTTTCACGGTAGTAGTCATACCAAGAGGAAATCCCTGCTTCTGCGATGATGACTTCCAATCCGTCTACGCCAGTTGTTGCCAAGGCATTGGACATGGTACCGAGATAAGACAGTCCCGTCGTCGCTACCTTACCATTGGCCCAATCGGCCTTGACCTCAATCGAGCGGGTGTGGTCTGTGTAGGCCTTGGTGCGACCGTTCAGCCAGTCAATCACCGCTTTATAGCCCTCCACCTGTTGGTAGTCGCCAGATGTCATGTAGCCCGTCGAGCCCAGAGTGCCGACCCCAGACACATGGAGGCTGGCGAAGCCACGAGCGAGGAAGTAGTCATTGAGGGAGTATGAAGTCATGTGGCCCAGTTTTTCGGTAGCAGCGCTGATAGGTAGCTCGCGTTGGTCTAAGTCCAGTTTGGTGATGTTGGTCTGATTGACCTCAATGGTGCCAGCTGGTTTTTCTGCTAACTCCCCTTCCATCTTGTGCAGGGCCTTATCGCTGGCTACATCGTTAACTCCTTGATGATAGGGGCTGTTGGTAATCACCGCAGGGATTTTCCCGTCAAATTGCGGACGGAGGATGGAAACTTTGACAATATCAGTCTGGCCAGTCCCAGCCGTATCGACAGGCGTTTCGACATAGACCACCTCTCGAATGAGATTTTTTGTTGAAAAGGTTGCCAAGGATTTGCCGTTGAAGAAGTGGTAGTGATTGTCCTCTGGAATGAGATCGTCACTAACCAGCTGGTCAATCAAGGTGTTTCCAGACTTGGTGCGGGTAGCCAGCAACTGGTAGAGGTTGTCTATGATGTCCCCGTAGACAATCGGGAAGTTGCTTTTCTCCACGAAGTCCATGACATCTGTATAATCTACGCCAGGCACAAAGCCCAGCAACTGAAAGGCAACTTGGTAGAAAATCTGGTCAGTCAACTCACGGTCAGACTGGAAGAAGGTCAGCAGGTCCGTATCCCAGTCCGCAATCATGTTGGACAGGGCAAAGTCGGTGTTGGCTGTCAGGAAATGGCACTTTCTGACAAAGGTTTCTAAATTTGTCTTACTACTTGCATCAGGAATCAGTTGAAATCCTAGAGCACCAAGCTCTTGCAAGTAGACGGAGGTCTCTTTTTTTATAAAAGAAAATTGATTAAAGCGCATAAATTCTCCTCTTTTTTAGGATAATAGTCTATAATAGCTATTATATCTGATAAGCTAGTGTTTGTCTAAAAATTATCAGTATATATAAAGATATTAATGTATAAAACGACGATACAATTAGTTGTAAAATGACGAAATTTTTTATACAATATTGTAGAATGACTGAGGAGTGAAATGTATCGTGTTGAGAAAAAATGAAACTATAGTCCCTGTTTTACGTATTAATAATAGGGCTATTAACCAAGGATTTTTAGAAAAAAATCTAGGAATGAAAACCAAGCTAGAAGATGGTCCTTTTGCTGATTTTGGAGATAGAATAAGCCCAGAAACGAAGCTCGTTTTGACAGAATCTCCTGGTAATCGCACCCGTGCTGTCGAAGGGCTTAAAAAATTGAATAAAATTGTGATAAAAGTAGACAATGCCTCTGAAATTGAAGCTTTACTAGCGCAAGGGTCACAGTATAGTCAGCTCTACCAAGGAAAAAATGGCTATGGTTTTGAAGCTGTATCGCCAGAAGGAGACACCTTCCTTTTACATGCAGAAGCGTCTGTTGATGACCTAAAAGCAATCCTTCCACCTGTTCCATTTAAGGTGCAGGATGACTTTTCTGGATTGACTGCTTTTACAGTAGAGTCTATTTGGATTAATACCCCACAGGCTAGTATCAGCCAAGACTATTATGAGGCTATCCTACCTCAACAAGCCTTTTTGCGTTTTGTTGGAGCAGAAGGTAAGGATTTATTAACTCCTGCAGAACAAGTTTGGGATTTAGAAGGCTTGCGTTTTCCCGTTGAGCAGGATTTTGATTGGGTACATTTGGAAAGCCAGTTGGAAGGACCATTCTTTAAAGATAAAAAAGCAAGCTTTATCCAAACGGTTGACCCAAGTGGTATTGAATTGTGGTTCGAAAAATGAGACAAGTAATTTTAGACAAGGTTTCAGAGCAGATTGAGCAAGGAGTTTATCCTGGTGCCAGTCTGGCTCTTTTTTCTAAGAGTCAGTGGCAGGAATATTATTTAGGGACCCAGGATGGTCAGTTACCAGTTGAGGCGGGTTTGACCTATGATTTGGCGTCTGTTTCCAAGGTGGTTGGAGTAGGGACTCTTGCGACTTTTCTGGTTAATAGCGGAGCTTTGGAGCTAGATAGGACCTTGCAGTCTTATTATCCAGCTTTTGCGGATAGTGAGGTCACCATTCGGCAATTATTGACCCATACTAGTGGTATCAATCCCTTCATTCCCAATCGGGATAGTCTGGATGCCGACCAGCTCAAGGAAGCAATTTTGAAGATTACCGTAACGGATAAGAAAGATTTCCTCTACACAGACATTAATTTTCTCTTGCTGGGCTTTTTGTTGGAGGAACTGGGTAGAGACAGTCTAGACCAGCTGATTAGTCGAGACGTTCTAGAGCCCTTTGGTATGTCCCAAACCTCCTTTGGACCAGTCAGTCAGGCGGTGCCGACGGTGCGTGGCGTCAAGGCAGGTGTGGTGCATGATCCCAAGGCGCGTGTCTTGGGCCTCCACGCGGGAAGTGCAGGTCTCTTTTCGACCGTAAAAGATTTGGAAATCTTTTTGGAACACTGTCTGACGGCTGACTTTGCGGCGAATTTAACGCAGGATTACGGTTTTGATGATAAGCGCAAGCGGTCTCTGGCTTGGGATAAGAAGGGGGACTGGTTGTTCCACACAGGCTATACGGGGACCTTTATCATGTACAATCGTCCCTTGCAGAAAGCTGCGATTTTTCTTTCGAATCGTACTTTTGACAAGGATGAGCGGGCCCAGTGGAAGTTGGATAGAAACCAGGTTATGGTCTTGATTCGTCAGGTCTTGGAGGAAGAAGAGGCTATTGACTAATACTCTTCGAAAATCAACATTATCCGTTGTCAAGAGCCTTGATGAGTGAAAAGCTCCAGTGGAGGTTTTCAGCCTGTTACCTTGAAATAAGAAAGTAACAGAGTTCTATCTTCGACTTCGTTTCTTAGGCGACTTTTGATTTTCATTGAGTATATAGTCGTTTAGTTTTTCTTTTATTGCTTCGACGAGTGAGGAAACATCGTTTCCTTATTTCCAATTTCAAACACTCCACTGGAGTATTTGAACTCGCTTTGCCGTACTCTGCAGGGGTGACTTGCTCCGCAAGTGCTATCTCCAACCTTGCACAGTCACTCGACTGTACAAGCTGTCTGCAGCTCGTTGCCTAGTACTAAAAGTAAACTAAAAGACTATAACTATCCTTCCGCAACACTCAGTAGATTTTTCGACATAGTAAAAGGACCTGCATGTGCAAGTCCTTTTGTGTTTGCTTGATTAAGCTTGACCTGAAACTTCTGCAGCGTGGTCGTCCATTGAAAGAACTTCGTGGAAGACACGTTGAGTCAATTCAGTTTTTTGCTCTTTAGTGAGGTATTTGGTGTTTACGCAGTATCCAGAGATACGAACGATGACATCTTCACCTGCCATAATCTTGTCATAAACGTCGTTCAAGTCCATAACGTTCAAGTTGACGTGTTGACCACCTTGTTCGAAGTATCCGTCAAGGATTGTCACCAAGTTGTTCACTTGCTCATCGAATGTTTTACCAAGAGCTTTTGGTGAAACTTGAGTTGTCAATGAGATACCGTCGTTGGCATGTTTGAAGTTGAGTTTAGAAAGAGTATTCAAGTTTTGCAACCAACCACCACGAGATTTAGAAGTTGGGTTGGCACCTGGTGGGAAGAATTCCACTTTAGAAGTGTTAACAGAACCATCTTCGTTGAGGAATACACCGCGGTGAACTGGTGAGTTAGCTGTTTGTTTAGAGTAAGCAACGTTTGAAGTGATTGTCAAGATAGACACAGTTGCTTCAGCATTCTTGTACAATTTGTGCTTGTTCAAGCGAGAGAAGAATGCTTCCATGAGCCATTTCGCGATGTCATCTACACGGTCGTCATCCTCACCATAACGTGGGAAGTCGCCAGTTACTTCGTAATCGTAGATGAAGCCATCTTCGTCACGGATTGGTTTCACTTGTGCGTACTTGATAGCAGACAATGAGTCAACAGTATTTGCGAAGCCACAGATACCGAAGCCCATGTTTGCACGAAGGTGAGTTGGCAAGAATGCCATTTGAACTGCTTCATAGTTGTACTTGTCAGTCATGTAGTGGATGATGTTCATAGCATCTACATAAGTGTCAGTCAACCAGTCAAGGGCTTTTTCAAAGTTGGCAATAACTTGATCGTAGTCAAAGATTTCAGAAGTATTTGGTTCAACACCATCGAACACTTTATAATCTTTGTGAACATCGTCGTAGCCGTTGTTCCAGCTTGAAAGAAGAGCTTTAAGAACGTTCACACGAGCACCGAAGTACTGAATGTTGTGGCGTTGGTCTTCACTTTCTGGGTCAAGTGGTGACACACAGCAAGAGATACATGACATTTCGCCATAACCATCTTTCGCCATTGTTGTCACACCTTCGTATTGGATAGAAGAGTGTTTGTGGCTCATTGCCATACAGTAGCGACGGAATGAATATGGAAGTTGGTCTGACCAAAGAACTGTCAAGTTTGGTTCTGGAGAGTTACCGATGTTGTCAAGTGTGTTCAAGAAACGGTAGTCCATCTTAGTAACACGGTGACGACCGTCGTTACCCATACCTGCCATAGAGGTTGTCAAGAATGTTGGGTCACCAGAGTAGATTTCGTCGAAGGCTTTTGTACGAGCGAATTTCACTGTACGAAGTTTCAATACGAAGTCGTCAACAAATTCTTGGATTTCAGATTCAGTAAATGTACCACGAGCCAAGTCACGTTCTGCATAGATGTCGAGAACGATCGGCACACGACCAAGAGAAGTTGCTGCACCGTTGATAACACGACATACTGCCATGAAGGCGATGTTTGTCCATTGGATAGCTTCTTTGGTGTTCATCGCAGGTTTGCGAACATCAACACCGTATAAGTCACCTAAGCGTACAACTTGTTGCAATGCTTGGTATTGAAGGTTGATTTCTTCACGAAGACGGATTGATTCTTCATCGATTTCAGTAATTGCATTCCAGTCAGCTACTTTTTCTTCCATCAAGTAGTCTGCACCGTAAAGTGCCAAACGAGCGTACATACCGATGATACGACCACGTGAGTATGCATCTGGAAGACCAGAAACGTGGTGTGAGTGACGAGCACGGCGGATGTCAGCTGTGTAGGCACGGAAGATACCGTCGTTTACAGTTGTAGCGTGTTTTGTATAGATTTCATGAAGGAGTGGGTCTGGAGTATAGCCGTTTTCGATAAGAGTTGTTTCAGCCATACGAATACCACCACGTGGCATGAAATTGAGTTTGAAGAGCTCATCGTTTTGGATACCAAAGATGAGTTCGTTCTCTTTATCGATGAAACCTGCTGGAATATCAGCGATAGAAGTAGCACGATCTACGTCCATTGGGAAGCGAGTGTCTTCGTAGCCAGCTTTTGTTTCTTCGATGATTTTTTTGATATGAAGTGAACGCTCAGTTGGGCCTGCGAGGAAGCTTTCATCTCCATCGTATGGAGTGTAGTTGGCTTGAACGAAGCGTGTTACACTTGCCTTATCTTGCCAATCTGTACCTTTAAAGCCTTCCCAGGCTTGGGCGAAAATGTCTTCAGCAACATTTTTTGTTTTAACTTTTGTTGACATGAGGGTTCTCCTTTTATGCTTTTGGGTATCGACTTTGTATCAATACCAACATGTCATCATTATACCATTTGAAAACACTTTCTACAAGACAAAAATACTTGAAAATAAATGAAAAACCTTTCAAGGAATATGAAAAAATTTGAAAGACATAGTTGGTATTTTCAAAGTGAATTTCTGCTTGTATTTGTAATAAGGTGATAAGCTGTCGTTTATTGTATTGGTAAGATGGCTGGTTCAACGAATCTAAAGGCTGAAACTTCCTAAGAAATGCGGTATAATATAGCGAGTTAAACTTGAAAACAGGAAGAGGCAGTCATGTTAATTTTTCCCTTAATCAATGATTTATCTAGAAAAATTATTCATGTAGATATGGATGCTTTTTTTGCTGCCATTGAGGTCAGGGATAATCCTGCTTTGAAGGGCAAACCTGTTATCATTGGGGCTGACCCAAGACTATCTGGCGGTAGAGGAGTGGTGTCTACCTGTAATTATGAGGCGCGTGCCTTTGGTATTCACTCGGCTATGTCCTCAAAAGAGGCCTATGAGCGTTGTCCTCAGGCGATTTTCATTTCTGGCAATTATGAAAAATACCAGGAAGTTGGGCGACAGGTTCGAGAAATTTTTCATCGCTATACTGATTTGGTGGAGCCCATGTCTATCGATGAGGCTTACTTGGATGTAACAGAAAATAAGTTGGGTATCAGCTCTGCGGTTAAGATTGCCAAGCTTATCCAATACGATATTTGGAATGAATTGCATCTGACAGCTTCCGCAGGCGTTTCCTATAATAAATTTTTAGCAAAAATTGCCTCTGATATGGAAAAACCGCACGGTTTGACCTTGATTCTACCTGAAGATGCTGTTGGTATTCTCGCCTCCCTGCCTGTTGAAAAATTTCACGGTGTGGGGAAGAAGACGGTGGAACGCCTGCATGAGATGGGGGTCTACACGGGGAAAGATTTGCTAGATGTACCAGAAATGGTTTTGATAGATAGATTTGGGCGTTTTGGCTTCGACCTTTATCGGAAAGCGAGGGGCATTTCTAATTCGCCCGTTAAAGTGGACCGTGTTCGTAAGTCAATTGGAAAGGAAAGAACCTATCGCAAACTTCTTTATCGGGAGGAGGATGTCTTGAAAGAGCTAATCAGTCTCTGCCAACGGGTCGCAGCCAGTTTGAAGCGAAATGGAAAAAAGGGGCGAACAATTGTTTTAAAGGTACGTTATGGTGACTTTTCTACCTTGACGAAACGTCATAGTCTAGAGGTGTATACGGACCAGACGGAAACGATTGAGAAAGAGGTTCGTCAACTAATTGAAGAAATTGGGAAGATTGAAAAAGGTATTCGTTTGCTGGGTGTGACCGTGACTAATTTTCAAACTTGAGTTCTGTTTCAGTCTATGATAGACTGAAAAAAAAGGAGAAGAGATGCAAATTTCAAGTAGATTTACCATTGCCAGCCATATCTTGGTTCTCTTGGCTCTGGAAGGAGAAAAAGAAAAACAGACCAGTACTAGCATTGCAGGCAGTGTCGGGGTTAATCCTGTCATTATCCGAAATATTTTGTCCCAACTCAAGGAGGCTGGTCTGGTAGAAGTAGCGCGTGGTGTTGGAGGTGCTCGCTTGGCACAGGGTCCAGACCAGATTACACTTTTGCATGTCTATCAGGCTGTGGAGTTATTTGGAGAAAAAGGTCAATTATTCGCTTTTCATGAGCAACCGAATCCTTCCTGCCAAGTAGGTCGCAATATTCATCCCCTGCTAGATAGCCGTTTGGAAAATGCTCAGTCGGCTTTGGAAAAAGAGTTGGAACGCACGACTATTGCTGATTTATTAGCCGAATTATAGGTATTCAATCATCCTCGTGATGATTTTTTTTAAACTTTTTAGTTGTAATGCTTGACATTACAACAGGCATAGTATAAACTAATGGTTGTAAATAAAAACGTTACAACGAAACAAGTGAGGTATCAATATGAAAATTGCTATTATTGCAGCGAATGGTCAAGCAGGTCAAACTATTGCAAAGGAAGCAGTAGAACGTGGTCATCAGGTGACGGCTATTGTCCGTTCTGAAAACAAGAGCGTAGCCCAAGAAGTAATCCAGAAGGATGCTTTTGCTCTTACCAAAGAAGATTTGGCCGGTTTTGATGTAGTAGTCAATGCTTTTGGTGCTTGGACACCAGAAACCTTGCCGGATCACGCTCGTCTTGCTGAGCATCTAGCGACCATCCTTGCTGGTAGTCCAACTCGTCTTTTAGTAGTTGGTGGTGCAGGCAGTCTTTATTTAGACGAGAGCCAGACAGCTATGCTGAAAGATACACCAGATTTCCCTGCGGACTACCTGCCAATCGCTGAGGCTATGGGTGCTGGTCTAGACCTCTATCGTCAGGCGACAGCAGTTAACTGGACCTATATCAGCCCTGCAGCCGATTTTGATGCAGAAGGTCAAAAAGCAGGTGCCTACACTATTGCTGGCGAGGTTTTCCAAGTCAATGCCCAAGGTGAAAGCTATATTAGTTATGCCGACTATGCTGTGGCTTTGGTTGACATTGTGGAAAAAGGTGGCTACCAGCAGGAACGAATTTCCGTACTTGCATAAAAATTTTAAATGGTCTAAAAGATAGTTCCCATCGAGGAATTATCTTTTTATTTGTTACTTGCATATAGTATAATAATATAAACAAAAAGAAAAGGAGAACCCCATGATTCACTTGATTTGTCCCAATCCAGCCCTAGACCGCACGCTTCTTGTGGAAAAGATTGAAAAGAATATTCCCCTGAGACCGACAGAAGTGAGGGATTATCCTGGTGGAAAAAGTTTCAACGTGGCCTATGCACTTCGAGAAAATGGAGTGCCAGACTACACTATCCATACCATTTTAGGTGGGCAGATTGGTCGCTATATTCAGGAGCTTAATGCTGATGGTGGAAATGCCCTGCGCGTGGTTGAAAATGACCAGAACACCAGAACCTGCAATATTTACGTAGAAACCAGTACAGGCGATGTAGTACTATTTTATGAAAAAGGTTTTGAACTAACAGAGGATTTGCTCAACCAATTCACTCAGCAGATTGAAAATAGCCTGCAAGCTGGCGATATCCTAGTCTTTTCTGGTAGTCTGATGAAGGGGATGCCGGATGATTATATTCAGCGGTTTATTGAAAAATACCCAGAGGTTCTGACCATAGTGGACACCAGTGGACCAGCTCTACGTGCGGCTTATCAAGCTCGCCCAGCCCTTATCAAAATCAATAATGAGGAGCTGAAAGATATTTATCCAGAGCTGGATGAAGAAAGTCCTGAAGCTATTTTAGGTATTCTGAAAGAAGTGACCCCTCATGAGAATATCATTATTACCATGGGAGGCAGAGGCAGTCTGGCAAAAATTGGTCAGCGCTTCTTCCGTATTCAGTCACCAAAGAAAGAAACGCGTAATCCGATTGCCGCAGGGGATTTCTATCTGGGCTTGCTAGTCAAGGGAATCAGTCAAGGTCAAGCCCCAGAAATCTTTTTGAAAGAAGCAGCAGCCTTTGCGACAGCTAATTGTTTGAATTATTTTCCAGAGGTTGAAGCAGAGCAGTTTGAAGAGATAGTAGATACAATATTACTAGAGGAACTGTAGCATTGTATCCTTTTACTCATCGTGCTATAATGGCAAGGAGAAACAAGGTGAGATGGGGGATAGTAGTGGAACAGTTGACGGTTCTTTACCAAAATTTAAAACGGCGATATGGTGAATTTCACTGGTGGAATGATGAAAATCCTATAAAGGATTTGGTATCTATGATTCTTATTCAGCAAACAACGGAAGCAAATGCCAAGCGTGCTTTAGAACAGTTGGAGGGACGGTTGACAATTCATTCGCTTTTAGAGATGCCTGTGGAGGATTTACAAGAATGCATTCGCCCAGCAGGATTCTTCAAGCAAAAATCACTCTACATTCGGTCAGTGGTTGAGTGGGCCAATCAGTTCGATGGAGATTTTTCTCGCCTAGATCGTGTTGAGACAGCAGTACTCCGAAAAGAGCTGCTGAGCTTGAAGGGGGTTGGCAATGAAACTGCGGATGTTATTTTGCTCTATTTGTGTCGAAGAAGTGTTTTTGTGGCGGATCAATATGCTCTTCGACTATTTAATCGGTTAGGACTTAGCCAGTCTCAGGATTATTTGAGTTTGAGACAGGAATTTACAGAGCAGATAAAAGATTGGTCGGTAAAAGACGCTCAGGAGCTTCATGCACTGATTGATGAACATGGCAAGCAGTTCAGATTAACAAAGGGGCAGCTTGATGAATCATGGTTGATGATATAGTCATACTCTTCGAAAATCAAAATCAGACGTTGTTGACTTGATTTGATGAACCTCAGTTCTATCTGCATCTGCGTCGCCTAGCTTGATTTTGATTTTCATTGAGTATCAATTAGTGTATTTTTTATTACTACGAAGAGCGAGGAAGCCTCATTTCCTTATTTCCGAGTTTAAACACTCCACTGGACAGTTGAAGTAGTCTGCATATCGTTGACTTGTACTAAAAGCAAACGAAACGATTATAAAAGAGTAAAACCAGCAAATCTACTGACTTGCTGGTTTTTATGCTTTAAAAAATTCTTCAATATCTGCCTGTTCTATGCCAATCATGGGGTCGATGGTTAGTAGGTTATCTACAGTCAAAATGTATTCTGTGGGTTGGGGACTTGTTTTTTGTGGCTGGTCTTGATCAAGAAGGGAGAGTTGTTGGCTGTTTTCTTTGACTACTTTAACCTGTTCTTTTCTGTCTGGCTGTGTAGGGGGCTGGGTTTGCGTGGTTGTAGCTGTTTTGCTTTCGGCTTTTTCAGCTAAAGCTTCCTTGCTATCCTGCTCTGCCATTTCCCCTTGGAAACGTGGGACCAGATAGGTTTTTCGGACGGTTCCGGCGTTTTTGACGGCGTAGTCGAAGGCGGAGATTTCGCCCAGGAGGATGAGCTTGCTCTTGGAGCGGGTGATGGCGGTGTAGACCAGATTGCGCTGGAGCATACGGTGGCTGGTGCGCGTGATGGGAAGGATAACGACCTGGAACTCGCTGCCTTGGGACTTGTGGAT
This sequence comes from Streptococcus sp. 2022WUSS083, assembly GCF_044427155.1. Classification (NCBI taxonomy): domain Bacteria; kingdom Bacillati; phylum Bacillota; class Bacilli; order Lactobacillales; family Streptococcaceae; genus Streptococcus; species Streptococcus sp. 2022WUSS083. The sequence continues at coordinate 135,153 of NZ_JAOTGK010000005.1, read as the reverse complement.
GGACATGGCATAGGCCAGGGTAATCTTGTACCATTCGTTACGGGGATAGGTGACCTCGCTACCGTCGAAGTTGATGGTAATCTCGTCCTGCTTGGAGTCGGTGTACTTGGCAGGCAGGAGGTCGGTGATGTAGCCCAAGTCGCCATTGAAGACATTGGCTTCGGCGTCGTTGACTAGATGAATGACCCGGTCGCCTTGGCGGAAGGCTTGCTCGTTATGGAGGAATTCTAACTCTCCCTCTTCCAGTGGATTGAGCAGGGCCTGGGTCATGGTGTTGAGTTGGTCAATACCTGCAGCACCACGGTACATGGGAGCGAGGATTTGTACTTCGTTTGCAGGAATGCCTGACTTGATAGCTGCGCCGACAATGCGCTCAATCAGGGCTGGAATTTGTTCGTTTTGCGCTTCAAAATAGGAGCGGTCAGCCTTTTTCTCACGGAAATCACTAGGCAGAGCCCCTTGGCGAATCTGGCTGGCTAGGGTAACAATAGTCGAATCATCGGATTGACGATAGATGCGTTCCAGAGTGATGCTGGGTAGCTTGTCAATTTTCAAGAGGTCAGCAAGGACTTGACCGGGACTGACAGAAGGTAATTGCTCCGCATCGCCAACAATCAGAACTTGGGTCTGAGATGAGATGTTCTGGAAGAGCTGGTTTGCCAACCAAGTGTCGACCATAGAAAACTCATCCACGATGATAAAGTCGGCATCCAAATAATCATCACGGTAGGATTCTTCCTGTCCTTCGACAAGCCCCAGATGTCGGTGGATGGTGGCAGAAGGCAGGCCTGTCAATTCATTCATCCGTCTGGCTGCTCGTCCAGTTGGAGCGGCGAGAAGGACTGGGCATTCTTCTCGGTTGCGAGTTAGGTCAATCTTATGCAAGATGGCATAGACTGCGATAATGCCGTTGATGACGGTTGTTTTTCCAGTCCCTGGTCCGCCTGTCAGAATGAAAAGCGGATTGGTAATGGCTTGGACGATGGCTTCTTTTTGAATGTCATCGTAGGTGAGAGAAGACATGCTTTCCAGCTCTGCTATGGCAGCCTCAACGTCTGCGCGTGGGAAGGGTTTGAAACCATTTTTTCCCATCAGGCGGATCAGGTTTTTATGGATACCATGTTCGGCAAAGTAGAGGCTGTTGTCAAAAATCTTTGTGCCTTCTTGCTGTACCTTGTCGTCTGCAATCAGTCCCGTCAATTCTTTTGCAACAGCAGCGGGGTCCAGCTCTGTATGGCGGGATTTTTCCAGCAGTTCAAGGGTTGCTTCCAGCAAGTCTCTGGCCTCCACATAGGTATCGCCTGTTTCCATGGAGCGATGAATGAGGCTAAAGAGCATACCAGCCCGAAAGCGTTGGGGGGAATCGCTGGCAATTCCCAGGTTTTCCGCAATCCTATCGGCAATGGTAAAGCCGAGCCCTTGGACATCTTCGACCAGTTGATAGGGATTTTCTTCAATAATCTGAAGTGTTTTTTCCTTATACTGGTCTTGGATTTGAAAGGCCAATTTATTGGGAATGCCATACTCGGCTAGTTTTGCCAAGATCAACTCGGTTCCATAATTGAGGCGGAGTTTTTCGACAAATGCCTGCATGTTCTTGCTGGATAGACCTGTGATTTGAGTTAGTTTTTCAGGTTCAGCTAAAATCTTATCAATGGTATCTTCGCCATAGAGTTCAACGATTTTTTCAGCTGTTTTGCGTCCAATTCCCTTGAAATGCTCGCTGGAGAAATACTTGACCAGACCAGCTGAGGTAGGCTTGCTGCGTTCGTAACGCGAAATTTGCAGCTGCTGACCATACTTGGGATGGGTGACCAGATTGCCATAGAAACGATAGTCTTCTCCTTCAATGACATCGGCAATCGTTCCGGTCACAATAATTTCGTAGTCATCATAGTCTGCGTCTGTCTCCTCGATTTCAAGGAGAAGGATTTTATAAAAATTACTAGGATTTTCAAAAATAATCCGGTCAATAGTGCCGGTAAAATACACTTCGTTCATAGAGTTTATTTCCAATAATAATGAAAAAGAAGTTTGGAACGGATTGCTCCAAACTTGTTTGTATTAATCAACAGTCCCAATACGGTTGAGAGGCCACATGCGAAAGACAACTTCTCCTTTGATGTTTTCACGGGAAAATGTTCCTACACTACGACTATCTAGTGAGACAAGGCGGTCATCTCCCATCAGGTAGTATTGTCCTTCTGGGACTGTCACGGTAAAGTCTACGTAACCATTGGCATCTTGTGTGAAAGCTTCAGCAGATTGGGCCACAGCTTGGAATTGTTTGTTGTAAGAATAGACTTCTTGAAGTTTATCTTTCTGGAATGCAGCGAGATATTCATCTAAGTAAGGCTCATCCACTTTTTGGTCGTTAACATAGAGGACATCGTTTTCGTAGCGAATGGTGTCACCTGGCATGCCAATCACACGTTTGACAATCAGTTTTTCCTTGCCGTCGCTGTCTGTCTCACTGGCTACAACAATATCAAAGCGGTCGATAGAGGATGTTTTGAGCATGATGAGTTTTTCTTGGTGTTGAAGCGTTGGGTCCATGGAATGGCCATCGACAGATACAGGGTTCCAGATAAAGTAACGACTGGCAAAAAAAGCTGCCATAAATAGTAAAAAGATACCCCATTCAGCTAAGAAGGCGACTAGTGGTGAGCGTTTTGTTTTTTGGATTGCTCCCATATTTTTTCCTCATTTCAATAATTTTTGTGCTTTTTGTGTATTGGCAAAGTGGAGTTTGGCAGTTTGGTTGAGACCAGCCATACCATAGTCTTTTAAGATGCTTGCTGCGACTTGGTCGGATTTACTACCCGCACCAGACGGCAGATTCATCCCAACTAGTTGACCAAGCTGGACAAGATTTTCTAAAAACATACTTCTTGCAATAATAGAAGATACTGCCACAGCCAGATACCTGCCCTCAGCTTTTTCTTCCAAGGTCACGGGATTGACAAATTGATTGGCTTCCTTCTTCAAGTATTTTTGATAATTTTGACTGGAAGTGAAGGCGTCAATGACAATCTTCTCAGGCTGGACACCCTTTTGCAAGAGTAGGAAAATAGCCTGATTGTGTAGGGCCACCTTGACAGACACCGCATTGTAGCCTTGCTCGATGACTTCGTTGTATTTTTTCGGTGACAATAGCAGAGCTTGGTGGGGGATTTTCTCTTTTAAGAGAGGGGCGATTTGGCAGATTTTTTGGTCTGTCATTTTCTTGGAATCATCGACACCAAGCGACTTGAGAAAGGCATGGTCTTCTGGGCGGACAAAACTAGCAACGACTGCCAAACCTCCAAAATAAGATCCATTTCCAACCTCATCCGTACCAATCATGGGCAGGTTTTGACCAGGTATGGTCGTCTGTCCAGAGCTTTCTGGCTCATAGCCCCAACGGCTTGCTTCCTGCTCTGCCATTTCCCCCTGAAAAACGACTTTTCCAGAAGTGTAGATGGACAGGCTGGCACCGGTCAGTTTGAAAAATGCTTCTATGTAAGGATTTTTGCTGGTCTGCCGATAGCGGTCATAGTGGGCCATCATGGCTTGTTTTTGCTGGGCAGAGGTCTTTAGTACAACGGTATTCATGTTCTTATTGTAACACAAATGCTAGTTAGAGTGTGCAGAAAAGGGTGGAATTTACTATAATGGTAGAAGAAAGTGAGGTACACTATGGAAGTGCAAATGAAGTATAAATGGGCGACTCTGGGAACAGGTGTCATTGCCAACGAATTGGTTCAGGCCTTGCAGGATATGGGAGGAAATCTTTATTCGGTAGCCAACCGTACCTATGACAAGGGTGTGGAATTTGCGCAAAAATATGGCATCGAGAAAGTTTATCGAGAAATCGATGAAGTGTTTGAGGATCCTGAAGTAGACATTATCTATATTTCTACGCCTCACAATACCCATATCAATTATTTGAGAAAGGCCTTGAAGGCTGGGAAACATGTCCTCTGTGAAAAGTCTATTACGCTTAATTCAGAAGAATTAGCAGAAGCCATTCAACTGGCAGAAGAAAATCAGGTTATCCTGGCAGAAGCCATGACTATTTTCCACATGCCAATCTATCGTCAGTTGAGCCAAGTGGTTGCCAGTGGTAAGCTGGGAGATTTGAAGATGATTCAGATGAACTTTGGTAGTTACAAGGAATACGACATGACCAACCGCTTTTTCAATAAAAACTTGGCAGGCGGCGCCCTCTTGGATATTGGTGTCTACGCTCTGTCCTTTGTCCGTTGGTTTATGACAGAAAAGCCAAATCAGGTTTTATCTCAGGTTAAATTGGCTCCGACAGGTGTGGACGAGCAGGTAGGGATTTTGCTCAGCAATGATGCAGGAGAAATGGCGACTATCGCCCTGACCCTCCATGCCAAACAGCCAAAACGGGGGACTATTGCCTACGATAAAGGCTACATCGAGCTCTACGAGTATCCTCGTGGTCAGAAGGCGGTCATTACCTATACCGAAGACGGTAGTCAAGAGGTAATCGAAGCGGGCGAGACAGCCAAGGCTCTTTCTTATGAAGTGGCGGATATGGAAAAAGCTGTCGCAGGCATCGAAAACACCATGCACCTAGCCTACACCCAAGATGTCATGGACATCATGACCCAACTCCGTAAAGAATGGGGCTTGGTTTATCCTGAAGAAATGTAGGGTCTTGACTAATCCGAAAATAGAAATGAGAGTGAGCTAGTAGCCAATTGTTGGATTACTGCCTTACTCTTATTTTTTACTTATAGTCTTCGAAAATCCAGACGTTGTTGACTTGATTTGGTGAACGTTAGTTCTATCTGCATCTGCGTCTCCGAGTCTGTTTTTGATTTTCATTGAGTATTATCTAATAATATGACAGTCAGATGACATTTATATTGATTGTGTGACAGAAAAGTCCTAAGATTACATAGTGGAGACAGTTTATTTAAAAGAACGGTTGAAGGCTTGTTTTTCAGATTTAATTTAGGTAAGATAGAACCATCTCAAAAATAAAGAAGGAATAAGATTATGAAACGTAAGAGAACAAATAAACCACAACATATGCGTCGCAAGAGAAAAACACCCATCATGAAAAACAATAAGAAGATGTTGTACACATCTTCATTGGCTCTTTCCCTCTTTAGTACAGGGATGATTTCGACAAATGTTTTAGCCATCGAATGGGCTCCACGTACTGTTTCTGAAATTAGCCCAGAAATTGTACAAGAAGAAGGAAAGATGACCTATACTGTTCAGTATGGAGATACCTTATCAGCCATCGCCTTAGCTATGAATATTGATATGGACTTGCTGGCGAAAATAAATCAAATTGCAGATGTCAACTTGATTTTCCCTGATACGGTACTGACGACGACTGTTGACCAAAACAATCAAGTGACTCAGGTTGAGATTGAAGCTCCTGTTCAGGGAAACACAAATGAGACCGTTCAGGCAACTGTTGACCTAACAACCAATCAAGTAACGGTTGAGGATACGGTTGTTCCCTTGGATCAAATTTCATCAGTTACCGACTCAGCACCTGTAGAGGAAGTTGTAGAACAGCCTGTAGCAGAAGCACCTGTAGAGGAAGTTGTAGAACAGCCTGTAGTAGAAGTGCCTGTAGAGGAAGTTGTAGAACAGCCTGTAGCAGAAGCACCCGTAGAGGAAGTTGTAGAACAGCCTGTAGTAGAAGCACCTGTAGAGGAAGTTGCAGAACAACCTGTGGTTGAGGCACCTGTAGAGGAAGTTGTAGAGCAGCCTGTAGTAGGAGCGCCTGTGGAGGAAGTGGTGGAGCAACCTGTGGTTGAGGCACCTGTAGTAGAAGCACCTGTAGAACAGCCTGTAGTTGAAACTCCACAAGTGACAGCCCTATCAACCACTACAACAACAAGTACAAGTGCTTATGATATCGGTTTGCAACCTCAGGTAGCAGCCTTCCGCGCAGAAGTAGCTAATGCCTTCGGTATTACTTCTTTCTCAGGTTACCGTCCTGGTGATTCTGGCGACCATGGTAAGGGATTGGCAATTGACTTTATGGTGCCTGAGAGCTCAGCTCTAGGAGATCAAGTGGCGGCTTATGCAGTTGCAAACTTAGCTTCTAAAAATATCAACTACATCATTTGGAAACAGCGCTTCTATGCGCCGTATGACAGTATCTATGGTCCAGCCTATACATGGAATCTGATGCCAGACCGTGGTAGCATTACAGAAAACCACTACGATCATGTGCATGTATCTTTTAATTAGACTTACAAAAATAACCGTTTCAGCCTTATCTGAAACGGTTATTGCTTTATATGTAGTAATATAGTCGAATGAATTAACTTTCAGACAAGGAACTGAGATGCAGGTAGCGGGAGTGGGAAAGACATCGACTGGTCAAAAAGAGTTCGTCAACAAGTCCTTATTTCCAGTTGTTGAGCTGAAACAGTCTATCCCCAGACTGTTTCCCTCCCGCCCCCGCATAGCTCAAACTGTCTGGGAGACAGTTTGAGGTTGGAGATAAAGCGAACTTTGTTCGCAACGATCGTAAGGTCAGATTTGGAGTGTAAAATACGAATTGCTGAGATTTGCTTCGCAAATCTTATCTCCAACCTTTAACAGTCCACTGGACTGTTAAACCCAATCAACCACTGCGCTGAGATGTTGACACGAACTCTGAGTAGTGGTCCTGGGCTTTTTGCCCAGCCTAGGTTGGAAATAAGACTTGCGAAACAAGTCACTTTCGTAGAGTACGGCAAGCCGAAAGTGACGATGTATCAAAGTTAATTCAAATGACTATAAAAAAAGAAACAACTATCTCCCCCCAGATAGCTGTTTTGTGCGCAAACTAAGTATAAAATATATTCCTAAAAGAAACCTTAAACCAAGAACTTGCCTTCACAAGTAACATACTGAGCTGTGAAGACGGGTTCTAATTTTAGGAAAATTAAAATTGACACGTAGAGTGTTATTTTCGGATGTTTTATCGTTTATTTAACTTGAATTGCCAGTGCTTGATAAGGCTTGAGGGTAATTTTCTTACCGAGTTTGTTGTCAGGATAGTTGCTGATGAGGACTTGGCCGTGGGCATAGTCGTCTGCCAAATCTAGTTCAACCTCTTCTGCAAAGAAATTGTTGAGGACCAACAGTTTTTCGCCATTTAGCAAGCGTTCAAAGGCGTAGACTTTCTGGCTATCCTTGTAGGCTGCCTTGTAGTCCCCTTCTGAAATCAGAGGGAGTTCTTTCCGCAGGCGGATGAGTTCTTGGTAGAAGGTAAAGATTGGGCCTGTTTTTTCCTGTTCAACGTTAATCGTTTGGTAGGATTTGCCAGCTTTCAGCCAAGGAGTTCCTGTTGAGAAGCCTGCATTGTCAGAAGCATCCCATTGCATCGGGGTGCGGGAATTGTCACGGGACTTGGCCTGGATAATCTTGAAGGCCTGCTCAGGTGCGTGACCTTGGTCCAAGAGCATCTGGTAGGCATTGATAGACTCCACGTCTACGTAGTCGTCCATGCTGTCGTAGTCAGGGTCAATCATGCCGATTTCCTCGCCCATATAGATGTAAGGCGTACCGCGGGACAAGTGGATAGAGGCTGCTAGCATGGTCGCTCCTTCGTTACGGAAATTCTCCACATCAACAAATCGGTTGAGGGCTCGAGGCTGGTCGTGGTTGTTGTAGAAAAGGGCGTTCCAGCCATTTCCAACGGACATTTCTTCACCCCAAGTGTGGAAGAGGCGTTTGAGTTCTTCAAAGTCAAAGTCCATGATGGTCCATTTTTGACCGTCCTTGTAGTCCACTTTCAAGTGGTGGAAGTTGAAGGCCATGGACAATTCTTCCCGCTCAGGAGCCGTGTAGAGAATGCAGTTTTCAATGGTGGTGGCAGACATTTCCCCGACGGTCATGAAGCCTTTTTCTGCTCCAAAAGTGGCATTGTTCATCATCTTGAGGTAGTCGTGGGTAATCGGGCGGTCGGTGTAAGCAGGCTTGCCGTCGTTGATTGGGCAGTCTTCGAGGACTTCATCCTTGCCGATCAGGTTGATAACGTCGAAGCGGAAGCCCTTGACACCCTTGTCCTTCCAGAAGTTGACCACCTTGAAGAGTTCTTCACGGACATGAGGGTTTCGCCAGTTGAGGTCGGCTTGGGTCACGTCAAAGAGATGGAGGTAGTATTTCCCAGTATCTCCAAAAGGAGCCCAGGCATTGCCACCAAATTTAGACACCCAGTCAGTTGGCTGGTCACGCAGGATAAAGAAATCTTGGTAATATTTGTCGCCGGCTAGGGCCTTTTGGAACCATTCGTGGTCGGTTGAGCAGTGATTGAGGACCATGTCTAGCATGAATTCAATGCTCAATTCTTTGCCGACAGCCACCATTTCTTCAAAGTCAGCCATGGTCCCAAAATCAGGATTGACGGCTGTATAATCTGAAATGTCATAACCGTTGTCTCGTTGAGGACTTGGGTAGAAAGGGTTGAGCCAAATCACATCAATACCTAGCTCTTTTAAATATGGGAGTTTTTCAATAATTCCTCGTAAATCCCCTACACCATTTCCAGTTGTATCCTTGTAAGATTTTGGGTAGATTTGATAAACAACCTTTCGTTTGTCTATTGTCATTTTGCTCTCTCTTTCTTGATTTTTCCTTCTTGCATAAGCAATGATAGGAGGTGCAAGTTACCTTGCGCCCTCCTAGAACATTAATTCTTTGTAACTGTCAGAATAGTTTCGCCTTGCGAGATGGCACGAGGAAGATTTCCGATAACTTGGGTGTCAAAGTCAGTTTGGTTGGTCACGATAACTGGTGTTTCAGCGATGAGACCAGCAGCCTTAATGACATCGATGTCAAAGCTAATCAATTTATCACCAGCTTTTACCTTGTCACCTTGATTTACATGGGCTGTAAAGCCTTTACCTTCCAAACCAACAGTATCCATACCAATGTGCATAAGGAGCTCAACTCCGTTTGTAGCAGTGATACCAACAGCATGGTTAGTTGGGAAGAGGACAGAAATTTCTCCGTCAACAGGTGCTACCAGAAGACCTTCCGTTGGGTCAATAAGGACACCTTGGCCCATGACACCTGATGCAAATACAGGGTCAGTAGCTTGTGACAATTCTTTGGTTTGACCAGTAAGTGGGCTAATCAATTCGATAGCAGCGCCAGTTTCAACAACAGTTTCAGTTACGACTACAACTTCTTCAACAGTTTCTTCTTTTTTTGAAAATGCACCTGTACGTTTGAAAACAGCTGTCAAAATCATTGGGACAACAATCGCAACAACCATTGTCATAAAGAATGCACCCCAGTATTCAGCTTTAATAGACAAGATACCTGGAAGACCACCGATACCGATAGAAGCTGCTTGGATGTTGAAAGTTACAGAGAGTAAGCCTGCGATACTTGAACCAATCATAGCAGCTACGAATGGGTAAATGTATTTTACGTTGACACCAAAGAGGGCTGGTTCAGTAACACCTAGGTAGGCAGAAATAGTTGCAGGAAGTGAAACTTGCGCTTCTTTTTCATTGTGACGGTTCATGAGGAAGTAGGCAAATACTGCTGAACCTTGAGCAATGTTAGAAAGAGCAATCATTGGCCAGAGACCAGTTCCACCAGCATCCGCAATCAATTGTGTATCGATGGCGTTTGTCATGTGGTGAAGACCAGTGATAACGAATGGTGCATAGAGGGCACCGAATACTGCACCGAAGAGCCATTTCAATGGACCAGTCAAACCTGCCAATACAACAGTTGACAACCATTGACCGATTGTCCAACCGATAGGACCAAGGACAGTGTGAGCCAAGATAATTGCTGGAAGAAGTGATAGGAATGGTACGAAGATCATTGAGACCACTTCTGGAACAACCTTACGCCAGAAGATTTCTAGGTAAGACAGTGCCAAACCAGCAAGGAGGGCTGGGATAACTTGCGCTTGATAACCGATACGGGCAATACTAAATGCACCGAAGTTCCAAGACCAGTCGCTGGCGATGGTTGCTGCATCTGTACCAGGTACAGCATAAGCGTTGAGCAACTGTGGAGAAACCAAACAGATACCAAGGACGATACCAAGGATTTGAGAAGTTCCCATTTTACGAGATACGGACCAAGTGATACCTACTGGCAAGAAGTGGAAGATGGCTTCACCTGGCAACCAGAGGAAGTGATTGACACCATTCCAGAAAGGAGAAACCTGAACGATAGTGTTCCATACAGGGTTACCATCAGCATCGAAGACCAACTGCCCATCTTTCATAGCTTGTCCAAGCCATTCCATCTGAACACCTTCCAAGACGTTACGGAAACCGAGAATCAAACCGCCGACGATAAGGGCAGGAATGATCGGTGTGAAGATTTCCGCCAGCATGGTCATGACACGTTGGATGGCATTTTGGTTACTTTTAGCGGCTGACTTTGCAGCTTCTTTTGATACGCCTTCGATACCAGACACAGCTGTAAAGTCATTGTAGAAGATTGGTACATCGTTACCGATGATGACTTGGAATTGACCAGCGTTGGTAAATGTTCCTTTTACTGCTGGAATATCTTCGATGACTTTTACGTTTGCTTTTTTCTCATCTGCAAGAACAAAGCGCATGCGCGTTGCACAGTGAGTTACTGCATTGACATTCTCTTTTCCGCCAATAGCTTCTAGGAGCTGTTTGGCTTCTTTTTCAAATTTTCCCATATATTTTTCCTTCTAGACGGCTTATGGAATCCGTCACCCTATATTTTTTAGACATCTCTCGAAGCATGTCCTTTTTTTGAAATTTGTACGGACAAATTTCTTTTATGTTATCATTGTATCCGATTTCAAAAAATAATGCAAGCGTTTTTGCTTAGTTTTTTTTAATTTTGAAATGAATTTTGTTATAATGTTGATAGTTGTATGTTATTTGACAGATGAATTTGCGAGGAAATGATGAAAAAATACCAAGAAATTTATAATGACTTAAAAGAAAAAATACGGACAAATGTTTATCCGGCAGAAAGCTCCCTACCGACAGAACAGCAACTTCAGGAAATCTATGGTGTTAGTCGTGATACGGTTCGTAAGGCGTTGGCGATTTTGACTGAGGGAGGTTTGATTCAAAAAGTGCAAGGGCGTGGTTCAATGGTCCTTAAGCAAGAAATTCTCAATTTCCCAGTTTCAGGTTTAACTTCTTATCAGGAATTGACAAATGTTCTCCAGCTTTCTACCAAGACAGATGTTGTCAGCTTAGATATGATTACCGTTAATAGTAGCCTTTCGCACTTGACAGGCTTTGAGCCGTATAGCAAGGTGTGGAAAGTTGTCCGTACACGTTCGATTGACGGTAAGGTCTCTGTTGTGGATACAGATTATCTTGCTGTCGATGTCGTGCCAGAGTTGACAACTGCTATTGCTGAAAAATCCATCTACGAATACCTAGAAAATAAGTTAGGCCTTGATATTGCTTATGCACAAAAAGAGATTACGGTAGAGCCGACCAATCGAGAAGAGCGTGAGCTAATGCAATCGAAGGATGATTATTTGGTCTTGATTAAATCTCGTGTCTATCTCGGTGATACCCAACAATTCCAATATACAGAAAGCAAGCATAAAATTGATAAATTCCGCTTTGTAGATTTTGCTCGTAGAAAGCATTCTTTATAGGAGAGATTAGCCAAATCAATTTTTTTACGCTATAATAGATAGAAGAAGAGGTAAGATATGGCAAACTTAAATCGATATAAATTTACATTTGGCGAGAAGCAATTAACCTTGACAACTGAGCATGATAATTTATTTATGGAAGAGATTGAGCGTATTGCACAGGAAAAATACCAAGCCATCAAAGAAAAGATGCCGACGGCGGACCCTGAAACCCTCGCGCTTTTGTTGGCAATCAATGCTCTATCCGTTCAACTAACGCGCGAGATGGCATTTGAACAAAAGGAACAAGAACTTGCAAGCGTCAAAGAAAAGGTCTTGAAAAAGAATGTGACCTTGATTGACTTAGATGAGCTTGAGGACAAGGTATGATTTCATTAGCAATTATTCTCATTTTGGCATGGAGTTTCTACATTGGCTACAGTCGTGGTCTAGTTCTACAGGCCTTTTATAGCATGGGAAGTATTATTGCTCTGGTGGTTGCAACGGCTACTTATAAAAAATTGGCATCCTTCCTTTATCTCTGGGTGCCATTTGCCAATGCTACTCAGGGGAGCTCCAACTATTATTTTGATGAGAAATATCTCTTTGACCTAGATATGGTATTTTATGCGGGATTGGCCTTTCTTTTGATATACGTCTTGGTTTATGCTATTGTGCGTTTCATAGGAATATTTGTCCATCTATTAGAGGCTTTTAATCCTGATACAAAAACGACCAATCTCATAAGCGGCGCCTTGGCTGTCTTGGTGACTTTTATTTCTCTTCAGATTGTCATGGTCTTGCTATCAACTATTCCGTTAGCGATGATTCAAGATAAATTGCACAGTAGTTTTCTTGCCAACATCATGATTCAGTACACACCATTCACTAGTAGCTTTTTAAAATCTCTCTGGTTGAGTAATATAGCAGGGTAAGGGAGACCTTATCCTTTTTATCGTCATTTATAATATTCTTCGAAAATCAAAATCAGACATTGTTGACTTGATTTGATGAGTGGGAGTGGGAAAGAACTCGAGCAGTCTAAAAGAGTTCGTCAACAATTTTTCGTTTTAAGTTGTTGAGCTGAAACAGTCTATCCCCAGACTGTTTCACTCCCACCCCCGCACAGTTGATTAGGTCAGATTTGGAGTGTGGAACACGAACAAATCTGCCAATCAACCACTGCGCTGAGATGTTGACACGAATTCTGAGAAGCGAGGATGGACTTTCTGCCCAGCCTCAGCCTGCTCCCTTGAAATATAAAAGGAACAGAGTTCTATCTGCATCAGAGCGAAACGAACTACGTTCGCCTATTTCCAACCTCTAAAGGTTCCCCCGAACCCTTGGAGCAAGTCTGATTTTGATTTTCATTGAGTATTAGTTGACTGTTATACCTTTAATGTAAGAGATTGGGAAAGACTATATTTTTATCTTTTATTGTTTTGATAATGAGATAAAGCTAAGGAAAAGACTAAGTAGGAACATATGAATAATAAAATTATTGAAACCCTTGAATTTCACAAGGTAAGACAAAAAATTGAGCCCTATCTCTTGACGGAACAGGGCTTTGAAGAATTACGACAGTTGGAGCCCATGGTGGAAGTCCATCGTATCCAACAGGCCTTCGACGAGTTGACAGACATAGCGCAGATTTTTGTGGAAAATCCTTATTTCAGTCTGGCTGCTACTAGTGACATCGGTCCAGCCATGCGTCGTTTGGAATTGGATACAGACCTCAATATCGCTGAATTATTAGCTGTTAAAAAGGTCTTGGAAGTTTCTAAATCTCTCTTGGATTTTTATGGAAATCTGGAAAATGTCAGTCTTAGCCAGCTGGATAAACTCTTTGAGAAGATTGAGCTTTTTCCACATTTACAGGGCTCCCTCCAGTCCATCAATGATGCTGGTTTTGTAGAGGATTTTGCCTCAGAAAAGCTGGCTCGTATTCGAAGAAAAATCCGTGAAGCTGAAGATCAAGTTCGTCAGGTCATGCAGGATATTTTGAAGACCAAGGGCGACATGCTGTCCGATAGTATTTTGGCAAGCCGTAATGGACGCAATGTCCTTCCTGTTAAAAATACCTATCGCAATAAGATTGCAGGGGTTGTCCATGACATTTCAGCTTCGGGTTCGACCGTTTATATTGAGCCGCGGGCAGTGGTGACCTTGAACGAAGAAATCAGTCACCTACGTGCAGAAGAACGCCATGAGCTCAACCGTATCTTGCAGGAATTGTCGGATATGCTCCGTCCGCATAGTGGCGTGATTCGTAACAATGCCTGGCTTATCGGGCATATTGATTTCGTCCGTGCTAAGCATCTCTTTGCGCGTGAACATCAAGCAGTTGTACCCAAACTATCTGAGAAGCAGGATATTGCTCTTCTCAACGTTCGACATCCGCTCATTGCTAAGCCTGTACCAAATGACCTTTATTTCGGTAGTCAGTTGACGGCTATCGTGATAACAGGTCCCAACACAGGTGGTAAGACCATCATGCTTAAGACCTTGGGATTGACCCATCTGATGGCTCAGTCTGGTTTGCCTATCTTGGCTGATAAGGGTAGTCGGGTAGCTATCTTCAAAGAAATTTTTGCGGATATTGGGGATGAACAGTCGATTGAGCAGAGTTTATCAACCTTCTCCAGTCACATGACCCACACGGTGGAGATTTTAAGAGCAGCTGATCAAGATTCTCTCATTCTATTTGACGAGTTGGGAGCTGGGACAGATCCGCAAGAGGGTGCGTCTTTGGCTATGGCTATTTTGGATGACCTTCGTCTGAGGGGGATCAAGACCATGGCAACCACCCACTACCCTGAGCTCAAGGCTTATGGGATCGAAACCCCTGGTATTGAAAATGCCAGCATGGAGTTTGATAGCAATAGCTTGCGTCCGACCTATAAGTTTATGCAGGGTGTTCCTGGTCGCTCCAATGCCTTTGAAATTGCCCGCCGTCTTGGTCTATCTGATATTATTATCCAGTCAGCCCAATCTTGGACGGATACAGATAGCGATGTGAACCGCATTATCGAGAAATTGGAAAGCCAAACGGTTGAAAGCCGTCGTCGCCTAGATAAGATTCGTGATGTGGAGCAAGAAAACTACAAGATGAATCGAGCCCTTCGTAAGCTCTATGACGAGCTCAATCGTGAGCGGGAAAATGAGCTCAACAAGGCACGTTTGGAGGCCAAGGAAATTGTAGATATGGCATTGGCAGAAAGCGAGGATATTCTCAAAAATCTTCATGCTGCAGCCAGTCTTAAGCCCCACCAGATTATCGAAGCCAAGGCAGAGCTGAAAAAGTTGGCGCCTGAAGTGGTGGATCTGTCTAAGAACAAAGTCTTGAAAAAAGCCAAAATTCAGCGGGAAGCCAAGGTGGGCGATGACATTATCGTTACAGCTTATGGACAACGTGGGACCTTGACCAATCAGCTCAAGGACGGGCGTTGGGAAGCTCAGGTTGGCTTGATTAAGATGACCTTGGCCAAAGATGAGTTTGAGTTAGTCAAGGCGGAAAAGGCAGAGCAGCCTAAGAAACGCCAGGTTCACACAGTCAAACGTGCCAATGTACGAGGACCAAAAGCCCGCTTAGATCTCCGTGGCAAACGCTACGAAGAGGCTATGATGGAGCTGGATGAATTTATCGACCAAGCCCTTCTCAACAATCTGGCACAAGTCGACATTGTCCACGGTATTGGTACAGGGGTTATCCGAGAAGGGGTGACAAAGTACCTTCGCCGAAACAAGCAAGTCAAGGAGTTCGGCTATGCCCCACAAAATGCAGGTGGCTCAGGCTGTACTATTGTGACGTTTAAATAGTAATCAACCGATGGGAGATTCTTATGATTATCAGAAAATATCAAACCAGTGATGAAAAAGGCTGGGTTTACTGTAAGGCACTCAGCTATCTCTTCTCTCCATTCTTTGATGATAGAGAAACAGAGAAACCCGAACTAATGACAGACGTTTATGATTATCGTGTGGAATGGGTGGCTGAAGTGGACGGGCAAATCGTTGGTCTAATTGACATCGATATTTACACGGAAGAGTGCAGCCAGTCTTATATTTACGCACCAAGTAAGCGAACAGCTTATTTTACTAACCTAGCAGTCCACCCTGATTTTCAAGGGCAGGGCATTGCACAAGCGCTTTTTGAAAAAGCAGAGCAGGAGTTGAGAGAGCAAGGTGTAGAGAAATTAGCCATCTTTACTCGTGAGGATGACGCAGCCAACCATTTATATCAAAAATGGGGTGGTAAGGTAGTCTGTTCGGATTATCTAGTGGTCGGAGCGCCACAAGATGTTCCAACCTTCCGCTTTGGAATTGATTTAGAGCGAGGTAGATTGTCCTTTTCAGATATGGAAGGTCAGCCAGTTCCCTACTATTTGAGAGAAGGTGTTTATGTAGTCAGTGAAGAAGCTGGCTTGGATCTCTTTGATATAGAAGATGTCTATCAAGAATTAACCTATGTGGTGGATTTAACAGAAAAAAGTTGAAACATTTTCACCTTTTTTCTGTTTTTGTAAATAAATCAGGTACGTGATTTCCCCCTCTTCCCTCTGCGGTCTAGTTTGGCTTGACCAATACGTTTTTCCAAGTCACTATTTTCTCGACACATCTATCTCCCCTCTTTTTCCCGTAGCACCTACTCTGTCACCTTGTCTCATTGTTACAATTGGATTTGATAAGCAAAACAATTTTTCATTTCTCGCTTGTATCGTTGCGGACAAGTTTGGCTTTACCCATTTGTTTTTACAACTGAAATTTTTATAGATAGGTTTAACTCATTTCTCTTCCGTAGCAAAAATTCGCTTTCTGTTTTTTTTTGGTGTAGAATGATAGTAGAAAAACAGAAACGGAGAAAATTATGGTTCAAGTTATTACAGATGCAAACTTTGAAGTTGAAACACAAGAAGGCGTAGTCCTTGTTGACTTTTGGGCACCATGGTGTGGTCCTTGTCGTATGCAAGCACCAATTTTGGAGCAATTGGCAGATGAAGTGGACGAAGATGAATTGCGTATTTACAAGATGGATGTTGATGAAAATCCAAACACAGCTCGTCAGTTTGGAATCATGTCTATCCCAACTCTTTTGTTCAAAAAAGATGGACAGGTTGTGAAACAAGTTGCTGGTGTCCACACGAAAGATCAAATCAAAGCTATCTTGGCAGAGATTGGTTAATTGAAAATGTAAACAAGTAGTGAGCTCAGATTCGCTACTTGTTTTTTCACAACTGAAGGCATGTTCAAAAATCAGATTGTGAAGGTTGGCACAAGATGTTATAATAACCTTATCATTGTCATTTTAGAAAGGTTAGATATGTCAACTATTAGTTACAAACCATTAAATCTTTATCGTCAGTTTAAAACAGCAGCTCAAGAGTTTCCAAATGTTGCCATTTATTTTGACCACCCCTACGCCTCCTTCCCTGAATTAGGATTGGAAAATACCTATCAAACAGTTTTTGAGGCCATTCAAAGAAGAGCTGCCCAATTTGCAGCGACAGGTATTGGCTATGGGGACAAGGTGGTTCTGTATAAGAGCCCAGCTTTTGACACCTATTTGTTAGCAGTAGCGGCAACAGCTTTGGGAGCAGTTCCTGTTATGATTTCCTACCATTTGCCATCTTCGAATTTAGATGTGTTTGCGGAGCGATTGGAAAAGTCTTTCATTGTCTATGACCAGGAAACGGAAGAACGTGTGGCAGGAATGACCCGAACTGACCTGGTTACAAAGGTATTTTTACCCCAAGTCCTAGTGCAAGAAGCAGTTGCTTTTGAAGAAAATCTCCTGCCAGAAGACGTCATTCAATACATGACCCATACTTCAGGAACAACAGGTGTTCCAAAACTAATCTGCCACACAGCACAGACCATGGGCTGGCGAGTAGCATGGCAACAGACTATTTTTGACAAGATGACGGAGAGAGGCTTGCTGGCCTTCCACATCTCCCCTGTTCATTCACGCTATAATATCGGCGTGTCGTCGGCGATTGGGCTAGGATTCCCCCTCTACCCGCTTTCTTCTGCAAGAAAAGATGATGTTGAACGGGCGCTTGCTCTTCATCGTCCAAGTGCTCTGGAAACCCATCCTAACAACTTTGTCCAATGGGCAAGATTGGCCAAGGAACAACCAGAGGTCTTTAGTAGCATTCGTTATTACCATTCAACCTTTGATGCTATCAATATTGGTACGCTTCGCGCCTTCTTGGAGGCTTCTAAAGAGCAACATCCAGTCTTTATGCAGGTTTATGGTCAAAGTGAATGTGGTCCAATGATTTTACGTTACCATCGTTTGGAAAATCTAGGAACAGTTAGCGGACGAGATATGGGGATTGGTCTGGAAGGTTACACAGAAGCACGCATCACAGATGCCCAAGGGAATCCTCTCCCAGCTGGAGAAAACGGACATATCCAGTTCCTGTCAAAAGGCCGTGCTGTGACCTACTATAAAGAAGATGCCCGCTTCCAAGAAAATGTGTACGGTGCTTGGTGGGATAGTGGTGACTACGGATGCATGACTCCAGAGGGTACACTTCTTCTAAAAGACCGTCAAGTTGACCTGATTGAGCACATCGACAGCAATCTAGCCTTGGAAGATTTATTGCTGGATAAATTGGACTTTTTATCAGAAGTCGTGATTATCCGCGATGTCAATGGTGCACCGCAGCCGATTATTGCTCTGGCAGAAGATGCTGGGATGAACTGGGAAGCTTGGTGGGCAATGGTTGCAGATCTACCACTATTGAAAGAACCCATCTTGATGGCTTATGACGACATTCCACGTACTGCGACCATGAAGGTTCAACGCCTCAAAATGGAAGCAGAAATGAAAGAAAAAAATCTGTAAGGGTGACGAAACCACGCTTGCAGATAAGAAGGAGTTCACATGAAAGAAATTTACCTAGCAGGCGGTTGTTTCTGGGGGATGGAAGGCTACTTTTCCCAGATTGATGGTATTCTTGACACCAGTGTTGGCTATGCCAATGGACAGGTGGAGACGACCAATTATCAACTCCTCAAACAAACAGATCACGCAGAAACGCTCTATCTAGCCTATGATGAGACTCGTATCCATTTGCGGGAAATTCTCCTCTACTATTTCCGCGTCATTGATCCCTTCTCTGTCAATCAGCAGGGGCCTGACAAGGGGCGCCAGTATCGGACGGGTATCTATTACACAGATGAGGCTGATTTGCCGACCATCGAGCAGGTCATGACGGAGCAGTCCCAGATCTTTGGCGGACGCCCCCTAGCCGTTGAAGTGGAGCCACTCGCGCATTACATCCCCGCCGAAGACTACCATCAGGATTATCTCAAGAAAAATCCCCAAGGCTACTGCCATATCGATCTTGGGCAGGCAAAAATCCCTCTGATTGATGTTGCAGACTACCAAAAGCCAGACCAGCAAGTCTTAAAAGACAGCTTGACCGACCTCCAGTATCAAGTCACTCAAGAAGCTGCGACGGAAAGACCCTTCGAAAATGAGTTTTGGAATAGCGACCAAGCTGGCATCTACGTCGATATTACGACTGGTGAGCCCCTCTTTCTCTCGACGGACAAATTCGACTCAGGCTGCGGCTGGCCCTCCTTTACCAAACCAATCAGCAAGGAAGTTGCGACTTATTTCCAAGATCTCTCCCACGGCATGAACCGCATCGAAGTCCGCAGTCGGGCTGGTCATGCTCATTTAGGTCATGTCTTTGATGACGGACCGCGTGACAAGGGTGGATTACGTTACTGTATCAACTCAGCAGCCCTTCGTTTCATACCGAGAGAGGAAATGGAAGAAGCAGGATATGGCCTGTTTTTGGAGTTGCTTAAATAAATTTATGAGCGCAGAAAGTCTATTCGCAAAGAATAGGCTTTTTGTGTATTAAAATTGTATGTTTAAAAAGATGATTTTGATATAATAATTTATATATAGATGTTATTTTAATTGGACAGGTGATCTATTTTTATCGGGTTTGAGCGATTAGAAACATCGCCTTTTCTTATATTTTAGAGAATAGGAAGACAGGTGATTGTGATGAAAGGAAAATTTGTACTTGTATCGACTATCATTCTAGCCGTCTTTATGATTTGGTTGGGCGTCAGCCAAAAGGAGACTATGCTAGTTCATTATTATCCTTCTGTGACCACCTTGTCGGTATCTGAGGACGTGACTTACTCAGATGTACGACAGCGATTAGAGGAATATTCTCAACAGACGGATAGTGTGATTGCCAGGCGGATAATTGAGCCAAGTACATCAGGTGGACGTACCTTTTCCTATGACAATTTTAGTCAGTCTTCCCTACCAAGAGGACTGGAGGAATTTCAGGCATCAGAAAAAATGGAGTCTGCACTTCTAGCCAAATATTTTATTCTCCAAGGAAAAGCGACGGTAGAGGAACTTCGGTCTCTTCTTGTTTCGATTGGATTTGACGAGGTTCAGATTCGGAAGCCTTCGACTATTGCTACTTTACTCGCATTTCTGACACAAGGTGGTCAATTCTTAGCCATACTGGTCTTTCTCATTACCTATATGGCTTTGGTAGTGGTTGCCAATGTAAGGCAGTTGCGTACAGCAGGTATCCGTTTGATTGCAGGAGATTCACGTTGGCATTTATTTCTACTATCTCTACAGGAAAATGCGAAAGAGATAGCTCTAACTATCCCATTTGCGGTTCTTCCAGCAGTTGGACTGGCCTACCTCATTGGATTAGATAGCTATTCTGTCTACTATCTGGTCGCAGCTCTAGTAGGCTATCATTTCTTGCTTGGTTTGATTGCCCTTTTTTTCGCTGCTACATTTACCTTGGCCATTCGAACCTATCACTTTTTACTCTTGTTAAAAGGGAAGATGCCCCTGCAAGGAATCCTGACCATTATGGTTATGGGACAAATGCTGGCTCTACTGGTAGTGTCATTGGGTATGTCTCAAACCGTCTATTATTCAGGAATTTGGCAGGAATACCAAGCAGGCACCCAGCAGTGGGAGAAAGAAGAGGATTACTATAGTTTAGCTTGGAATATTTCTGCGGATGATCGCTCAGGACTAAATTCGTCTGAAAATTGGTATCCTTTACTAAAGCAAGCTTTGGAGGAAGACGGAGCTATCTTTGTCAAAAGCAATTTGAATGCCTATTTAATGGGCTCCCAACTGGAAGATGGGACAAGCCTTGACAGCTACCATCCAGCAGGCAACACCCTCTACGTTAGTCCAAATTATTTGCAGATACAGGATGTAGACTTGTCGGACGAAGCATTACCTTCTCTACAAGAAGGAGAATTTCAACTTCTATTACCTGAAACATTGCGTCCTGAAAGTGATAGGTATCTCCATCTTTACCAAGATTATATCAATCGTATGGTTAGACCTGCTAATCAAGCAAGCTCAGCTACCATCAAGGGAAAAGTTGCCTATTTAAAAGATGGGCAGAAGCAATTTATCTACAATCATCGTTCTGGTCAACATGTGCAATATTTGAAAGACCCTATTTTAGTTGTGCTGACACCGTCAAGTCTGGGAGAGGAATCTGCTGACTTTTGGCTGAATGAAGTAGATAGCAGTATTTTATTTAAAAACAGAGATAAACTTTTGCGCGAATTGAAGGCAAGAAATCTGTTTCAGTTTGTCAATGAAGTGAGAAGTAGTTCCTCCCTCTTTACAGAACTTTTAGATCGTATTCGGATAGAGACCATTTCAACATCTATGGGTGCTATTTTAGGGATTGTGACATCAATTATCCTGTTTAATACCATGAATCTATTATACTTCGAAGAGTTTAAACGTGATATTTTTATCAAAGAAATTGCAGGGATGGATTTCTTGGGAATCCATAAGAAATACCTAACGTTCCAACTGCTTTTCCTCTTGTTGGCTCTTGGAGCAAGCATGGCAGTGACAGGTCACATTTTCATAAGTAGTATCAGTTTTGCCTTGTTTATGGTCAATGCCCTCTGTTTATTGAGGTGGCAGGCGAGGAAAGAAGGAGCTTGGAATATCCGTATTTTGAAAGGAGCCTAGTATGTTTTCTATCCAATCAATTCAAAAGAAATTTGGGAAACGCAGCTTGTTTTCTGATGTAACGCTAGACTTACAGGCTGGAAAGGTCTATGCCTTGATAGGTGCCAGTGGTAGTGGAAAAACGACCTTGCTGAATATTTTAGCCAAGTTGGAGTCCTATGATGCAGGTGATATTCTCTACAAGGGGAAGGATTTGAAAAAGTTGAAGCCCCATCTCTTTTTTAGGGAGGAATTAGGCTATCTCTTTCAGAATTTTGGTCTTTTAGAAAGTCAGACAATCAGAGAAAATCTGGATTTGGGACTGATTGGTCAGAAATTGTCCAAAGACGAAAGGAAATCGCGGCAGGAAGAGGCACTTGATGCAGTTGGTCTGTCTTATCTGGACTTGTCCCAGCCTATCTATGAACTCTCAGGAGGGGAAGCTCAGCGGGTAGCACTTGCTAAAGTCATCCTGAAAAATCCTCCATTGATTTTAGCAGATGAGCCGACGGCTGCCTTAGATCCTAATAGCTCCCAAGAAATTATGGATATTTTGTTATCCTTGAAGAGCCCAGAACGGCTAATTGTGATTGCGACCCACAATCCTTTGATTTGGGAGCGAGCAGACCTTATCATAAAAATGGAAGACTTGTAAAAATTCATACTCTTCGAAAATCAAAATTATCCGTTGTCAAGAGCCTTGATGAGTGAAAAGCTCCGGTGGAGCTTTTCAGCCTGTTACCTTGAAACAAGACAGTAACAGAGTTCTATCTTCGGCTTCGTTTCCTAGGCCACTTTTGATTTTCATTGAGTATCAGAAAATATTCTTGATTTTTTCGTGAAATTAGATTAAAATAAAACTAGATAAAACTGAATAACCGGTTGATATTGGGTAGAAGGGAAACTGACTGTTCAATGGACGGAACTCTGGAGAGACCATTTTGGCACCGAAGGGGCAAGGTAGTTCTGCTTGGAAAAGTAGAGCTACTGAAACTCTCAGGTAAAAGGACAGAGCGTTGAAAAATAGGCTTTTTCTGTATTTTTCACGTTGATTCTAGAGGTTGAAGGGTTCAGCCTCTTTTTGTTTTTCCGGCAGCTTTATCGGATTAAGAATTATGCTTAGGAGGAACTATGTTAGAACTATTTAAGGCTATCAACAATCTTGTTTGGGGACCGCCTCTCTTAATACTTTTGGTCGGTACGGGTGTTTACTTTACACTCCGTTTAGGGATGTTTCAAGTTAGCAAGTTACCAACCGCCTTTCGTTTGATTTTCTCTAGTGACCAGTCTGGTCAGGGAGATGTGTCTAGCTTTGCGGCTCTTTGTACAGCTTTGGCAGCGACAGTTGGTACGGGAAATATCGTCGGAGTGGCAACAGCCATTACGACAGGTGGACCGGGGGCTCTTTTCTGGATGTGGGTAGCGGCCTTTTTCGGGATGGCAACCAAGTATGCGGAAGGATTTTTAGCCATTAAATACCGTACCAAGGATGCCAACGGTCAAGCAGCAGGTGGGCCTATGCACTATATCACCTTGGGGATGGGACAGAAGTGGAAACCCTTGGCTGTTTTCTTTGCTGTCTCAGGTGTCCTCGTAGCGCTTTTGGGAATGGGGACATTTTCACAGGTTAATTCGATTGCATCTTCCATGTCTTCGAGTTTTGGCTTAGCTCCCCAGTTGGTCAGCATTGTGACAGCCATTTCAATTGCTTTCTTTATCTTTGGGGGAATTGAAAAAATATCGGATGTTTCGACCAAAATCGTTCCTTTCATGGCGATTTTATACATTTTGGCAAGTTTGATAGTCTTGTTAGTTCACTGGAATGAACTGTTGCCGACACTTGGTTTGGTTCTGAAATCTGCCTTCTCACCTGCAGCAGCAGTAGGTGGCTTTGTAGGGGCAACTGTAAAAGAAGCAATCCAACGTGGTATTGCGCGTGGAGTGTTTTCAAATGAATCTGGTCTAGGTTCGGCGCCTATCGCAGCTGCGGCAGCCAAATCGGATAATCCTGTTGAGCAGGGATTGATTTCTATGACGGGTACCTTTATCGATACGATTATTATCTGCACCTTAACAGGTTTGACAATCTTGGTAACAGGTCAGTGGTCTGTCGAAGGATTGGAAGGAGCTCCTCTGACACAGGCAGCTTTTGCAACAGTTTTTGGCAATACAGGATCTATTGCCTTGACGATTAGTTTGGTACTTTTTGCTTTTACAACTATTCTCGGATGGTCTTACTATGGTGAACGCTGTATCGAGTTTCTATTCGGTACCAAATCCATCTTGCCTTATCGTCTGTTATTTGTGGCAATGGTAGCCCTTGGTGGTTTCCTCAAACTAGACTTGATTTGGACCATTGCAGATATTGTAAATGGTCTCATGGCCCTACCAAACTTGATTGCCTTACTAGCTCTCTCTCCTGTTATCATCAAGGAGACACGCCAGTATTTTGCAAAGAAGAAATAAGATAAAAGACAGTCGTTTGGCTGTCTTTTTGTTCTTTTAGGATGTTTTCTGCTATAATTATCTCATGAATGATTTTATTACCAAGTATTTGTCTCAATTTAATATTGAGGCCATTGTGACAGCGGGTCTAAATAAGGTTTTATCGCTTGTTTTACTCTTTGTTGCATTTTACATTATCAAGAAGATAGCCAAAGCTTCTGTGAAAAAGGTTTTGGTTCCCTCTCTAAAGGTATCTACACAAGACATTGGTCGTCAGAAGACCATCAGTCGTCTGGTGGAAAGCATCCTAAATTACCTACTCTACTTTATCCTTATCTACTGTATTTTGAGTGTCCTCGGTTTACCTGTATCCAGTCTTCTTGCAGGAGCCGGGATTGCTGGGGTAGCTGTTGGGCTGGGCGCACAAGGTTTTCTCTCAGACTTGGTCAATGGATTCTTTATCTTAATTGAACGACAGTTTGACGTCGGAGATGTGGTTAAGTTAACCAACGGACCCATTACCATTTCAGGAACCATCGTTAGCATGGGAATCCGAACAACACAAGTACGTGATGCAGATGGGACATTGCATTTTATTCCCAATCGCAACATTCTAGTGGTGTCCAATCAGTCAAGAGGGGACATGCGGGCTCAAATCGATATTCCACTCAAATTTAATACCGATTTGGAACAAGTCTATCGCGTAATAGAAGAGGTCAATTTGAGGGAAATCAGCAATTTTGACCAGATTACAGGTGTGACTGTATTAGGCCCCCAAAACGCTATTTCGGGACAGTTTGTATTTCGTGTTAATCTTTTCGTAGCCAACGGTCAACAGAACAAGATCTATCATCAATTCTTTGGTTTTTATCAAGATGCTCTGCGTCAAGCAGGAATAGATTTACCTTCAAGTGGACCAACTGTTTTAAAATAAGGAGTTTATTATGCAAACAAAAGATTTTGTCGTTGAAAATGGGCAGATGTATTATAAGAAGAAACCCTTGTACAAACAGCCTCTCTTTTGGACGACCATTGCTGGTGCCGTCCTCTCCTTTATCCTAGGAGTAACCTGTTTTATTTTTATGATTGGCCTAAGCGCAGCAAATTTTGATAATTGGGATACAGGTAGTGACGGGTACATTGATGAGACTGTGGAATACACGGAGTATCAAGTTGGTGACTCAGTTGATTTTTCTAACGGTCTTCATGTAACAGTAACGTCTATGGGCAAAGACGATAGCATAGAACTAGTAGATAGCTACTACAGCACAGCTTATGTTGTTGAAATGGAAGTTGAAAATTCGACCGCAGAAGAACTCTATTTTGACGAATACTATTTCAGTCTCATGGATCCCGTTAGTCAGATTCCCTTTACCCTGGATTTGCGGACCTATGATGTGAATCTAGTTGAAAAGCTGAAGCCAGGAGAGAAAGTACAAGTAAAACTTATCTACGGTATAGATAATGAAACAAACTTTGGTTTTACCTACGAAGATGCCATGTGGACGGAATTAGTCGCAGAAGGTATCTAATTGCTGTAGAAAAAGTTTTAAATACTGCACAATTTACGGGTTTACAACGCCCCTTGGTTCAGATTGTTCGGCTTGGTAATCGACCTATCTGTTATTTTTACATTTTAAAAAGGAGAACATGTTTATCCACTGTTCTCCTCTTCTTTTAATGAAAAATACCCCCAAAATTAGCACGTCAATTTTGGGGGCGTTTTTATTATAGTTTAGTAAACTAAAAGTAAGCTTATACCAAACCTTGGGCAATCATGCTATCCGCAATTTGTTCAAAGGCTGCGATGTTAGCACCTGCAAGGTAGTCTGTACCAAGGTCGTATTTTTCAGCAGTTTCTTTGGCTGTGTTGAAGATATTTGCCATGATGTCTTTAAGACGGCCGTCTACTTCTTCACGAGTCCATGAAAGACGAAGGCTGTTTTGGCTCATTTCAAGGGCAGATACAGCTACACCACCAGCGTTGGCAGCTTTTGCAAGACCGTAAAGAACGCCGTTTTCTTTATAAACTTTGATAGCATCAAGGTCAGATGGCATGTTGGCACCTTCAGCCACACAGTAAACGCCATTTTTCACAAGGGCAGCAGCTTGCTCGCCGTTGATTTCGTTTTGAGTCGCACATGGAAGGGCAATATCAGCCTTGCCGTCGTAGTTCCATACAGAACCTTCGAAGTACTTAGCAGTTGCTTTTTCTGCAGCGTATTCTGTCAAACGAGCGCGGCGTTTTTCTTTGATGTCCACCAAGAGGTCGAAGTCGATACCAGTTTCGTCAATGATGTAACCATTTGAGTCTGAAACAGAGATGACTTTTGCACCAAGTTCAGTCGCTTTTTGAACAGCATATTGTGCAACGTTACCAGAACCTGAGATAAGGACTGTTTGGTCTTTGAAGGATTTACCGTTTGCTGCCAACATGTTATCAGTGAAGTAAACCAAACCGTAACCAGTTGCTTCTGGGCGGATCAATGAACCACCAAAGCCAAGAGGTTTACCAGTCAAGACACCTGCATCAAACTGGCGGAGGCGTTTGTATTGACCGTACATGTAACCAATCTCACGACCACCGACACCGATGTCACCAGCAGGGACGTCAAGTGAAGGTCCGATGTGTTTTTGCAATTCAGTCATGAAGCTTTGGCAGAAGCGCATGATTTCAGCATCAGTTTTTCCTTTAGGATCAAAGTCTGAACCACCTTTACCACCGCCGATTGGAAGACCAGTCAAGACGTTTTTGAAGATTTGCTCAAAACCGAGGAACTTCAAGATGGATTGGTTTACAGTTGGGTGGAAGCGAAGACCGCCTTTGTAAGGACCTACAGCTGAGTTGAACTGAACACGGTAGCCACGGTTGACTTGAACATTTCCATCTTTATCTGTCCATGGAACACGGAAGCTGATGATACGCTCAGGCTCAACGATACGGGCCAAGATGTTTTCTTCGATGTATTCTGGGTGTGCTTCAAAAACAGGCTCAAGTGTAGAGAAGAGCTCTTCTACAGCTTGGAGGAATTCTGTTTCATGTGGGTTGCGGGCTTTGACTGCTTCAAAAGAAGCTTGGATGTAAGCTTTGGCATTTGACATGGGATCACCTGATTTCTTTTTTATTTATTAAATTGTCTGACAATTTAATTTATCTGATAATTATTATAGCACCATGATTTTTAAATGTAAAGAAAAAAATGATAATTTTTCTAAACTTTCTGAGCAAGTTGCGAGTAGATAAAAAGTAGACTTTCTTTACATACGAACATTGACAAATGAGGAATGATGGTATAATATAAAAGTTGTAAGTAAAATATAGGGGTATATATATGAAAAAGAAATCTGTTGCTATTCCAGTAACGCTTGCTACAGGTGTTTTAGCTGTTGGGACAGTTGGTTTTCAAGCAAACCAAGTCAGTGCCGATACTATTGTTCCTACTGTCTCAGAAGAACAAGCTACACCAGTAAAAGTTGTTAGTGAGCAAGAGCTTGCAAGTGCACAGGCAGCTGTGACAGAAGCTGAGCAAGTTGCCCAAGCTGCTTCAAATACTGCTACGGCTAAGGAACAAGTTGCTGCTAACGCTGTTCAAGGCGTTGTGGAGGCGACTGATAATCTAGCAAAAGCTGAAGAGCTTGTAGCGAAGGCTACTGAGGCAGAAATCGAAAAGACTCAGACTACTATAGAAGAGTTAAAAGAAACAGCTGCCAGTCAAGAAACAGCTCAAACTCTTGCTGAAAAGGAACTGGCTGAGGCTAAGCAGGCTGAAAAGGTTCCAGCTGAGAAGGTGGCTCAAGCACAAACAGCCTATGAAAAAGCTAATTCTACATTATCTGCTGCACAAGCTACGGCTACAGCAGCAACTAACCAAGTTGCCGAAGCCCAAGCCGCTCTTGCAACAGCAGAAGCAAATGTAGCGACAACTACCAACCAAGTTGCAACTGCCGAGCAAGCAGTTCAGGCAGCCCAAACCGCTTTGCAAACGGCTGAACAAGCCGATAAGGAAACAGCTCAACAATTGGCGGTAGCCAAGGAGAACTTAGCTCAAGCCAAACAAGCACAGGCCACTGCTGAGGCTGATTTGGCTACAAAAGTAGCTGCGGTGACTACGGCTGAATCAAGTGTTAAAGAAGCCCAAGCGGCAGTTGCAGCAGCAGAAGCATATCTAGCTAGTTTGGTTTCAGATGGAACAGAATTAACTCCGCTAGAATTCTTCGGAGCAGAGGTTGAAGAGCCGTCTGAAGGAAATGCTATGGTGGGTGTGTCAGGCACTTTCTACGAACCTGATCAAGCAGCTATCTTAGCTAGAATTAATGAAATTCGTAAGGAAGCTTTTGATGAAGGCCTTGTAGATCGTTATGTACCTCTTAAGTGGTCAACTATTTTAGAGTATACAACTCAAATTCGTGCTGCAGAGGCAGAGTATACCTTGGGTCACATTCGTTGGACAGATAAGAGCATCTTTACTGTAGACACTGATAATCCTGAAATTGTAGCCGTACGTTCTGAGAATTTGGCTTGGAATTTTGGTCGATCAGGTGAGGCAATGTTGACTGCTATTGAGCAGTTTTATGCAGAAAAAGAAGATTTTGTGAACCAGACTCCGGATGCGGTAGTAGGTCACTATGTATCACTAATCAACCCGAATTACACCCATACAGCCCTATCAGCTTTCTTGTCAGCTGGCAATGATGGTTGGACAGGTGTGGCACAACACTTTACTGTAGGGGATACCACAGAAGAAGCGGTTGGTTTGTATGGTGATGCCGTACAGATTTTAGAAGCCAAAGAAGATTATTTATTTGATTACGAATTGCTAACGCCTGAAATAATATCAGATGTTAATCAGAATATAGTGCTGAATGTTTCAGCAGTTTTTGCCCCTTACGATGACTATGCCCGTGTCGTATCTGTTTATTCAGGACTAACTTGGGAATCTGCTGATGAGAACATTGCTGTAGTTTCAGAAACAGGCGTGCTTACAGGTATCTCAGAAGGCGAAACAAGCGTGTATGTAACCTTCCCAAATGGCAAGAAAGAAACGGTCAAAGTCAAAATAGTTGATATTCAAAAAGCACGCGATGCAGTTGAGCAAGCTAAAGCGAATTTAGCGAAGCAGGAGGCCGAACTTGCGAAAGCTAAGACAGCACGTCAAGCGGCACAGACAAGCGTAGAGACTGCGAAAGCTACCGTTGCAAATCGTCAAACAACTTATAACCAATTATTATCTGTTGAGTCTAAAGTCACGAAAGCTCAAGCGGAACTTGATAAGGCTCAAGCTACTCTTACGGATGCAAAAGAAAAAGCAGCCGCTGCAAAACAAGACTTAACTACTGCTGAGCAGACACTTGCTGATAAAGAACAAGCGGCAAGTGTTGCAAAACAAGATTTATCAGTCGCTCAAGCAGCCCATACGACTGCAAAAAATGCTTTATCAGAAGCACAGGCAAGCCTATCCGCTTTACAGGAAATAACTGCAACGAAAGAAGCAGCTTTGAAACTTGCAGAGGCTAACCTTGCCAAAACAGTCGCAGATTTGAAAGCAGCAGAAGCTTATCTTGCAAGCTTACTCAATGCACAAGAGAACTATCGTCTAGCTCAGCAATTGCTTGAGGAGGCGAAAGTAGCGGCAGCAGAAGCTCTTGCGCAACGTGATGCAGCCTTGGAAGCTAAACAAGCAGCGCAGACAGATTTTGAAACTGCTCTAGCAAAATATAAGAGCATGAGACTTGCTTATGAAGCACAGTTAGCTTTGCAAAAAGCGGCGGAAACTAAAGAATTGAAGCAGGCTCCTGTAGCGACTCCTAAACCATTGTCAAAACCAGAAGTTTCTCAAACAAGTAGCAAGGTAACTGCAACTCAAACTAAGACTCTACCTGCAACAGGTTCTGTCGAGTCAATGTTAGGATTGACAGGTTTGGCATTGCTAGGAACATTAGCTCTTGCTAACCAGCGTAGACGTAGAAACTAATAACCTAGAGAGAGTTCCAGTTGGACTCTCTTTTTAAAATACGAACATTGACAGCGATTTGCCTCATCTCGAGAGAAGCTATGCTATAATGAAACAAATAAAAAAGACGCTCTTTGTTATGCCAATTGGGAAAGCCGTCAGTTTTTTATGGCTGGTTGACAATGGTTGGTATCTATTGAGCGAAAATAGGAGGAAAGATGGTTTCAACAGCAACGACACTCGGTGGATTTACCTTTGATAATTGTTTGATGAATGCGGCAGGGGTTTGGTGCATGACCAAGGAAGAATTGGATGCGGTTAAGAACTCGAAGGCGGGGACTTTTGTAACCAAAACAGCAACCTTGGACTACCGCGCGGGTAATCCAGAACCACGTTATCAGAATGTTCCGCTTGGTTCTATCAATTCGATGGGTTTACCAAATCAGGGCTTGGCTTACTATTTGGATTATCTACTAGAATTGCAGGAAATGGAGCCAGAACGCACATTTGTTTTATCTTTAGTTGGAATGTCGCCTGATGAGACTCACGAGATTTTGAGAACTGTAGAAGCCAGTGATTTTAAGGGGCTGACAGAGTTAAATCTTTCTTGTCCCAATGTCCCTGGAAAACCGCAGATTGCCTATGATTTTGAAACGACAGAAACCATCTTGCAGGAGGTCTTCACTTACTTTACCAAACCACTTGGTATTAAGTTACCCCCTTATTTTGATATTGTGCATTTTGACCAAGCAGCAGCGATTTTCAACCAGTTTCCTTTGAAGTTTGTCAACTGTGTCAATTCGATTGGAAATGGTCTTTATATCAAGGATGAGTCAGTTGTCATCAAGCCTAAAAATGGTTTTGGTGGTATCGGTGGAGAGTATATCAAGCCGACTGCTCTTGCCAATGTCCACGCTTTTTACCAACGCTTGAAACCGGAGATTCAGATTGTTGGGACTGGTGGCGTCTTGACAGGTCGGGATGCCTTCGAACACATTCTCTGTGGAGCCAGCATGGTTCAAGTTGGAACAACCCTGCAAAAGGAAGGTGTGGCAGCCTTTGAACGCATTACGGCTGAATTGCAGGCCATCATGGCTGAAAAAGGCTACGAGACCATTGAAGATTTTCGTGGCAAGCTACAGCACTTAGATGACTGAGATCATCTGTTGAAGACATAAAAAGAAGCTAACATTGCACTGTTCTCCCAGATAGTCTTTTAGGGAGTCGCGAGGGGATAATGTTAGCTCTTTTTAAATGGTCTGTGAAGAGCGGTCTGATAATCGTTTGAGGAATGGAATACATAATCAGAAACATATATTTGTGAGATGGAATTCTGATTTTGTTTAGATTTTTTAGCAAAAATGTCGTATACTAATATTAGAACCTCTATTTATAAGTTATGTACTTTTATGGAAGAAATAGTTTTTTGAGGGACTACTGACTGTATTTTGAACAAAGGTTCTTAAGTAGGGAGTATGAGGGTAAAGGTATGGAGAAAAGAGCGAACTATATTCGCAGAAAACGATATGCGTCCTATCGGACAAAGATGCATTTGTTTTTTATTTGTGGCTTAGCGACTATTATCTTGGCGATTATTATTGTAAGCGAGCACCTAGTTCCTAGGCTGAATCAGGCCTCAGAATCAATGCACCCAGATAATTCTGTTCGCATCATGGCTCATGGAGATTTGCTCTATCACTTGCCTATTCTTCGAGGAGCAGAACAGCCAGATGGAAGTTACGATTTTTCTGAGAATTTTACCTACGTAAAGCCCTAGATAGAACAGGCTGATTTCGCTATCGCAGACTTTGAAGGGACCATTTCCCCAGAT
The DNA here is from genome assembly GCF_044427155.1 of Streptococcus sp. 2022WUSS083. Taxonomy (NCBI): domain Bacteria; kingdom Bacillati; phylum Bacillota; class Bacilli; order Lactobacillales; family Streptococcaceae; genus Streptococcus; species Streptococcus sp. 2022WUSS083. Next base: position 103,354 of record NZ_JAOTGK010000005.1, on the reverse strand, counting down.
GTCGAATTAGCAGGTTACCCACTTTTTAATGCGCCTGCCATTGTCGCCAACAATATCCATGATGCAGGCTACGATTTGGTGGACTTAGCCCACAATCATATCTTGGACTCACATCTTTCTGGATTGGTTTCCACTGTCAATACATTTAGAGATGCAGGTGTGGATACAGTCGGTGTCTACGCCGAAGGCAATCGTGCAACTGCACCACTCTACATTCGGGAAGTCAATGGTATCCGTATAGCTGTCCTAGCCTATGCTTACGGTTTCAATGGGATGGAGGCTTTGCTGAGTCAGGAGGAATATGATGCCTATTTATCGGATTTTGATAAAGAAAAGATGCAGGCAGAGATTGAGCGAGCTGAGAAAGAGGCAGATATTACCATCGTCATGCCTCAGACGGGTGTGGAATACCAGTTGGAGCCTACGGAGGAGCAGATTAGTCTCTACCATCAAATGGTGGACTGGGGAGCGGATCTTGTCTTTGGCGGCCATCCCCATGTGACAGAGCCTGCGGAGATTGTGGAAAAAGATGGTCAGAGAAAGCTGATTATCTATTCCATGGGGAATTTCCTGTCCAACCAGCGTCAGGAGACCATGACAGATGAGGTCAATGCCAAGTGGACAGAGCGAGGTGTGTTGATGGATATAAGGATTCAAAAAGAGAATGGGCAGACAAGTATTCAAACTGCTCAAGCCCATCCAACCTGGGTAAATCGTATCTCTCAGGGAACGTATTCACTGGATGGTTATGAGCGTTTTAGCTATCAGACCTATGTATTGGAAGACTGGGTCGCTGGTGGTCGATATTATGGACAGCTAGATGAAGAAACACAGGCGCGTGTGGATGCAGCCTATCAAGAAATGAAAGACTTTGTCAATTTGGTATGGTGAGGAGAGAGAAGATGACAGTTCGATTAATTGCAACAGACATGGATGGGACCTTTTTAGATGGTCAGGGGAGTTTTGATAGAGAGCGATTTTCACGGGTCTTGGATCAACTAAATCAGAAAAAGATTCCTTTTGTTATCGCTAGTGGCAATGGAATTGGGCGATTGCTACAATTATGCCAAGGATTTGAGCAACGACTGATTTTTGTGGCTGATAATGGTGCCCATATCTATCATCAGGGAAAAACACTCATTCGTCGGACTATTCAGCAAGAGGAAGTCGAAGCAATACTGCATTTTTTCAAAGGACGTTGGGCGGATATATGTTTGATGTTGTCGAATGAAGAAAACATTTATATGCAGGCTGGGGCAGGTATGCCATTTGCAGGGACGGATTTGCCAATAGAACCAGCTCAAATGGCTGCCTTCCAAAATCGTGTGACCTATTTAGACGACCTCAGTGCCTATCCTAATTTAGAACCTATTTATAAGGTTGGTCTCTGGGTTCCTGAAGCACGTGTAGAATCGATAACGGAAGAGTTTAACCAGGCTTTTCAAGGTCAGCTGGTTGCAGTGACTAGTGGCTATGGCTCCATTGATATCTTGCCGCAAGGGATTCATAAGGCGTGGGGCTTGGAACAGGTTTTGATCAGTTTGGATATCGAACCTGAACAGGTGATGGCCTTCGGTGATTCAGACAATGATATTGAGTTATTGTCCTATGCTGGGCATTCCTATGCCATGGAAAATGCGACAGACAAGGTCAAGGCAGTAGCCAAGTACCGAGCTCCCAGCCATTTGGAAGCTGGTGTGCTTCAGGTCATTGAAGAATATATAGTCATTTAGTTTATCTTTGATTACTTCGACGAGCGAGGAAACGTCGTTTCCTTATTTCCAACTTCAAACACTCCACAGGAGTGATTTGAACTCGCTTTGCCGTACTCCAGTACAGCCTGCGACTTTTTGATGCGAACGTTGTTCGCTTTATTTCCAGCCTCCAAAGGTTCCCCGAACCTTTGAAGCTAGTACTAAAAGCAAACTAAACGACTATATTTTATAAGTATATAGAAAAAAGCTAGAACTCTCCGTCCAGAGAATGCTAGCTTTTTTTAATTTCCAACGCTGGTGAACTTGGTCATACCATGGCGGAAGAGTTTGTAATTGATGGTAAATAGGACCAGGACAACTAGTGGCAGAGCCAGTCCCCACATAGACAGGTCTAGGAAGTAGAGGGCTGGGAAATAGGCTGTAAAAGCATAAGGGAAAACAAAAATCAGCAGGATTTGAATGATTTTTGGATAGATATTGAGTGGGTATTGAGCCATCTGATTGAGGGCGAAAATTCCCATAGTCAAAGGAAATGATTCTACAATCCAAAATGCTAGAGCAGTTGGACCGAGCTGAATAGCTGCATAGAGTAGGCCAATACAAATGGCAATAAAGATTAGTAGGGCTAGTTTTCCAAGACTCCATTCCATACCCAGTTCCTTGGAAGCTTGGGCTAGTGCAAGGGAACCGATGAGGGTTGTTCCGATTCCTTGTGGCTGGATTCGTTCACAGATAAGCTGAAAAAGAGGATTGACAGGCATGAGGAGGAGGCGTTCAAATTCGCCTTGTCGGATGTAGCGACTGCCAAACATCCAGAGATTGTCAAAGAAAATCAAGTGAATGGAGCGTCCGACGGTCGCTATTCCATAGATGAAAAGCATTTGACCGTAGTTGAAACCAGCAATTTCCTTGATATTTCCAAAGAGGATGTTGAGGAAAATCAGGTAGACAATTTGTTCAATCAAAGAGGAGAAAAGCCCGATGAAGAAGTCCACCCGAAAGGACATCTGGGCCATCATGTAGACCTTGATGTTATATAGATAGAGGCTGATATATTTCTTCATGTTAACCTCCAAAAATGACAATACGACGCTTGGCTTGGGACCAAAGAGCGGCGATGAAGCAGGCTAGAATGGGTATCCATATAACTTGCAATCCCAAAGCTCTTAGATCGCTTTCCTGTCCCAATAAAATGGAAACTGGAACGTTAACCGCATAATTATAGGGAAGGAGTTTCAAAAAGTTTTCCACAACCTGTGGATAGAAGCTGAGTGGCAAAAGCGCCCCAGAGGCTAGATTGAAAAGTCCCATTCTCAGAAGCATGACTCCCCAGGCATTGACTGTAAAAAATGCTAAGAAGCCAAAAGCCATATCCAGCAATTGAACGATAAACATCCCTAAAATCGAACTGACCAGAAAGAGCAAAATGGTCTGGCCGTCAGGCAGGTAGAAATCTTGATGAACAAGTAGGATACCGATAAATACGATGGCAAATTTTATCAGTTCCAAGAGTTTATTTCCAAGGTCTTTGAAAAAGAGGGCTAGGATAAAGGAATAGGGTCTGAGAAATTCTCCAGCAATGCTTCCTTTTAAAATGCTATAAGATAAATCTTCTCCGAGTGAGAAGGAATTTAAACTGGCTAGTAGATTAGCAAAGATAATGTATGTAGTAAAGGTTTGCAGGGTAAAGCCATTGACTTCTGATTGAGTGAAGAAAATGGTTTTCCAGACATAGAGAGCCACCAAAATCTTCACTGCCAGTGAAACGAAAGTCGCCAGAAAGAAAGCCTTGTACTGCATGGCATTCATCATGGTCAGGCGGGTCATGTAGAGATATTTACGCATGGATACCCTCCTCATAAATTTGGCGGACCATGGTTTCAATTTCCAATTCCTTCATGGTGACATCTTCAATTGAATAATGATTGAAAACTTGCTCAATCACCTGGGCACTGGTCCAGACCTTGCTTTGGTAGTGGATTTCAAAGTGAAAATCATCTTTACGAATAAATTCCCAGCCTTCTAGCTGCAAGTCTTTTTCAATCGGCTTTTCTGTGGAGAAGAGAATGGTCTTGACTGTGGAAAAGCGTTCTTTGAGGACGGTCAGTGAGCCATCGTAGACTTTCTTGCCCTTATCAATGATAAAAATCCGCTCACAGAGGCTCTCGATGTCCTTCATATCGTGGGAAGTAATCAAGAAAGTGGTCTGGTATTCTTGATTCATATAGCGGATGAAGGAGCGAATGGTCTCCTTGACGCTGGCATCCAAGCCGATGGTTGGTTCGTCCAAAAAAACAACGGCAGGCTGGTGGATAAAGATAGCCGCAAATTCACAGCGAACCCGTTGGCCGAGTGACAGATTACGGATTGGTTGCTTCATAATATCAGCCAAGTCCAATAGATCAATCAAGACAGCCAATCGCTCTTTGAATACCTTATCTGGAACATCATAAATTTTTGCGTGAAGGATAAAAGATTCCTGGACAGGCAAGTTCCAATCCAAGTGAGATTTTTGTCCAAAGAGAACTCCGATTTGTTTATTGACAGCCTTGCGATTTTCTTGCGGATTGAGGCCGTTGATACGAACCTGTCCTTGGTCTGGGAAGAGGACTCCGGTAAGCATTTTGATGGTGGTGGATTTACCAGAACCGTTGGAGCCGATATAGCCGATGATTTCGCCTTTTTCTACCTGCAAGGAAATATCTTGGACGGCAGGAATTTTCTTTTTCTTGGGTTTGAAAAAGGCATTAATCGAACCTTTGAGACCGACTTCCTTATCTATGATGGAATAGGTTTTTGATAGATGTTCAGCTTGAATCATATCATAATCTCCTGTTTGAAAACGTTTGCGTAAGATAAGGATATTATAACATATTCCCCAGAAAGTGGCTGTAAAAAGTCACATTTAAGGTAACATTTTGATTAGAAAATCGGTCATATATTGAGGAGATTCTTGCTTCCCATTTTTAATCCATACCTGCATGATACCGAAGAAGGCATGTGAAAAATAGATGCTACTGTATTCTTTTTCCAGTTGTGATAAATTCTCTTTTCCTAAGCGCTCCGCTAAATCATTGGCAACAAGAAGTCGGACTTTATTGATAAGAAAATTTTGGATTTCTTGAGTTCCGTTATGGGTCAGTAGGGCAGAAAGCAATTTTTCACGATAGAGCAACTCGAAAATTTCTAAAAATGATGATTGGCGATTGCCATCATAACGGTCAAATATAGCCTCTAATTTGTGAAAAAGTCCTTGTTGGTAGGAGTCGATTAATTCGTACTTATCCTTATAGTGGGTATAAAAACTAGAGCGACTAATTCCTGCTGTTTGAGCGAGGTGGGTGGTTGTAATTTCGTTAAATCCTTGAGTTTCTAGACAGGTTACCATAGCTTCTAAAATAGCCTGTCGAGTTCGTTCTTTCCGATTATCTGTTCCCATAATTTCTCCTTTTGAACATTTTTAGACACAATGTCCAAAAAACAATTCTTCTGACTTGATTTTGAAAATGATACTTGTATAATGTATTTTATCAGTTTTTGGACAGGATGTCTAAAGGAGGTTCTTATGTCGGAAAAAGTAAAGAATTTTTTCAAAAAACCAATGACCATGATCACCATTCTCGGTGTTGCCTGTGTCCCAGCCTTATATAACATTAGTTTCCTAACCTCTATGTGGGATCCTTACGGCCGACTAGACCAGTTGCCTGTAGCAGTTGTCAATCAAGACCAGTCGGCGAGCTTTCAAGATAAAACCCTCACCATTGGTGATGATATGGTGGATAATATGAAAGAGAGCAAGAGTCTGGATTTCCACTTTGTATCAGAAACGGATGCGGAAAAAGGTTTGGAAGAAGGGGACTATTATATGGTCATCACCCTACCAGAAGATTTATCAGAAAAAGCATCTAGTCTCTTGACGGATCAGCCTGAACCACTAACAATTTCTTACCAAACCTCTAAGGGGCACAGCTTTGTCGCTTCTAAGATGGGCGAATCAGCTATGGAGAAATTAAAGGAATCTGTTTCAGAGACGATTACCGAAACATACACAACTGCCGTTTTTGATAGCATGGGAGAGATTCAAGCGGGTATGGTTGAGGCAGCAGATGGAAGTCAACAATTAACAAATGGAGCTAGTCAATTGGAGTCAGGCAGTCAAATACTTTCAAATGGACTGACTACTTTAACGACTTCAGGTCAATCACTGGTGACAGGAGCAAATCAATTGGCCACCGGTCTTGTATCTTATACAGATGGAGTCAATCAGGCTGCGACAGGCAGTCAAACACTGTCCAGTGGCTTAACGACCTACACAAATGGGGTGGCGAGTCTTGCTTCAGGTGCGGAGCAATTAAATGCCAATTCCTCTCAGCTCATCGCTGGGGTGGGACAATTGCAAACAGGAGCAAGCCAGGTCGAACAACTGGTAACAGGAGCCAATCAATTGCAGGCGGGCTTGGAGCAACTCGCTAGTTCAACTAATTTGTCTGCTGAACAGTCTAGTCAGATACAGGCCTTATTGACAGGACTTCCCCAGTTGCAAGCGGCCATCAATCAATTAAATGATAGCCTCTCAAGTATAGGAGGACTTGCAGTAGATACCACTACTCTATCTAGCCTCTTGACGGAGATGGGGGCTCAAGCTCAAGGATTGTTGACTGCAGCACAAGCCGATAAAACAGCCAGCATTGAAGCTTTGCAAGCAACGGCTACCTATCAGAACTTGACAGCTGCTCAGCAAGCTGAATTGGTTGGAGCCCTCCAAAACTCGCCTTCGACAACAGCGACAGCAGCCCAAACGATTTTGGGTCAATTGTCTCAACTCAGTCAAGCCTTATCTAGCCTACAAAGTCTTTCTGGCATGGCAACACAAATGAGCCAGCTGCAATCAGCTGTCGGTCAGATTAACACGGCTGCCAATCAAGCATTGCCAGGTGCCACAACAGCCATTGAAAACCTATCAAGTGGCTTGAGTCAGGTCAACACCGCTTTGAACCGGCAAGTTCTACCAGGAACTCAAACCTTGACGAGTGGTGTGAGTCAACTTCAAACGCAATTATCAAATGGAGCGAGTCAACTCATGTCAGGAGTAACAGCCTATACCGCAGGTGTTGCCCAATTAGCAGAGGGTGGAGCTCAGTTGGTTGCGAATAATAGTAGCATCCAATCAGGAGGTAGCCAGTTAACATCAGGATTGGCAACCTTGGCGTCCAACTCCAGTCAACTTGTCAGCGGTTCAGGACAACTGGCTTCTGGTAGTCAGCAATTAATTGCTGGTGCGGATCAATTAGCTAGTGGCGGTCAAACCTTGACAAGCGGTATTTCCAGTCTTCGTACAGGTAGTGAAACCCTAACAAATTCACTCAGCTCAGCCAGTCAACAACTATCAGTCATCTCTGTAGAAGACAAAAATGCACAAGCAGTTTCTCAACCAGTCACCTTGGAACACAGCGACCAAGATGATGTGAAGACCAACGGTGTCGGAATGGCTCCTTATATGGTATCTGTCGCACTAATGGTTGCAGCCTTGTCAGCGAATGTTATTTTTGTCAAACACATTGACAATCGCTCCTACAAGAATCGTTGGGATTGGGCTAAAGGGAAATTGTTACTTAATGGTACGATAGCCAGCCTAGCAGCACTGATTCTGTACGGTGTTCTTCGCTTGATTGGAATCGATCCAGCTCATCCTATGGCAACCTTGGGATTAATCCTCTTAGCTTCATGGACCTTTATGGCCCTCGTTACAGCCTTGGTGGGTTGGAACAATCGTTTCGGCTCCTTCGCAAGTTTAATTATCTTGTTACTACAGCTTGGATCAAGCGCAGGTACCTACCCAATCGAACTCAGCCCACGCTTCTTCCAAGTCATTCAGCCCTATCTTCCAATGACCTATTCTGTTTCAGGCCTTCGTCAAACCATTTCTATGGTTGGAAATAGTAGTCATCAAGTTTGGATGCTGAGCCTCTTCTTAGTAGGCTTTATGGGACTAGGTCTCTTGATTTATAATCAAAAAGATGAATAATAATAAAACCAACTGCTCCATGTGAACAGTTGGTTTTTGGTTGATGTAGTTATTTTGGTGTTCCTAAATTGATTGTCGCATTGGTGGCTTCAATGGTCAGTTTGTTCTTGCTACCTTTGTTTTCTAGGGTTAGGGTCTGTAGATCGTTTTCTGTCTTGACAGGGAATTTGGTGTACTTATCGCTAGTGAAAATACCGACTTCCCCTAGTCGCTCTTTTAAGTAAGGGTCTTGGTTAACCATCTCTCTCAAATCATTTTCATCTTCATAGTAGTAACCTTGGGCTTCTACTAATTTTTTCTTGTCGATCTGGTTGGTGATGAGCAAGTTGCTATCTGCTAGACTCTTGTCCGTCACATCCAAAAATGTCGTAGAGGAGTAGGTGTCGGATGGAGTGAAACGATTATCGCCAAGAAGAGTCGTTTGTCTGCTATCTAGCTGGCTATAGCCCTCGATGGTCACATTTTCCAAACTGGTTTCATACAGGCGGATGCTACTTTCCTGGAGGTTGATGTGCATATCTTTTAGAGTGGATTGTGTCGCTTGGAAGTAGCCTGCTTCGATCTGGCCGCTGTCAATGGTCACCTTGTCAAGAGTGACACCACCAGACAGATTTGCCTCTTTGATATGGATATTCTCAATCGTGAAACCGCCAAAATCATAGAAGTGGAGATTGTGTCCCTCTAATTTATCCAGTGTCTTCCCTTTAGGCACTTCAATGGTGACGGAGAAGACATTGATACGACGTTGGGCCAAGCTTTCTCCCAGATACTGCATGATTCCCTCAATGGCAAATTCTAGTTCCTGTGCAGAGAGGGTTAAGATGCCGTCTTTCTCACTGAGTTTTAGAGGGTTTTGGATATTGTTGTCGGAGTTGGCATAGGTCACATGGTAGTTGCTATCGCTAGACTCCTTGATATAGACGCTGTGGGGGATAAAGTCAATTTTAATGGTATTCAAATCTGTGAAGGTCTTATGGACTTCCGTCGGAGCAGCAACCTCTTCCAAACGGGTTACGCCTCCTGTGAAAAATCCAATGCCAGCCAGAATTAAGCCTGCAATCAGGCTGACAAAGCCGATAATAATGGCGATGGTTAGTTTCTTTTTCATGCTCGTTTACCTCGTTTCAAGATCCATTTGAAGCAAGCCTTGACCAGTCGCCAAGACCAGTAGGCAAAAAATCCAGTCAAGATGTAGATGAGAATAGCTCCGCCAATCAAAGACAAACCTGAGCCAAACCCCATGAGGAAGATATTGAAACCTTCTGACATAAGGCTAAAGGCTTCCCAAATCAGATAGCCACCGCTGGTGAGAAGTCCGACACCCAGAACAAAGGCACCGACAATGAGGGCCAAGATGAGCGCCACCAATCCCAATAGACTAGCTAGGAGAATGAGCAAAAGTGGAATGGCGATAGGCAGGGAAATGACAGCTAGGATAGCCAACCAGAGCGTTCGTTTTGTTTGGCTAAAATTACGGAAGTAACGACCGAGGAAAAAGGCGCCGAGGATAAGAGTCGCAAACAGAGGAATGACTCCGATAAACTCTCCCATGATAAAGAGTAGGAAGAAAGAGAAGAGACCTGTCATACTTAAGGCTCCCAGACCAACCCAGAGTTTCCAGTTGAGTTGAATAGGTTCTTGTTGATCCTTCTCTTCTTGGATTTGCTTGTTGAGCATGTTGTTGATGAGTTCGCTGGCGGCTTCTTTTGGTGAACCAAGTTCTTCTATAATTTCTGTTTCACGCTCTGGTCCAGCCTCGTCAAAATACTCATTAAAGAAGCTGATGGCTTCAAAGTATTCTTTGTGGGGCAGTTTTTTGAGATATTTTTCTAACTGCTCCATGTATTCAGTTCTTGTCATGGCGGACGCTCCCTTCTATGATGCCGTTTATCGTGTTTGTATAGGTATCCCAGTCATCTTTGAGTCGGACCAATTCTTCGTGACCTAACTGAGTTAGGCTATAATACTTGCGCATACGACCCTGATATTCTTGGGAATAAGTAGTCAAAAAGTCATTTTGCTCCAATCGCTTTAGGATGGGATAGAGGGCGGACTCCTTGATGTTGGCAATTAATTTAATGGTCTGACAGATTTCATAGCCATAAGAATCATCGGATTCCAAAATAGCCATGATGAGAAATTCTGTCAGCACTGCGGGGACTGGAAAATGCATAGGACGCTCCTTTCCTTTGTTGTTAGTTGGGTTCGGTTTTGATATATAGTGTTCGGTTGTATATATCAAAAATTGTTATATATTAAATATACACCTACAAAAATAAATTGTCAAGTGATTATGTGCAAATAAATAAAATAGCTTAAGACAAATTTTTAATGTGTAAACGTTTTATAGCCTTGAAAAATATTTTCAGAGTAGTAAACTTAATAACAGTACTAACATTAAGGGATTTTCTGGACTAAAAGAGAATGGCCTCAGATGGATTAGTAGTATTTAAGGTGGTGTAAAGATGAAACTATATGTTCAGTTTATGATTATTCTGGTATTTTCATTTTTAGGGGAAGCTATTTCGACTATTTTTCATCTTCCTATTCCGGGAAGTATTATTGGCTTAATCCTCCTATTTTTAGCCCTAGAGTTCAAATTGATTCGTCTTCGCCACATTCATACGGTTGGAAATTTTTTGCTGGCTAATATGACCATTCTTTTTTTGCCTGCAGCGGTGGGCATTATGGAGAGATTTGATGCAATTAAAGATTATTTACTTCCTATTATCATCGTCATTTTAGGCGCCATTTTTTTAAATATCTTAGTAATTGGTTTTGTTGTTCAATTTGTGAAGCAAAAGTTTGAAGGTGACTACATTGATACGGAGGGAATTCATGACTGAACTTTTTTCAAATCCTATTTTTGGTATTATGTTATCAATTGCAGCATATTTGATTGGAATGCTGATTTATCGGAGATTTCCTCATCCAATCACAACCCCACTGTTGGTAGCTACAGGATTGATTATTGTCTTTTTAAAAATGACAGGTATTTCCTATAAGGAATATTATGCAGGAGGTTCCTATCTAAATATGCTTATTGTGCCTTCAACAGTAGCTCTGGGTATTCCTTTGTATCGTTCTTTCCATCTAATGAAACATCACATTCGAAGTATTTTATTGGGAATTTTTGTTGCTTGCATTGTCAATACTGTCTTTACTGCCCTAATTGCAAAATGGTTTGGAATGGATTTTTTTCTTGCAATCTCTCTTTTTCCAAAATCAGTTACCACTGCTATGGCTGTTGGTATTACTGATAAAATGCAAGGAATAGCAACTGTTACTCTTGTAGTCGTTGTTGCAACAGGAATTCTGACAAGTGTTCTTGGTCCGGTCTTTTTAAAGCTACTAAAAATTGAAGATCCGGTAGCTGTTGGTCTTGCTTTGGGAGGAACAGGACATGCCATTGGAACGGGTACAGCGATAAAATATGGGCATACGCAAGGGGCGATGGCTGGCTTAGCTATTGGGATTACAGGAATTATGTATGTGGTGATTAGTCCTATAGTTGCGCAGATTATCTTACAATAAAAAAACTACGGTAGGAATTCCAACCGTAGTTTTTTTTAGTCTATATAAAGTTTGGATTGATTATTCAACCAACTATAAAGAAGTCCGATAAAGAGACCGCCCCCCACGTAGTTTCCTAATCCAGAAAAGAGGAAATTGCTTAGTACACTTAATAGAGTCATTCCTTCAACTGGTCCACCATTTGCAAAAAAGGCCAATGAGAAAAGGGAGAAGTTTGCGATGACGTGCTCATATCCCAAGAAAGCAAAGATAAAGATGATGAAAATAACGGAAATGAGACGTCCGGCATCATCTTTGATGCGTAAGAAGGTAAATACGCCGATATTCACGACAATATTAGCAAAAATTCCTTCAATAAATTGAGTCAAAGGTGTCTTTGAAAGCTTGGCCACCGTCGCTTCAAATAGGTAGCTGTGAGCATCAACGTGCTGATAAGGCAGTGTCAATGAAACAAAGTAACAAACAAGGACAGCACCGATAAAGTTGAAAAGGATACAGGTTGCCAACATCTTGAGGGCTGTTTTAGTAGGAATCGTTTTTCGATGGCTGGCTACTGTCATATACATCATGTTGGATGTTCCTAGTTCGGCATTCATATATAAAATCATGAGTAGCCCCCAACCAAACATCAACCCATAGCTAAATTTCCCGAGTCCTTCTGCGACATGGTTGAGTTTATCTGCGGTATAAAGAGAAATGACAATCCCCAAACCTAGATAGAGGCTGGCTAACATCGATCGAACAGCGTAGGCAGAAAAACTGTGTTCAAACAAATCTGCTTTTTTCTTAATGCTTTTTTCAATTGTATATAGTAGTGTATCTTGGGTAGCTCCCATCCTAATCTCCTCACTTTATCTACTACTTTTATAGGGTAAACGTTTTCTTTTTGTCGAATGGCTTTACTTTGTTTATTATACTTGATAAAATGGTTGTTGTCCAAAAAAATTTAACTTTTGAAAGGAAATATAAGAAAAATATGGATGTTACATGGACAGTGAAATATATCACTGAATTTTTAGCGACTGCACTCCTTATTATCATTGGTAATGGTACAGTTGCAAACGTTGATTTAAAAGGCACAAAAGGAAACAACTCTGGTTGGATTCTCATTGCGATTGGCTATGGTTTGGCAGTTATGATGCCAGCATTGATGTTTGGTAACGTTTCTGGTAACCATATCAACCCAGCATTCACACTTGGTTTGGCTGTTTCAGGTCTCTTCCCTTGGGCTCACGTTGCTCAATACATTGTTGCCCAATTGTTAGGCGCAATGTTTGGTCAGTTAGTGGTTGTAGCAGTTTATAAACCTTACTTCTTGAAAACTGAAAATTCTAACCATATTCTTGGTTCATTCTCAACTATCAGTGCGCTTGATAACGGAACGAAAGAAAGCCGTAAAGCTGCGACAACTAATGGTTTCTTGAATGAGTTCGTTGGTTCATTTGTATTGTTCTTCGGTGCCCTTGCTTTGACCAAACATTTCTTTGGTGCAGAGTTGGTTGGTAAATTGATTGAACAAGGCTATGATAAAACAGTCGCTGAGACAATGACTGCTCCCTATACTGCAGGTTCAATTGCAGTTGCTCACTTAGGCATTGGTTTCCTAGTTATGGCACTTGTTGCGGCTCTTGGTGGTCCAACAGGTCCTGGTCTTAACCCAGCACGTGATCTTGGTCCACGTATCGTTCACCATCTCTTGCCAAAATCAGTCCTAGGTGAAAACAAATCAGATTCTAAATGGTGGTATGCTTGGGTTGGTGTATGTGCTCCAATTATCGCATCAATTGCTGCTGTTGCACTATTCAAATTCTTGTATCTATAATATAGAGAACCCGTTTCGTCGGGTTTTTCTTTTTGTTTTATGGATATTGAGGTGATTCGGTTGTCTGCTCTGCTATTTTCCTAGAAACTATGCTACAATAAAGCTAGAAAAAATCGGAAAAGAGGCTAGAATATGTCAGATGTTATTGCTTTTGGCTATGGAAGCAGTCGAGCAGAGATGCAGCTCAAGCGACTCAATCGTCATGGAATCATCGCAGGTGCGACAGGTACAGGGAAGACCGTGACCTTGAAGGTCTTGGCAGAGCAGTTGAGTGATGCGGGAATCCCGGTCTTTCTATCGGACATCAAGGGTGATTTGAATAGTTTGGTTGCGGCCAATACCAAGGAGATTGATCCTAGTCGCTTGGAGAAAACCCACTATCTTGATTATAACCCTGTTGGCTATCCAGTTGAGTTGTGGGATGTCTTAGGGGAAAATGGGACTCCTGTCCGCATGACTATTTCAGAGCTTGGACCTGTCTTATTGACGCGCTTGCTGGGTTTGAATGATACTCAGGAGTCCATCTTGAATATCGTTTTCAGCGTGGCAGATGAGCGTGGTCTTCTCTTGATTGACTTAATGGACCTGCGGGCCATGCTCAATTTTGTGGCTGAAAATGCAGCAGAGCTGAGCCAATATTATGGAAATATTCCAGCTCGTTCGGTTGGTGCTATCTTGCGTAGTCTGGTCGTTTTGGAGCAACAAGGTGGTAAGATTTTCTTCGGTGAGCCAAGCCTTGACATTGCTGATTTGATGCGTACAGCAGAAGATGGCCGTGGTGTTATTAACGTTCTTCAAGCTACTGAGCTGTTCAATCAACCAACTCTTTATTCGACAGTCCTGCTCAGCCTTTTGTCAGAACTCTATGAAGTGCTGCCTGAGGTGGGCGATTTGGACAAGCCTAAGATGGTCTTCTTCTTTGACGAGGCTCATGTTCTCTTCAAAGATGCTCCAAAAGTTCTTCTTGAAAAGATTGAATTAATTGTCCGTTTGATTCGTTCAAAAGGTGTAGGTGTCTTCTTTGTAACGCAGAATCCGACGGATATTCCTGATAGCGTGGCAGCCCAGCTGGGAAATCGCATCCAACACGGTCTTCGCGCCTTTACACCAAAAGAGCTCAAAACTGTCGCGACTGTTGCCGAAACTTTCCGTCAAGAAGGTGATAAGGATTTGGCTAAGGTCATTCAGGAGTTACAAGTGGGTGAAGCTGTTGTGTCTACCCTTCAAGCTGACGGCACACCAAGCTTTGCGGATCGGGTTTTGATTTACCCACCGAAGAGTATGCTTGGAACGGTGGAGCCGAGCGCCCTCTTGTCAGTCATCAACAACTCTCCTTTGATGGAAAAATATGCTGACGCGGTCAACCGTGAATCTGCCCACGAGCAGATTTTAGCCATGACAGAGGCCAAAGAAGCCGAACTCATCAAAAAAGCAGAGCAGGCCGAGGCGGAAAAACAGGCAGAAAAAGAAGCTAAGGCAGCCGCAAAAATGGAAGAGAAAGCTCAGAAAGAAGCGGCTAAAGCTGCACAAAAAGCCAGTCAGCCAGCTAGTCGCAAAACAGATTCTATGATGGATCGCTTTACCAAGAACCTGATGAGTCAGGTTGGACGGGAAGTTGGGCGCGTGGTGACTCGTGGCATTATGGGCATGTTAAAAGGAAAATAAGATGAGGAACTGGGAAGGAAACTTCTCAGTTTTTTTATCTAGACAAAGTTCTTGCCAGATGCCACAAAATTCGTTAAAATAAACACAAATCACTAGTTAGTAGGGAGTTGCCATGACTGATCAATTGCAGGCATTATTGAAAGACTATCAGCCCCAGCCCTTGGGTGAAAAACGTTCCTATGCAGTCTTCTTGCCCTTAGTCTGGTCAGACAATCAGTGGCAGGTCTTATATGAGATTCGGAGCGAGTCCATTTCTCAACCGGGAGAAGTCTCATTCCCAGGTGGTGGAATTGATGAAGGCGAGACAGCAGAAGAAGCTGCCATTCGTGAGGTTATCGAAGAACTTGACATTCAACAGGAACAAATTGAGTTGCTAGGGGAAATCGATTATCTAGTTTTTGGCCGCTCGACGATTCGCTGTTTTGTCGGTCGACTTCACTTGGACTGGCAGACTCTTCAACCCAATGATGAAGTGGCTCGATTCTTTACAGTTCCACTGGAAACCTTGCTGAAAACGGCCCCTGTCTATTATCAACTGGATTCACAGATTGTCCCAGATTGTGACTTTCCCTTTGAACGTTTGAGAGGTGGGGTTGACTATCCTTTCAGTCATCACAAACGCTCCGTTCCCTTTTATGAAAATCTACCAGAAAACATCTGGGGAATGACTGCTCAATTTACCCATCGTTTTGTGGAAATAGTGAAAAATAATCTATCGTGAAATGATAGGTTATTTTTTTTTTGAGGAAAAACCAGCCTTTGCGATATGTATCAGTGAAAAAATGTAGCCAAAGCTCAACATGAGCAATGTATAGAAAAATACAAAAAAAACAGGTGCGTAGCAGGTAAAAGATAGCTATGACTGGTATACTTTGTACGGTCCATATTTTGAAGTGCCATCATCTATCCAGAAATGCGACAACATTCATGTAAACGCATTCAGTAGATGAGTGGGAAAATGTATAAATCTATATTTTAAGAAGGAGCCAATTATGAGCAAGCAGAAAGTTGTGTCCAGTCTATTATTAAGCACAGTCGTATTAGGGGGATTAGCCTTTTATCCAACGACAACGGTTAAAGCAGAGGTGCTAGAACCAGATGTTACATCAGTTAATGCAAGCGATGCTACTAATATACCGGTAGTATCAAATGAAGAGGAACTCGAAGACGATATCGCTTCGGAAGAGGAACTAAATGAGCAAGCCGAAGAGGTTACTAAGCCTTCTTCGCCAGAAGCACTTCTCCAACCTCGTGCGATGATGAGTGATTCTACTAATAGCGATATGGAAGAAATTCCGGTAGATGATTCTGTTTCAGAAAAAATAGCTGATACGCCACTAATTCAAACATCGAATGTGGATTCTAAAGCGAAGGGCGATGATCAGGCTAAGATTAGGGCTTCAGTATCTGTAGAGCCGTTGAAGGTTGAAAAAAATAAGCTTGAATGGCAAGTGACTTTTGACACAGAGGCATGGTCTTTTGATAAATCTCCTGGAGGTTTTTATTTTGTTCTTCCAGAAGGCTTGGAATTGACAGAAATTATTGATAATGACCACGGTAGTTCGAATATAATTAATGATTTCCCTACAGATGTTAATGCTCCGAAAAATGACGGTGGACAAAAATACCGTTTCTTTAGTAAAGAAGAGAAGAGACAGGATGATAAGAATTTTGATAGTCAATGGGGTTGGTCAGCAGAGCAAGCCAATCCTGATGTCACGGTTCAGAAATGGAAATCAGAAGGTCGTTTTTCTAAGATTTACTTCATAGATAAGATAACAGATACTACCCGGGTGACCTATGCTTTAACTGCTAGGATAACTGATTCAAACCAAAAATCATTCCCAGTTGCGGCAGTGATGAAGACGTTTGGGTATACAAATTGGAGTGGGGTACAGTTTACTTCGCTAGGTGCACGTGAGATTCTCCTTGAAACTCCGAAAGAAACCCCTATGCCACCTAAGGAGGCTCCAAAACCAGAAGAACCAAAACAAGAGGCTCCACAAACCCCGGCGCCAGACGCTCCTCAACCAGAGGGGTCAAAAGATACTCCGGAGGCTTCACCAAAACCAGAAGCGCCTGAATCAAGTGGAATAGTTGAACTTGGAACAATTCCAAAAGAAAGTTTAAAAGTGAAGGTTACTTTTAAGGAGAAGGGAGATATACTTACGACCCCAGATAGTACATATAGACTACAAGAAGGTCAGTATTTAGAAGAAGTAATCATTGGAAGTAATATCGAGGATACTCTTGCAAGAGCCCAAAAAAGAGTGACAACGAAAGAGGGGTATGAATTTGTTGGATGGGCTCTTGAAAGTGACCCTGAGAAGGAAATTGAAAAGAATTTAAAAGTTTCGCATGATATAACTTTGGTTGCTATTGTACGGAAAAAGTCCTCAGAGGAAACACTGAAACCGATGGAACCCAAAGTTGAGAAACCGACTCCAGAAGTACCACAGGTACCAGAAGCGCCATCAACTCCAAAAGAGGAAGCACCGAAGAAAGAAGTTCCAGCTCCAGAGGTTCCATCAATACTAGAAGAGCAACCAAAAGAAACTCCAGTGCCAGAAGTTCCAAAACAAGAAGAAGTCCAACCGGAAGCACCAAAATCTGATAAAGTAGAAACTGACAAACCAATGCCAGAAACTAAGAAACCAGACATGAAGCAACCGAAGGCGGATGATATGCCTAAGGAACAAAAACCGAAAGCTGAAGAGCCAAAGGCAGAGCAACCACAAATGGACAAACCACAAATGGAAGCTCCTAAGAAAGATTCAGAAGCACCAAAAACTGGTAAAACAGAAACTGACAAACCAATGCCAGAAACTAAGAAACCAGACATGAAGCAACCGAAGGCGGATGATATGCCTAAGGAACAAACTCCGAAATCCGAAGATCCAAATGTGGAGCAACCACAAATGGAAGCTCCTAAGAAAGATTCGGAATCACCAAAAACTGGTAAAGCAGAAACTGACAAACCAATGCCAGAAACTAAACAACCAGATATGAAGCAACCGAAGGCAGACGACATGCCTAAGGAACAAACTCCGAAATCCGAAGATCCAAAGGCGGAGCAACCACAAATGGAAGCTCCTAAGAAAGATTCGGAATCACCAAAAACTGGCAAAGCAGAAACTGACAAACCAATGCCAGAAACTAAACAACCAGATATGAAGCAACCGAAGGCAGACGACATGCCTAAGGAACAAACTCCGAAATCCGAAGATCCAAAGGCGGAGCAACCACAAATGGAAGCTCCTAAGAAAGATTCGGAAGCACCAAAAACTGGTAAAGTAGAAACTGACAAACCAATGCCAGAAACTAAGAAACCAGACATGAAGCAACCGAAAGCAGACGACATGCCTAAGGAACAAAAGCCGAAAGCCGAAGCTCCAAAGGCAGAGCAACCACAAATGGACAAACCACAAATGGAAGCTCCTAAGAAAGATTCGGAAGCACCAAAATATGATAAAGTAGAAACTGACAAACCAATGCCAGAAACTAAGAAACCAGATATGAAGCAACCGAAGGCAGATAAACAAGAAGCAGAGAAAGCTCAAATGCCACGGACAGAGGGTATGAAGCCTGAATCTAAGGTTTCAATGATGCCAAAAGCAGAGGCACCAAAAGCAACTTTGCCAAATACAGGCGAAGCAAGTAGCGCAATAGGCTGGCTAGGTGGTGCTTTAGCCACTCTTGCCACAGGCTTGTATCTATTCAAAAACAAAAAAGAAGAATAGTTAGAGAGTTTGTAGAAATGCTTGTTTTAGGGCTAACTGTGGACATATTAAAGGAACTAGTTTTTAAGATTGTTGGCTCAATTAAAAAGAAAAAAGTAGTAATCATTGATTCAAATAAAAAAACAAAACCTGCTAAACTAACTATAAAATCCACAACTGATAAAGGTACAATATATTTAGAAATTCCAAGTGAGATTTCTGATAAAGTCTATCAAGAGTCTATAGAAAAAATAGTAGATGCCAAAAAAATTCTTGATAATAGTAGTGGAAAAGGGATTGACGACTTATTTATTGTAGAAGATAAACCTGGAAATTTATCAATTATGACATTGAACGAGTAGTTATCCAATATTTTTATTGATACTAGGATGGAAGATTGAAGTGATCCAACTTTTAGTAAAAAATGGGTTATGTAGAATACCATGAATAGCGATTTTATGGAATACCTAGTAATCCATTAGGATTAGAGGAAAACTATTCTCTAAAATCATATTTCCTTACAAACAAAATAATAAGGTCTAACTTTGTAGAGTTCCCATTTGATATTATAAGTTATAATGAATTGCAGTTGGATATAATTTGCTAGAGATTAATTACTTCTATATACTAATAAAAAAGGAATTTGGTGAAATAGTACCTTGACTATATAATAGAATAACGGATTTTTAAAAAGATTAAGTCTCTATTCCAATTGTAATAAATGTTCAAAATTCCAACATATTCTTGTTGATTTTTGATATAATGTAAAAAAACAACAAAGGATTAAACATGAATAAACGAGAACGACTGGAAGAAATTACACGTTTGGTAAACAAAAAAGGTACTATTCGAATTTCTGAGATTGTTGAATTGCTAAATGTTACTGATATGACTGTTCGACGTGATTTTATTGAATTGGAAGAGCAGGGGGTCTTGACTAAAATACACGGTGGTGCTAGAAGTAATAAGGCTTTTCAATATCGGGAATATTCTCATTCTGAGAAACACATTCAAAATAAGGAAGCCAAGCAAGAGATAGCAGAAAGAGCTGCACAACTGATAGAAGATGGAGACACGGTATTTTTAGGTCCAGGAACAACAGTTGCCTTTCTGGCTGAGGCCATTAATAATCCTCGTCTCACTGTCATCACAAACTGTATGCCAGTTTTTACAATCTTATCTCAAAAGAAGACAGAGGATTTTCAAGTCTTTCTTCTTGGAGGAGAATATCGCCAAGTGACAGAATCGTTTGTAGGAGAAATTACCAATACAAGTTTAGAAAAAATGCGATTCAGCAAGATTTTCTTTTCAGGTAACGGACTTAAGGGAAGTGATGTCATGACTTCCACTCTAGCGGAAGCCTATACGCAAAACATTGCCATCAAACATTCTTTAGAAAAATATCTACTGCTAGATGCCTCGAAAATTGGCAAAGATGATTTTACTTCCTTTTGTGATTTGAATGATGTAACTGCTCTAGTGACAGATATGAATGCAAAGGATGAAAATTACCAATTATTACATAACCACATTGAAATTATTTCTACAAAATCATAAAGTTATCAAAACCAACAGAAAAATGTTGGTTTTTTGTTTGTATATGAAAAAAACAAACAAAAACAAAACAAAATATGTTGACTTTGTGTTTATTTGGTTGTATAATTTAAACATAAAAAGCGAAAACGCTTTTTCTAAGTTTTGCAAAACAAAGATTTTCTGCCACATATGGCTACAACTTTCTATTTTTGTTAGGAGATAGGTTATGACAATCATTATCGGTGCTGATCCAGCGGGCTCAAAACTAAAAGACGTTATTAAAGATTATTTACAAGAAAAATCATATGACTTTAAAGATGTCAGTGATGGAAGTGATTTTGTTGATACAACTTTGGCAGTAGTTGCAGAAGTTAATCAACAGGAAGGAAATCTTGGCATTGTGATTGATGCTTATGGTGTTGGTCCATTTATGACCGCAACTAAAGTCAAAGGGATGATCGCTGCAGAAGTTTCAGACGAACGTTCTGCCTATATGACAAGAGGACACAACAATTCGCGTATTATTACAATCGGTAGTGAGATTGTAGGAGAAGGAATTGCTAAAAATATCGTTAAAGGATTTGTTGAAGGCGAGTATGATGGTGGCCGTCACCAAATTCGTGTTGATATGCTAAATAAAATGTGCTAATTGTTGTAAACAAAGGAGAATAAGAGATGAAAATTGCAATCGGTTGTGACCACATTGTAACCTATGAAAAAATCGCTGTGGTAGATTATTTGAAAAATCAAGGATATGAAGTGTTGGACTTTGGGACTTATGACAATGTTCGTACTCATTACCCAATCTTTGGTAAAAAAGTTGGTGAAGCTGTTGCAAGCGGACAAGCAGATTTGGGAATTTGTATCTGTGGAACAGGTGTTGGAATCAACAATGCTGTAAACAAGGTACCTGGTGTTCGATCAGCCCTGGTTCGTGATATGACCTCTGCACTCTATGCAAAAGAAGAGTTAAATGCCAACGTCATTGGTTTTGGAGGAAAGATTACAGGTGAGTTGCTCATGTGCGACATCATTGAAGCCTTCATTAAAGCAGAATATAAACCAACTGAAGCAAACAAACGTTTGATTGAAAAGATTGCTGCAGTTGAAACGCTCAATCAAGAGCAGGCTAATCCAGAGTTCTTTACTGAATTTCTTGAAAAGTGGGATCGTGGAGAATACCACGACTAGGAGGCTCACATGATTTTGACAATCACTTTAAATCCGTCAGTTGATATTGCCTATCAATTGGATACCTTTCATTTGGATACGGTCAATCGAGTAGAAAAAGTTCAAAAAACAGCTGGCGGTAAGGGGCTTAATGTCACACGAGTTTTGAAACAAATTGGTGAAGATGTTGTAGCAACAGGCTTTATTGGCGGTGAGATTGGAAGCTATGTCAAGAAACAACTCACTCGAAATGATATTAAAGATTCCTTTGTGGAAATTGGGAGCGAAACACGTAACTGTATTGCGGTTCTTCATGATGGCAAACAGACGGAGATTTTAGAACAAGGCCCAACTATTCAAGAACACGAAGCCTTGAATTTTATTGAACACCTTGAAATTATTCTGAACAATGTAGATGTTGTTGTTATTTCAGGAAGTTTGCCTAAGGGACTTGCTAGCAATTATTATGTTGAGATTGTAGAACTTTGTAAAAAATGCGGTGTAGCTGTTGTTTTGGATTGTTCTGGTGAGGCGCTGAAAAACGTTTTAGAAAGTCAGCAGAAGCCGACAGTTATTAAGCCGAATACAGAAGAGTTATCACAACTGATTGGTAAAGAAGTTACTGATGATATTCAAGAGTTGAAATCAGTTTTGTCTGGTCAACTTTTCCAAGGAATTGATTGGATAGTCGTCTCATTAGGAGCAAAGGGGGCTTTTGCCAAGCACAATGACAAGTTCTATCGTGTCAAAATTCCAAAAATCAAAGTCGTCAATCCAGTAGGATCAGGAGATTCAACTGTTGCAGGTATTGCAGCTAGTTTGGTACATGCCTTACCTGATACAGAATTACTTAAAAAGGCTAATGTTTTAGGCATGTTAAATGCCCAGGAAGAGCAGACGGGTTACGTCAATTTAGAAAATGCAGAATCGTTGTATTCTCAAATCGAAGTCGAAGAGGTATAATATGGTAGTCACAGCAGATAAAAGAACATATATGGAAAAAGTAAGCAATGAAGCAGGTATTATTTCAGCTTTAGCTTTTGACCAACGTGGAGCCCTGAAAAAAATGATGGCAAAACATCAGACAGAAGAACCTACTGTGGAGCAGATGGAAGAACTAAAGAAACTAGTTTCAGAAGAATTAACACAGTTTTCTTCCTCAATTCTGTTAGATCCTGAATTTGGTTTGCCAGCATCACGCGCTCGTGACGAGAAGTGCGGTTTGCTACTAGCTTATGAAAAAACTGGCTATGATACAAGCTCTACTAGTCGATTACCAGATTGCTTAGTAGAGTGGTCTGTAAAACGACTAAAAGAAGAAGGGGCAGATGCTATCAAGTTTTTACTCTATTATGATGTTGATGGAGACCAATACGTCAACCTTCAAAAACATGCCTATATTGAACGCTTAGGTTCAGAATGTCAAGCTGAAGGGTTACCATTCTTCTTGGAAATTTTGAGCTATGATGAAACGATTGAAGACAATGCCAGTGTGGAATTTGCAAAAATCAAACCTCGAAAAGTAAATGAGGCTATGAAAGTATTTTCGGATGAACGCTTTGGAGTGGATGTTCTCAAGGTAGAAGTACCTGTGAACATGAATTTTGTAGAAGGCTTTGGAACAGGGGAAGTCGTCTATACAAAAGAAGAAGCAGCTGAATATTTCCGTCAGCAAGAAGCGTCAACGGACTTACCATACATTTATCTTAGTGCAGGTGTTTCAGCGAAACTCTTCCAAGATACACTAGTGTTTGCACATGAAGCAGGTGCTAAATTTAACGGTGTTCTCTGTGGTCGTGCGACATGGGCAGGTGTTGTGCCAGTTTACATCGAACAAGGTGAAGGAGCTGCGCGTGAATGGTTACGTACTGTTGGTCGTGAAAATATCGAGGGACTTGATGTAGTCTTGTCTCGAACAGCAACTTCTTGGCTAGAAAAATAATTGAAACAACAACCATTTTCTTAAAAGAAAGGGTTTACATTTTCTGAGAATATGCTATAATAATCTCATCAGCAAGAATAGAGTGGATTGTAACTAATTCGATTAGGCAAGACTACAAATGGATTTGAGAGTAAGATATTCTCGGTTTGTTTGTAGTCTTTTTTTGCTTAAAAATATAGGAGGGATATATGTTTAGGATTATACAGTCACTAAATAATAACGCTGCCCTTGTGAAAAATGAACATGGGGAACAGGCAGTCGTGATGGGATTAGGTATAACCTTTCAAAAGAAGAAAGGGGATTTAATTGTTAAGGACAAGATAGAAAATATCTTTTCGCTAAAAAATGATGAAGCCAAAGAAAATTTTCTAACCTTATTAAAAGATATTCCACTAGATTTTATTTCGGCAACCTACACGGTTATTAATCATCTGGTAGAAACTTATCATTATCCTGTACAAGAATATCTATATGTGACACTGACAGATCATATCTATTTTGCATATCAGGCGGTTTTAAAGAATAGTTATCAAGAAAGTAAGCTACCCAATATTTCAGCCGAATATCCATTGGAATATAAAATGGCGCGTGAAGCCTTAGCTATGTTTCGTGAAAAGTTGCTAAATGATTTTCCAAATGATGAGATTGGTAAAATTGCACTTCACTTAATCAATGCAAAAGGTGAAACAATTCATCCCACAAGTGAAGAACATGACATCAGTAAGAAAATTATTGCTGAGGTTGAACAAATTTTGATAGAGAATGGGATTAAACGCTCAAAAGAAAATAGCAATTTTTATGATCGCTTTATGATTCATTTGTCCTATTTTCTGAATTACTTAGATAGATCCCATCAGTCAAATGAATCGATTGCTAGTTTGGAACAGTACATCAAGCTCCAGAATCCAAGAGCCCATCAGGTTGGAAGTCAGATTTTTGAGATGATTACATCATTGGTTGATGAGCCAGTAAATGATAGTGAAAGGTTCTATATTGTATTACATATTCAACGGTTATTGTAAATCATACTCTTCGTAAATCCAATTCAGACGTTGTTGCCTCAACTTGATGAACTTTTGTTCTATCTACGTTTTCGTCGCCTAGTCTGAATGGTATTTCCATTGAGTACATAAAAAATAGGAGGTTCATATTATGAATAGAGAAGAAATTACTTTATTAGGTTTTGAGATTGTTGCATTCGCTGGTGATGCTCGTTCTCGTTTGATGGAGGCACTGGCTGCTGCTCAAAAAGGTGATTACGCAAAAGCAGAAGAACTAGTTGAAGCTGCCAATGCTTGTATTGTTGAAGCCCACCATGCTCAGACAAGTTTGTTGCAGAAAGAAGCGGCTGGTGAGGATTTAGCCTTTAGTGTGACGCTCATGCATGGTCAAGACCATCTCATGACAACATTGTTATTGAAAGATATGATGGGTCATATGATTGAACTTTACAAACGAGGTGATAAGTAATGAATAAATTGATTGAATTCATTGAGAAAGGGAAGCCTTTCTTTGAAAAGATTTCGAGAAACCCTTATTTAAGGGCTATCCGTGATGGTTTTATCGCTGCCATGCCGGTTATCTTGTTCTCAACTCTCTTTCTAATGGTAGCATTTGTACCTAATATCTTTGGATTTACTTGGTCTGATGAAGCAGTTGCGGCTATCATGAAACCTTACGGTTATACAATGGGTATTGTAGCTGTCTTAGTTGCAGGAACGACCGCAAAATCTTTGACAGATGCGTTTAACCGTCAATTGCCAAAAACCAATCAGATTAACTTCATTTCAACCATGATTGCCTCAATTTCAGGTTTCTTATTACTGGCTTCTGATGGTATTGAAGGTGGATTTGCCAATGGTTACATGGGAACTAAGGGACTTTTGACAGCCTTTCTGGCAGCCTTCATTACGGTTAATATCTATAAGGTCTGTGTGAAAAACAATGTTACCATTCGTATGCCAGACGAAGTTCCACCGAACGTATCCCAGGCATTTAAAGATGTGATTCCATATGCATTGTCTATCTTTGTCTTGTATGGAATTGATCTTGTGACACGTCAATTCCTTGGAACAAGCGTTGCTGAGGCGATCCTGAAATTATTTGAGCCTCTATTTACAGCCGCAGACGGTTATGTTGGTATTACAATTATCTTTGGTGCCTATGCTTTGTTCTGGTTTGTAGGGATTCATGGTCCATCTATTGTGGAACCAGCAATTGCAGCCATTACTTATGCCAATATTGAAACCAACTTCCAGCTTCTACAGGCGGGTCAACATGCGGACAAAATCCTGACTTCAGGTACTCAAATGTTTATCGTAACAATGGGTGGTACAGGTGCTACCTTGGTTGTGCCATTCATGTTTATGTGGTTGACTAAGTCTAAACGAAATAAAGCAATTGGACGTGCTTCAGTTGTTCCAACTTTCTTTGGTGTAAATGAACCGATCTTGTTCGGTGCACCACTTGTACTCAACCCAGTATTCTTTGTTCCATTCATCTTAGCTCCAATTGCTAACGTATGGATTTTCAAATTCTTTGTTGATACGTTAAAAATGAACAGTTTCAGCGTCAACTTAGCATGGACAACTCCAGGACCGTTGGGGATTGTAATGGGAACAAACTTTGCTCCACTCGCCTTTGTACTAGCTATCTTATTGGTCGTTGTCGATGTACTTATCTATTATCCATTCTTGAAAGTTTACGATGAGCAAATTCTTGCTGAAGAACAATCAGGGAAAGTTGAAAATAGCTTGAAAGAGAAAGTGGCGGCTAACTTTAATACTGCCAAAGCGGATGCTATTCTTGAAAAAGCTGCAGTCGAAACCGAAATTTCTGAACAAACCAATGTTTTGGTACTTTGTGCAGGGGGTGGTACAAGTGGATTGCTTGCCAACGCTCTAACTAAAGCTGCAAAAGAATATGGTGTTCCAGTTACAGCTACAGCAGGAAGCTATGGGGCGCACCGTGAGATTTTGCCAGAGTATCAATTAGTCATCCTTGCACCACAAGTAGCATCGAACTATGATGATATAAAACAAGAAACCGATGCATTGGGTATTAAACTCGCCAAAACTGAAGGGGCTCAATACATTAAACTCACTCGTGATGGTCAAGGTGCTCTTGACTTTGTCAAACAACAGTTTTAGAACCTATATTCACGGTTCAGCACTTCCATCTAAGGCTAGTTTTTCAGCTACTCATCGTTAGTTTTTTTCAAAATACAGTCAGTATTCCCTCAAAAAACCGCCTTGATTAGCGAAAAACTATCTCTTATATACAAGCACTTCACTTGTGAATACAGGTTCTTAATCAAAAGGGGAGGGAGTTATCATCTCCAACTCCTACCCCTTTATTTATTTTTGATAGAAGAAGGTAGGCATATGGTTAAAACATTACCGAAAGATTTTATATTTGGTGGAGCAACTGCTGCATATCAGGCAGAGGGTGCTACACAGACGGATGGAAAAGGTCGTGTTGCGTGGGACAAGTATCTAGAAGATAATTACTGGTACACTGCGGAACCAGCTTCTGATTTTTATAATCGTTATCCAGTTGATTTAGAACTAAGTGAACAGTTTGGTGTGAATGGCATTCGGATTTCAATTGCGTGGTCTCGTATCTTCCCAACAGGCTTTGGAGAAGTGAATCCAAAGGGAGTAGAGTATTACCATAAATTATTTGCGGAATGCCATAAACGTCATGTAGAACCATTTGTAACGCTTCACCATTTTGATACACCAGAAACGCTACATTCTAATGGTGACTTTCTAAATCGAGAAAATATTGAGCACTTCGTCAATTACGCAGCGTTTTGCTTCAAAGAATTCCCCGAAGTTAATTACTGGACAACCTTTAATGAAATCGGTCCAATTGGTGATGGGCAGTATCTTGTAGGGAAGTTCCCGCCAGGTATTCAGTATGACTTAGCTAAGGTATTCCAATCTCACCACAATATGATGGTTTCACATGCCAAGGCAGTTAAGCTCTACAAGGATGCTGGTTATAGTGGAGAAATTGGTGTTGTACACGCATTGCCAACGAAATATCCTTATGATCCAACCAATCCTGACGATGTTCGTGCAGCGGAACTAGAAGATATTATTCATAATAAATTTATCCTCGATGCAACATACTTGGGTTACTATTCTGAAAAAACGCTTGAAGGCGTTCGACATATTCTGAAAGTGAATGGTGGGGAATTAGACCTTCGTGATGAAGACTTCGCTGCCTTAGATGCCGCAAAAGATTTGAACGACTTCTTGGGCATCAATTACTATATGAGTGATTGGATGAGGGCTCATGACGGTGAGACTGAAATTATCCATAATGGTAAAGGTGAAAAGGGAAGTTCTAAGTATCAAATCAAGGGAGTCGGTCGTAGAGAGTCTCCAGTTGATATTCCAAAAACGGACTGGGATTGGATTATCTATCCGCAAGGCCTTTATGATCAAATCATGCGTGTGAAAAATGACTATCCAAACTATAAGAAAATCTACATTACTGAAAATGGTCTAGGCTATAAAGATGAGTTTGTAGATGGTACAGTCTATGACGATGGTCGAATTGATTATGTGAAAAAGCATTTAGAAGTGATTTCAGATGCTATCTCAGATGGTGCCAATGTTAAAGGTTATTTTATCTGGTCCTTGATGGATGTATTTTCTTGGTCAAATGGATACGAGAAACGATATGGATTGTTCTATGTTGACTTTGAGACCCAAGAACGTTATCCAAAGAAAAGTGCATATTGGTATAAAAACGTAGCGGAAACACAGGTTATTGAATAAAACTAATACAAGGATGCCTAGCTCAAGTTAGCATCCTTGTTTTCATATAAGGGAGGCAGTTTTTATGCTCGAATTAAAAAATGAGAACTTAACAGTACAATTTTCTGAATTAGGCGGGCAAATTACTTCTATTAAAGACAAGGATGGTATCGAATATCTTTGGCAAGGTGATCCGACCTATTGGAGCGGTCAAGCACCAGTTCTATTTCCGATTTGTGGAAGTTTACGAAATGATTGGGCTATCTATGAACCTGCAGAAAGACCGACATTTACAGGCACAATTCCAAGGCATGGACTTGTGAGAAAAATGCTGTTCAAAAATGTAAATAGTACTGAAAACTCTTTGGAATTTTCTATTTCATCAAACGAAGAAACCGTAAAAAATTACCCTTTTGAATTTGAACTTTCCATTAACTACTCACTACTTGGCAATACAATTCGAACTGAATATCGGGTGAAAAAACTTGAGGGACATAGAAAGCTACCTTACTTTATTGGTGGTCACCCAGGTTTTAATTGTCCCTTGTTGGATGGTGAGAGTTATGAAGACTATTATTTAGAATTTGAAAAAGTAGAATCTTGTACAGTACCTAGAAGTTTTCCAGAAACTGGCTTACTTGATCTGCGAGACCGCCGGCCATTCTTGGAAAATCAAAAGACCTTGGACTTGTCCTATAAACTGTTTGAGCATGATGCCATAACATTGGATCAATTAGCATCACGAAAGGTAACCTTGAAATCAAAAAATCATCAGAAGAAACTTTCGATTGCATTTGATGATTTTCCATATTTAGTGATTTGGTCAACTACAAATCAGAGTCCCTTTATTGCATTAGAACCTTGGAGCGGACTCTCTACATCACTGGAAGAATCTGATATATTCAATGCCAAGCGAAATATTAGTTATGTGGCTCCAAAAGAAGTTGATAAAAAACATTTTGATATTATTATCGACATAGATTAAACTTAAAATTCAGATAGTGAAGCTACTCTCAAGCCGTTTTATTTGAAAAGAAATAAACGGTTTGGGAGTTTTTGCATTCATAATTAATGATTCAGAATTTGTTTTGGGTATTTTGGATCAGATATTGAGTTAGATAAAAAATTCTAATATAATTATAGTGATGATATCTGGAGAGGACTTGTAAAATGAGTTATTGTGTTGCGAGAAAGAAACCAAATGATATAGATGTAAAGCGTCATCTGCGTGAAGTGAATTTTTTATGTCCACTATGCAAAAAAGACTTACAGCCAAATGGACAGAAGAAAGGGAACAAACTTTATGAGATAGCTCATATTTATCCGAATAGTCCAACTCCACATCAGCAAAAAGAACTTATTAATGTGGAGAAACTTGGAAATAATTCAGAGTCGTTTGAGAATAAGATAGCTTTGTGTAAAGATTGTCATTCAACCCAAGATTATAATACCACTAAAGAAGATTATCAGAAATTATTGAAGATAAAAAAAGAATGCTTAAATGAATCAGCAATAAGAGATATTTTGAATCAAGAAATACTCGAACAAGATATAGCAAATATAGTAGATAGGCTTACCAAGTTAACAGATGATGAAATTGATAGTGTGATTGATTTAAATTATGATGTAGTAAAAATTGAAAACAAGTTTGAACTTAATGAGAGTAGTCAATTAAAAAGAAAAATAAAAAATAATGTTAGAGAGTATTATCTTTGATGAATGAAAAACTATCTCGAAATTGAGATAGCTGACTAGTCTATTTTATGGTGTTAATTGGTGTCAATTTTATCCAAATCAGTGGATTTTAGTCCATTTTCATGGAAGTTTCATTTTCGTAAATGTTGATATAGCGGGATTTGTAAGGGGTGAGAATTCTTCGTTTTCAATAGCGAAATTCTCAAAACGTTAATCTGCTTGTTCAAATTATCGTACAACGCAAACACTTCTCAATTTTGGGAAGTGTTTTTTGACATTTTTTAGTAAAATATATGTCGCTTTACCTATGTTTGTTTTAGGTTGTTGCTTAAATGCTAGCTTCCATCCTCTGTTCCTTTTGTTATAGAATGTCCGATTACGTAAACAAATCATGCAAATGCATTTATTTTGAAATGTATTTGCATAAAATAAAGCGATGTGCTATAATTGAACCATAAATAGAACGGAGGAGCAAGATAATGAAAAACATTCAAGTTCGTGTAGACGACTATGTGAAGGACGAAGCGGATAAGTTATTTAAAGCCTTAGGAACAACGACAAACGAAGCTATAAAGATTTTTTTAAAAATGTCTCTAAATAACAAGGGATTTCCATTTCCTATTAGGATAGAATCCGATAATATGTTGGATAGGATTGAAGGGAAAATGTTACCTTTGTCAGACGAAATGATTGCAGAGGCTTATCCCTCAATTGTAGGGGAATTTTATAGAAATGCCGAATTCGACGAAGGGGTTATAGATGAAATAGTCCAATTAAAAGGTTTTTTAGATGAGTACTCTGGAGAAGAAGAGGTGGATTTGGCAGAGGCTCACTTGAAAATTATTGATATAATCAAACAAGATTTATTGATGGTTGCAGATGCAGATTCTGGAGATTATGAATTAGTTGCATGGCATTTGACACAAACGGACTTACTGGAAGATGTAGAAAAAGTAGCTATTTTAGATGAATACTTTGTTTTTAGTAGACAGATTTCTGCAAGTATGAGGGTGCAATTATTTATGAACTCAGTTTTGCCCTATTTGGCAGATAGAGAGGTTGAATTGCTTGCGTTTATGAATGCTGGTTTTTGGAGAACAGAACAAATTGAGGAACAGAAAGCATTGCTATTGGCATTTAAAGAATGCGGTATTGAAGTAATTAGTAGAGGACAAAGTTGGGGTGAAATGATACATTTTGTTGATTTAAGAGTGATATAGTCTATTATGGAATGCTTAGAGAAGATCTATCTTAAAAAGGAAAACATAAGATTGAACAGGCTATGATAGATTTAGCAGAAATAATTATTTGATTTATTTTAATCAGTTAAAATTCAGTTATTTTGCTAAAATCAAAAGAAAAAAGCCTTTGAAACGTTGATTTCATAGGCTTTCTGTATGTTGTCTTATTTTACCTCAGTAAAAATCACGTGCTTACGCAATTTTGGTGAGTATTTTTTCAATTGAAGACGGTCTGGAGTGTTACGTTTGTTTTTTGAAGTAAGGTACAAACGCTCACCAGATTCTTTGTGTTCAAGTGTAATATTTACGCGCATGGTATCTCCCTTCTATTATTCAGCTGAAGCAGCCTTAGCGATTTTACGTCCTTTGTAGTATCCTTTCAAAGATACACGGTGTGAACGTGAGTAATCTCCAGTAGTTTCATCAAATTTCACAGTTGGAGCTGCTACTTTATAGTGAGTACGACGTTTGTTTTTCTTCGCTTTTGAAGTGCGACGTGCAGGTACTGCCATTTCTTTCTTCCTCCATTAAATGTCAGGGCTAAGCCCCTTTTAAATCTAAAATAGTGCGTATGACTTTCGTCAACTTTAACAGTATAACAAAAGTTTTTTGTAAAGTAAAGTTACTTGACAGATTTTTTTCACTTTTTTGGAAAATAGCAGAGCATTTATGGTAAAATAAGGAGGATTGCAAGGCTCGACTGGTAGAGTTTGAGCCCTTAAGACTTAATTTGGAAAGGAAGAAGCACAACTTCGGGCGACATAAGTTGGCTTTATATACTTTAGTATGAAACTTCAAAAACCTAAAGGAACACAGGATTTACTACCGCAGGATTCTGCCAAATGGCAGTATGTGGAAAACTTTACCCGCAGCATTTTCAAACAGTACAATTACGCTGAGATTCGCACACCAATCTTCGAGCATTATGAGGTGATCAGCCGTTCGGTTGGCGATACGACAGACATTGTGACCAAGGAGATGTACGATTTCTATGACAAGGGAGAGCGTCATATCACCCTCCGTCCAGAAGGGACGGCACCCGTTGTCCGTTCTTATGTAGAAAATAAGCTTTTTGCCCCAGAAGTGCAAAAGCCAGCTAAGTTCTATTACATGGGCCCAATGTTCCGCTACGAGCGTCCGCAGGCTGGTCGTCTACGCCAGTTCCACCAGATTGGTGTGGAGTGCTTTGGCTCTAGCAACCCAGCAACAGATGTGGAAACCATTGCCATGGCTTATCACTTCTTTGAGGAGTTGGGAATCAAGGACATTCGCCTCCACCTCAACAGTCTGGGCAATCCAGAGAGCCGTGCCGCTTATCGCCAGGCCCTGATTGACTATCTGACGCCGCTCAAGGACCAGCTTTCCAAGGACAGCCAACGCCGTTTGGAAGAAAACCCTTTGCGTGTATTGGATTCCAAGGAAAAAGAAGACAAGGTCGCTGTGGAAAATGCACCGTCTATCCTGGACTATCTAGACGAAGAAAGTACAGCCCACTTTGAAGCGGTCAAGTCCATGCTGGACAGCTTAGGTATTGCTTACACCATCGACACCAACATGGTACGCGGTCTGGACTACTACAACCACACCATTTTCGAGTTTATGACAGAAGTGGGAGGCAATGATCTGACCATCTGTGCCGGTGGACGTTACGACGGTTTGGTGTCCTATTTCGGCGGTCCGGAAACACCAGCCTTTGGCTTTGGTATGGGCATTGAGCGCCTCATCCTAGTCCTTGAAAAGCAAGGCATTGACCTTCCTCTCGACACCCAGTTAGATGTTTACATCGCGGTTTTAGGTCAGGAGGCCAATAGCGGAGCGCTTGAGTTGGTTCAAGCCATCCGCAAACAAGGTTTCCGTGCAGAACGTGACTATCTGGACCGCAAGCTCAAAGCCCAGTTTAAGTCAGCAGATGTCTTTGGTGCCAAGGCCGTCATTACCCTGGGTGGTAGCGAAATCGAATCTGGACAGGTTGTGGTTAAAAATAACCAGACAAGAAGTCAAGTTGAAACAAGCTTGGAAGCACTCAAAACAGATTTCGCAAGTATTTTAGAAGAATTGGAGAAGCAGTAGTCTAGGCTGCTTCTTTTTTATTTTAGAAAGCAAAAAAAGAAGCGATTGGATGATCACTTCTTGAAAATAGTGGAGAACGCATTAGTGTGAGTGGCAGAAGTCTAAGACCATGCGACCTTGGATAGTTCCTGCTGCCATTTCATCAAAGACTGCTTCGGCATCTTCGACAGGACGTTTTTGAACGACTGGAACAACTAGTCCCATAGCACCGAAGTGGAAGGCCTCTTCTAAATCTTTACGAGTACCAACTAGTGAGCCGACCACTTTGATACCGTCTAGCACAGTCTTCACGATACTGAGGTCCATGTATTCAGATGGAAGTCCGACAGCCACCACATAGCCACCAGCACGAACACTGTCAATAGCTTGGTTGAAGGCTACTTTGGAAACAGCTGTTACAACAGTAGAGTGTACACCGCCACCAGTAATTTCTTTAATATATCCAGGAACATCTTCTACTTCAAGTCCGTTGATTGTCACATCTGCACCAACTTCTTTGGCGAGTTCCAATTTATCATTATTGATGTCTACGGCGATAACATGGGCGTTGAAGACTTTTTTAGCGTATTGTACAGCAAGGTTTCCGAGTCCACCAGCACCATAGATAGCAATCCATTGACCTGGTTCCAAGTGAGCTTCTTTAATCGCTTTGTAGCAAGTAACGCCAGCACAAGTGATCGAACTTGCTTGAGCTGGATCAAGACCTTCTGGAACTTTTACTGCATAGTCTGCTGTTACAATACATTGCTCAGCCATACCACCGTCAACAGAGTAGCCGGCATTTTTTACGGTACGGCAGAGAGTTTCGCGACCGGTTGTACAGTATTCACACATGCCACAGCCTTGGAAGAACCAAGCAACGCTGACACGGTCACCGACTTTTAGACTGGTAACACCAGGTGCGATTTCTGTAACAATACCGATTCCTTCGTGACCAAGCACGCGACCAGGAACCTTACCAAAATCACCATTGGCAACGTGGAGGTCAGTGTGACAAACACCACAGTACTCAATTTGGACCAAAGCCTCACCAGCTTCGAGTGGACGAAGTTCCTTATCGACAACGACAACACCAGTAGATTCTGGATTTACAACGACTGCTTTCATAAGCAGACCTCCTGTTTTAATATTTTATGTACATTTTTGGATGTGTTAATATAGTTGTTTTATATTGTTAAGAATATCACAATGTGGACAAAAATGCAAGAGTAGAAAAGAAGGGACAAATGAATAAGAAATTGAAAATTATCACGTAATTACTACAATATTTTCAAAAAAATCTATTTACTTGGAAGCGTTTTCTTGATAAACTAGTATCGTAAATGTTAGAGAAAGAATAAATTATAAAGATTTGTCTTACTTTATGTATTTTTTGACTAAACAAAGCAGAAACAAATCTGAACGTTTTCTGAAAACGAGAAAAAGTAAGCGTTTTCTATAACAAAACAGAAAAAATGTGAAAAAATTAACAATTTCTCTTTACAAATAAAATAAAAAATAGTAGAATAACATTGTGAAAAAGTTAACAAATAGTTAGCGAGTATATTTGGAGGAACACAATGGCTGATAAAAAAGTAGTATCACCAGAAGAAAAGTTGGTAGAAGCGCGCAAGCACGTCGATGAGCTTGTTCAAAAAGGTTTGGTTGCTCTTGATGAGTTCCGTAAACTTGGTCAAGAAGAAGTAGACTATATTGTAGCGAAAGCTTCGGTTGCAGCCCTTGATAAACACGGTGAATTGGCAATGCACGCCTTTGAAGAAACCAAGCGTGGTGTATTCGAAGACAAGGCTACTAAGAACTTGTTTGCCTGTGAGCACGTTGTCAATAACATGCGCCACACGAAAACTGTTGGTGTTATCGAAGAAGATGAAGTAACAGGTTTGACTTTGATTGCTGAGCCGGTTGGTGTTGTTTGTGGTATCACACCAACAACAAACCCAACTTCTACAGCAATCTTTAAATCATTGATTGCCTTGAAGACACGTAATCCAATTGTCTTTGCCTTCCACCCATCTGCACAAGAATCTTCTGCTCATGCAGCTCGTGTTGTCTATGAAGCAGCTGTGGCAGCTGGTGCCCCTGAAAACTGTATCCAGTGGGTAACAAAACCATCTATGGAAGCAACGTCTGAATTGATGAAGCATGATGGTATTGCAACAATCCTTGCAACTGGTGGTAACGCAATGGTGCGTGCGGCCTACTCTTGTGGTAAACCAGCTCTTGGTGTAGGTGCGGGTAACGTTCCAGCCTATATTGAAAAATCAGCAAACATCCGCCAGGCAGCACACGATATCGTCATGTCTAAGTCATTTGACAACGGTATGGTCTGTGCGTCAGAACAAGCAGTTATCATTGATAAAGAAGTTTACGATGAGTTTGTAGCAGAATTCAAGTCTTACAAAACTTACTTCGTTAATAAGAAAGAAAAAGCTCTTCTTGAAGAATACTGCTTCGGTGTGAAAGCTAACAGCAAAAACTGTGCAGAAGGTAAATTGAACGCAGACATCGTTGGTCGCCCAGCTGCATGGATTGCTGAGCAGGCTGGCTTCTCAGTACCAGAAGGTACAAACATCTTGGCAGCTGAGGTTGCTGAAATCGGTGAAAAAGAACCATTGACTCGTGAGAAATTGTCACCTGTTATTGCCGTCTTGAAAGTTGATGGTCGTGCAGAAGGTCTTGAAGCAGCTCGCCAAATGGTTGAATTCCACGGTCTCGGTCACTCTGCAGCTATTCATACGGAAGACGCAGAATTGGCGAAAGAGTTTGGTACAATCGTACGTGCTATCCGTGTTATTTGGAACT
This sequence comes from Streptococcus sp. 2022WUSS083, assembly GCF_044427155.1. Classification (NCBI taxonomy): domain Bacteria; kingdom Bacillati; phylum Bacillota; class Bacilli; order Lactobacillales; family Streptococcaceae; genus Streptococcus; species Streptococcus sp. 2022WUSS083. The sequence continues at coordinate 67,649 of NZ_JAOTGK010000005.1, read as the reverse complement.
CTCCATCTACTTTCGGTGGTATCGGTGATGTTTACAACGCATTCTTGCCATCATTGACACTTGGTTGTGGTTCTTACGGACGCAACTCAATCAGTGATAACGTAAGTGCTATGAACTTGCTCAACATCAAGAAAGTAGGAAGACGTAGAAATAATATGCAATGGTTTAAAGTTCCTTCTAAAACATACTTCGAACGTGATTCTATCCAATATCTCCAAAAATGTCGTGACGTTGAACGTGTCATGATCGTTACAGACCGTGCTATGGTAGAACTTGGATTCCTAGATCGTATCATCGAACAATTGGACCTTCGTCGTAATAAAGTTGTTTACCAAATCTTCTCAGACGTTGAGCCAGATCCAGACATCACAACAGTTTATAAAGGTACAGAATTGATGCGTACCTTCAAACCAGATACAATCATCGCACTCGGTGGTGGTTCACCAATGGATGCTGCCAAAGTTATGTGGCTCTTCTACGAACAACCAACAGTTGATTTCCATGACCTAGTTCAAAAATTCATGGATATCCGTAAACGTGCCTTCAAGTTCCCAGAACTTGGTAAGAAATCTAAGTTTATCGCGATTCCAACTACATCAGGTACAGGTTCAGAAGTAACACCGTTCGCCGTAATCTCTGATAAAGCAAACAACCGTAAATACCCAATCGCTGACTACTCATTGACACCAACTGTGGCAATCGTTGACCCAGCACTCGTATTGACAGTACCTGCACACGTTACAGCAGATACTGGTATGGACGTATTGACTCACGCTACAGAAGCATACGTTTCAACAGTAGCAAACGACTTTACAGATGGTTTAGCACTTCAAGCTATCAAACTAGTATTTGAAAACCTTGAAAGCTCAGTGAAGAATGCTGACTTTGTATCACGTGAGAAAATGCACAACGCATCAACTATGGCAGGTATGGCCTTCGCCAACGCATTCCTAGGTATTTCTCACTCAATGGCTCATAAGATTGGTGGACGTTTCCATACTGTTCACGGTCGTACAAACGCTATCTTGCTTCCATACGTTATCCGCTACAACGGTACTCGTCCAGCTAAAACAGCTACATGGCCTAAGTACAACTACTATAAAGCAGATGAAAAATACCAAGACATCGCTCGTCTTCTAGGCTTGCCATGTTCAACACCAGAAGAAGCTGTTGCTGCATACGCACAAGCAGTTTACGACCTCGGTGAACGCATCGGTATCCAAATGAACTTGAAAGCACAAGGTATCGACGAGAAAGAACTCAAAGAACACTCTCGCGAATTGGCTCTTCTTGCTTACGAAGATCAATGTACACCAGCTAACCCACGTCTAGCAATGGTTGACCACATGCAAGAAATCATCGAAGACGCCTACTACGGTTACAAAGAACGTCCAGGTCGTTTGAAATAATCCTATTCCGTCGTCTTTCGTCGTTAGATTTCCTTGGTGAACTTCAGTTCTACCTTCGTCAATCTGCCTAGAAAGGCTTAGGACTAGAATTTTTTCGGCGTCAAGTCAGTATACTGAGCCTTGCTCAGTTGAATGGAGTATGATTTATAGGTAAATTGCCTCCAAATATCGTAAGACAATCCTCTATTGAAAAATAGGGGATTGTTTGTTTAGAAATATGGTGGAGATCCTGAAAAAAGCGAAAGTGGTTGGAAAGTTAGGGTTTAGCCGAGAAAAAGAGACTTTTCTATCTATCTTTCACAATTTTCTGTCAATTTATGGTAGAATAGAAAAAATAGATTTTTTATGAGGGATACCATGACATTAGTATATCAATCAACACGCGATGCTAAAAATACTGTATCGGCAAGTCAGGCGATTTTACAAGGCTTGGCGACCGACGGTGGTTTGTTTACACCGATTTCTATTCCAACAGTTGACTTGGATTTTTCTGTTCTTAAAGACGCTTCTTATCAAGAAGTTGCCAAGTTGATTTTATCGGCTTTCTTGGACGATTTCACGGCAGACGAGCTGGACTACTGTATCAACAATGCCTACGACAGCAAGTTTGACACGCCAGCTATTGCTCCAGTTGTCAAGCTCAACGGTCAGTACAACTTGGAGCTCTTCCGAGGTTCAACCATTGCTTTCAAGGACATGGCTCTGTCCATCCTCCCTTACTTGATGACGACGGCGGCTAAAAAGCACGGTTTGGAAAATGAGATTGTCATCTTGACCGCGACTTCAGGCGATACAGGCAAGGCGGCTATGGCTGGTTTTGCGGACGTTCCTGGCACGCAAATCATTGTTTTCTACCCACGTGACGGGGTGTCTAAGGTCCAAGAATTGCAGATGACCACGCAGACAGGGGCTAATACCCACGTGGTGGCCATTGACGGAAACTTTGACGATGCCCAAACCAACGTCAAGCATATGTTCAATGATGAGGCTCTTCGTGCCAAGTTGGCGGCTAAGAAACTCCAGTTTTCATCAGCCAACTCCATGAACATCGGCCGCTTGGTGCCACAGATTGTTTACTATGTCTATGCCTACGCTCAGCTGGTTAAGACTGGTGAGATTGCGGCGGGAGACAAGGTCAACTTCACCGTTCCTACAGGCAACTTCGGCAACATCTTGGCGGCCTACTATGCTAAGCAGATCGGTCTGCCAGTTGGCAAGCTCATCTGTGCGTCCAACGACAACAATGTCTTGACTGACTTCTTCTCGACGGGCGTTTACGACAAGAACCGTACCTTCCGCGTGACCACTAGTCCGTCCATGGACATCTTGGTGTCCTCGAACTTGGAGCGGTTGATTTTCCACCTCTTTGGGAATGACGCTGCAAAAACAGCTGAGCTGATGGAAGCTTTGAACACAACTGGTCAGTATGACATTCAAGGAGCTGACGCGGATATCTTATCTCTCTTTGCTGCTGCCTTTGCGACAGAAGAAGAAACCGCTGCGGAAATCAAGCGTGTCTATGACGAGTCAGGCTACATTGAAGATCCACACACGGCTGTTGCCTCAGCTGTCTATAAACAGTATGTGGAGCAAACAGGTGACCAAACTCCGACAGTGATCGCTTCTACAGCAAGTCCTTACAAGTTCCCAGTAGTTGCGGTTGAAGCGGTGACAGGCCAGTCAGGCTTGACTGACTTTGAAGCCCTTGCCAAATTGCATGAGATTTCAGGTGTAGCCCTACCACCAGCTGTGGACGGCTTGGAAACTGCACCAGTCCGCCACAATACCGTTGTTGCAGCTGCAGATATGCAGGCTGAAGTAGAGCGTTACTTGGGTGTTTAATTTTGATTCATTTTATGACAAACTGCTCATCTTGAGTGGTTTGTTTTTTATTCTTATTAAAATTAAAATTTACAGACAATTCAAAGAATGATATACTATAATGGAATATGTTTTAGAGAGGTAATCAATGGCACAAGAAGAAAAAATTTCTCGTGAAAAGAAAAAAGCCCTCTTGAAGCGGCTCAAAGAACGTATCAAGCCCAAGATGAAGCTGGTCTATTTGGCAGCCTTTCTATCCTGGGTACAATTTTTGATGCGGATTATTTCCTTCTATCTGATTGCTAAGGGCTTTGTGACCTACTATGAGGGTGGGCAGGTTGATTTAGTAAGGTTTGTCCTTATCTTGCTGGGGCTCAATGCTTTTGGCTATGGTATGGCCTTGATTGCCAAGCGTTTGCAGGGCTTGGGTTCCCAGTTTGCTCGGGATTCACTTAAGCAGTCTTTCTTTGAGGCCCTCTTGGCCAAGGACGGTCAGTTTGAATCAAAGGCAACAGCGGCGGACGTCTTTAACATCGCTTCACAGGGGATTGACAGCCTGGATACCTACTATTCCTACTACATGGCTTCTTCTTTACGGACCCAGTTTAACTGCGCGACCGTTCTCTTGCTGGTTTTTCTGATTTTCCCGATGGGTGCGGTCATTTTCATCTTGGCCTTGCCTCTGATTCCCATTTCCATCATCGCAATGCAGAAGCGGTCCAAGCGGATTATGAATCGCTATTGGGGTTCCTATATGGATGTGGGCAATCTTTTCCTGGACGACCTCAAGGGGCTCAACACTCTTTACTCCTATCAGGCGGATGAGACTTATGAGAAGACCTTCAATGAGCAGGCCGAGGACTTCCGCGATGCGACCATGGAGCTACTCAGCTTTCAGTTGCAAGCGGTGGGCTATATGGATGCGGTCATGTATCTGGGGATTGGCTTGTCTGGTTTTATGGCGGTCAATAGCCTAGCGGCAGGCAATTTGTCCCTCTTTAGTATGCTCTTCTTTGTCCTCATTGCGACGGAGTTTTTTGCACCCATACGGGAGCAGGGCTACGGTATGCACTTGGTTATGATGAATACCAAGATGGCGGATCGCATCTTTGGTTTCTTGGACAGTATGACAGCGGATCAGGAAATCGATGCTGCCCATGTGCCTGCTTTTGACAGTCTAAAACTAGAAGATTTGGCCTTTGCCTACGGAGAAAAGCCAGTCTTAAAAGATATTTCTATGACCATGACGGCTGGTAAGGTCTATGCTTTGGCAGGTGAGTCAGGGCAGGGGAAAACGACCTTGGCCCAGTTGCTCTTGGGACGCTTGCGGTCGGATAAGGGAGCTATTTACTTGGGTGAGCAGGAGATTTCAGGTGTCAGTCAGTTATCTCTGAATGAGCAGGTCCTCTATGTGTCGGGCCAGTCAACCTTGCTCAACCAGTCAATCTATGAAAATTTACGCATGGCTTGTGACTGGTCCAAGGAGGACATCTTGGATTGGGCAGATCAGCATGGGGTCTTGCAGTTTGTTAAGAATCTGCCAGACGGTTTGGATACGATTGTGGGTGATGACGGTGCCTTCTTGTCGCCTGGTCAACGCCAGCAGGTCATCTGTGCCCGTGCGGTCTTGACCAAACGCTCCCTTTATATCTTTGACGAGGTGACGTCCAGCGTCGATCAGGACAATGAAGGTTTGATTTACGACCTCATTAACTTGGTGGCCAAGGATGCGATTGTCATCATCATTACCCATAAGATGAAACAAGTGAAGCAGGCAGATGACATCCTCTTCCTGTCTGCCCAAGGAGCTGTGACAGGCAACCATGCCACGCTTTATCGGACTAGCTTGGCTTATGGTCAGCTGGTTGATCAACAAAGAGAATTGGAGGAAGCCGTTTATGGATAAGAAAGAAATGCCAACAAGTGTGCTGATTCCGAGACTCTTGCAGTCCATGAAGCACCTCTTGCCACGGATTGCGGTGGCGGTTTGCTTTGCGGTCTTGGGACAGGTGGTGACCATTGCTATTCCAGTTATGCTGGTCTATCTGGCTTTCAATGCCCTTACTGGCAATCCTGCCCCGCTATGGACCTTGGGAATCCTCATTCTCCTAGCGCTTTTACGTGGTGCCTTCCGCTATGGTGAGCACTACTTTGGTCATTATGTGGCCTTTCATACCCTAGCGGCTTACCGTCGTTTGATTTTTGCAAAATTGCGGGCCCTGGCTCCTGGTAAATTGGATCGACAGGACAGCGGTAGCCTGCTTAAGATGATTGGGGAGGACATTGAGGCCTTGGAGGTTTTCTTTGCCCACACCATTGCTCCGATTTGTACAGGGATTCTGGTGGCTCTTGGTTTGACAGTCTATTTTGGGTTATCCAGCTGGGGTATGGCTCTATTGGCTCTGGTGACTTATGCCCTTTTGGCGATTGCTATTCCAAATCGTTTTGCTCAGCAGTTACAGCCCTTGCTCAAGGAGCAAAATGCTAGCCGTAAGGGCTATGTTTCCTACTTTATTGAAAGTCTCAAGAGCATGAAGGACCTGATGCAGTTCCAGCAGACAGATGCTCGTTTTGCCAAGCTGACGCAGAAAAGCCAAGAGGTCAATGGTCAGGAGCGAAAGGTCGCTCAAACTAACTTCATGCAGTATGCCGTTTCCTTCTTGGTGGTGGGCTTGTCTATCATGGGCTTTGCCTGGCTGACCTTCGACTTGGTTGGCAGTCAGAGTTTGGACTTAGCGACAGGAGTAGCCCTCCTGGTTTCTTTCACTAGCTCCTTTGCTCCCTTCTTGGAGCTCAGCCGTTTGCCACTTGGTTTCAAGCGGGCTATGAATGCCGGCCGCAATATCTATGCTCTTTTGGATGAAAAAGAAGCAGAGCGAACAGGTGACTTGGTTGAGGTCAGCGTGAAAGACATTGCCATTGAGCAACTGGACTTCGACTATGATGACCGAGAAACAGGGCTCTATCGTAACCTGTCTGTCCAGTTTGAACAGGGTGGTATTATTGGTTTGGTCGGTGAGTCCGGTGCAGGAAAATCCACCTTGATGAAACTAATCATGCGGTGGTATGACTGGCAGCAAGGCCAAATCCGCCTGTCTGGCTTGGATAGTCGGCAGGTAGATAAGGCACATTTGCAGGGGTCTTTTGCCTATGTACCACAGGTGCCGCAAATCTTCCGCCAGACCATTCGGGAAAATCTCCTCTTGGGACGGACGGATGTGTCGGATGAAACCATCATGGACTTGGCAGAAAAATGCCACATGAAAGAACGGATTTTGGCAGCACCGCAGGGCTTGGATACGCTTGTGGAGGCCGGTGATTTTTCAGTAGGAGAGGGGCAACGCTTGGAACTCATGCGGGCCCTGCTCAAAAATGCGGATTGCTATATCTTTGATGAGCCAACTAGTAACCTAGATTCGCTCAATGAAGCCCGCTTTATCCAGCTGGTTAAGGAACATTGTCAGGGCATGGTCTTCTTGATTTCCCATAGAAGCTCGACCATGGCTTGTGCGGATACCATTTTCCGCTTGGAAGACGGACAATTAGTAAAGGAAAAATAAATGAAGAAATTACAAGTAAAAGATCTGATGGTAACAGGGGCTTTTGCTGCCCTCTACTTTGTTTGTGTTGGTCTAGGAACCTTGTTGAGCTTGGTTTTTGATCGTTCGGGCAATATGATGTATGCACCTGCTGGAGCAGCACTTTTGGCAGGCCCTGTTTATATGTTATTGGTAGCCAAGGTTGGTAAATTTGGTTCAATTAGTCTGGTTGGAGCAGTAATGGCCTGTTTCTTTTTCCTATCAGGCTATATGACAGCGGCCTTTCTCCCAAGTTTGACCTTTGGTTTTTTGGCAGAAATGGTAGCGAAGTCAGGTCACTATAAACAAAAATGGACCAATCTTTTTAGCTATATCATTTTCTCTTTTGGAAACTTAGGACCTATTATTCTTATGTGGTTCATGCGAGATGCCTATGAGGCCAATCTTTTGGCACGTGGAAAATCAGCAGAATACATCGCTCGTGTCATGCTTGATTTCACTCCAGAGAATGTGCTATGGTTGTCAACGACCATTATCTTAACAGCTCTTATCAGTGGTTTGTTTGGTCAATATATGCTTCAGCGCTATTTTAAACAATCAGGTTATCTTTCATGAAATTAGATGCTCGTACAAAAATTATTCTCGTCATCTTCACTAGTTTTACCTATGGGATGAGGCTTACAATATTAGAAAATGCAGTGCTGGTCTTAGGTCTTAGCCTGCTTTTCTGGTTTTCTGGCAAGCGGAAAATGGCTATAATGAGTCCGATAGCCTATTCTATTTTTTGTCTGTTGTCCTATATTACATTTTTACCAGCATGGCTGACGCATTTGTTGCTTGTATTGACCTATACATGGCCTCCGCTTTTGGCAGGACATCTATTACTGATGACGACAAGTGGTTACGAACTCATTCATGGCTTGCGGAAATGGCGGTTGCCAGAGGTATTTCTTTTGACGTTGGGAGTAATGTTTCGTTTCCTACCTGCCATTAAACAGGATGCTCGTACGATTTGTGCCTCTTTGAAGGTTAGAGGAATTTTTTTACGGAAGAGAGATGTGGTTTGTAAGCCACTCCAGTACATGGAGTTTTTCTTGGTTCCCTTGATGATGTCTCTCTTGCGAACAGCTCAGGAATTGACAGTAGCCAGTCTGGCAAAAGGTTTGGCTGTATCTACAAAATCACCTGCATATATTCGGTCGTCTTGGACCGTGCTAGATTGGAGTCTTTGCTTATGTTGTCTCGTTTTTCTGATTCTCGTCCGGCTGTGACGGTAAAAAATGTAGCATTAACTTATTCAGGGGCAGATAAACCAGCCTTGCAGATAGAGGATTTGACCATTCCAGAAGGCCAGTGTGTTGTTTTATGTGGGCAGAGTGGCTCTGGGAAGTCTAGTTTTCTCAAGGTACTGAATGGTTTGACGCCAGAATATTATCCTGCTCAGCTTTCGGGACAAATTTTCTTAGGGAACTTGGATTTACAAAAATCTAGTCTGGAAGAAACATCTCGGCACATTGCTTCAGTCTTTCAGCATCCGTCTACTCAATTTTTTCATAGTCAGGTCTTGCAGGAATTGGTTTTCCCTTGTGAAAATCAGGGTTTGTCAAGAGAAGAAATCGAGAATCGCCTGGCTTGGGTTATGGAATTATTTGGTTTGGCTTCTCTTAGCCAGCGAACGATTTCCAGCCTATCAGGTGGTCAGCAACAACGTCTAGCCTTGGCTGTTGCAGCCATGCAAGGGACAGAAGTCTTGGTTTTAGATGAGCCGACTGCCAACCTAGATCAGGAAGGGATTGCGATTGTACAGGACATCTTGAAAACTTTAAAAAGCCAAGGAAAGACCATCATTATTGCCGAGCATAGACTGTCTTATCTCAGTCAGTTGGCAGATCGCTATTTATATTTTCAAGATGGGCAAGTGGTGACGGATTATCTAGCAGATGAGTTTTTAAGTCGGACAGAAGAATGCCGTCAGGATATGGGACTGCGTTGTTATGACTCGGAGCCTTATGGGCGGGCAATAGCGGAGCTGGCGGACCAGTTTGTTAATGATAAAGAGGGGTTACTTGTTGAAAATTTATCGGTAAGTCAGAAAGAGAATACTCTCTACAAGATTGAAAAGCTTTGCTTGGCACCAGGACAGGTGGTGGGTTTGGTTGGATCGAATGGTTCTGGAAAAACAAGCCTTGCTCGTTATCTGGTCGGTTTAGCGGAAGATAAGAAGAGTAGGATTTCTTGGCAAGGTCAAACCTTGTCTGGTCGCCAGAGATTGGAAAAAACAGCCTTTGTTATGCAGGATGTTCGCCTCCAACTATTTGCGGAAAGTGTTAGGCGAGAACTTACTCTTGGAAGGAAAAATAGAGCTGTCGATGAACATTTGGTAGCTCGTTTTGGTCTATCGGACTTGTTGGAGAGGCATCCGGTCAGTTTATCGGGTGGTGAACAACAGCGCGTGATGATAGTGGCCAGCTTACTGGCAGATAAGGAAATTTTCATTTTTGATGAACCGACGAGCGGTTTGGATTTGAGACGAATGCAACAAGTTGCTTCTGCTTTAGTAGACTTAAAAATGAAGAATAAGTTGGTTTTGTTAATTTCTCACGATGAAGAGCTATTGAATCTTGTTTGTGATAAAATAGTAGATATTAAACAGTTGAAATAGAGATTATGAACAAACAAACCTATAAAGAAATTTTAACCATTGCCTTTCCAGCCATGGGGGAAAACCTTCTCCAGATGTTAATGGGAGTAGTAGACTCTTATCTAGTAGCCAGTATTGGCATCGTAGCTTTGTCTGGAGTTTCCCTTGCTAATAATATTTTAGTCGTCTATCAGGCGGTTTTTATTGCCCTAGCAGCAGCGGTGTCTTCTCGTTTGGCTCAGACTTTGGGTGAAGAGGACTCAGAAGGCATTGGAGGAACTGCTAGTGAAAGTGTCAAGTTTACAGTTTTTATCGGTCTTCTTTTAGGGATTTTTTCAGTTCTGGCAGGTCCAATAGTACTTACTAGCTTGGGGGCAGAGTCAGAAGTGGTACAGGCTGGAGGTCTTTATTTGATATTGGTTGGTGGGGGAGCGCTTTTTTTGGGACTTATGACAAGTTTGAGTGCAATCTTACGAACCTTGGGGGAAACACGTTTTTCTATGTATATCAGCCTGTTTTCTAACATTTTAAATGCACTATTTTCAGCATTTGCAGTCTTTGTGCTTCATGCAGGTGTAGCTGGGGTTGCGATTGGAACGGTATTATCGCGATTGATTGGTTGTAGCCTGCTTTGGTCTCGCTTACCAATTTCTTTAAAACCATGGACCTGGTCCTTTGATAAAGAACTGCTTAGACTTGCCCTGCCAGCAACTGGTGAACGGTTGATGATGCGGGTGGGAGATGTGGTAGTCGTAGCTTTGATTACCAGCTTAGGAACAGCGACGGTAGCTGGAAATGCGATTGGAGAAACCCTGACGCAGTTTAATTATATGCCGGCTTTAGGGATTGCTACCGCGACAATCATCCTTACAGCGAAACACAGACAGGATAAGGCTATGGTCCGACATATTTTTCGAACAAGCTTTGGCCTTTCTTTGCTGTTTATGTTTTTGGTAGCTGGTGTGACTTATTTTGCGGGTCCTTTCCTAATCGATCTTTATACTAAGGATATTCAAGCAGCACAAGCTAGTCAAACAGTATTATTTTATGCCATGTTGGGAGTTCCCTTTACAGCTGGTACTCTTATTTTGACAGCTCTGTGGCAAGGTTTAGGAAATGCTAGATTACCCTTTTATGCCACAACTATCGGTATGTGGCTAGTGCGGATTGGAATAGCTTATTTACTTGTAACATTTTTTAAAATCGGTTTGTCAGCCATTTGGATTGCAACGATTTTAGATAATGCCTTCCGAGCAGGGGTGCTATTTTTTCAGTATAGGTATTCAAAACAAGAATCAATTTAAGATAAGGCTAAGAAAACTTTCAGTTTCTTTTAAGTTAGTAGCCATATACTATATTCAAGCTAGAAATAGCGAACAACTTTACTGAATTTCATTCAGTATCGTCATCCGTAAGAGCTAAAGCTCAAACGGCTGGCATATCTTTTTCATATAATCTCCTAGAGAACAGTCGGCCGTGGTCGGCTGTTTTCGTGTGTTTTATTCTTATGTAAAAGTGGTATAATAGTAGTGATTGTATAAGGAGAAAAGTATGTCGGTAGTAGGAAAAGCAAATGGGAAAATCATTTTGATGGGAGAGCATGCGGTGGTCTATGGGCAACCAGCAATTGCTATGCCTTTTTCTGCTGTTGAAATTATTGCTCAGGTAACTGCTCAAGGGGAAGCGCTGACTGTTGCTTGTGACTTCTATGAAGGGCTGGTTCACAAGATGCCAAAAATCTGGGAAAGTCTCAAGCATGCCATTCGTTTTTCGCTCTATCGTATTGGTGCGCCGACAGACCCAGCGATCCATATTGAGATTAGTTCCACCATTCCTGCCGAGCGAGGCATGGGTTCCAGTGCAGCTGTGGCAGTTGCAGTAGCACGCGCCCTCTTTGCCTACTATAAGAAAGAACTGACCGACAGCGAACTCTGGGACGTCGTCCAATCTTCGGAAAAAATTGCTCACGGCAATCCATCAGGCATAGATGCGGCGACCACCAGCGGCAAGTCCCCCGTCTTCTTTATCAAGCACCAGCCCATCGAACCCTTGGAGCTGAAACTCCGTTCCCACTTGGTAGTGGCTGATACAGGCGTGACGGGAAACACCTTAGAAGCCATTTCAGACGTGGCGGATTTGTTGGAGAAAAAGCCAGAGGCTATCAAGCTAGTAGAAGAACTGGGTAACTTGACCCGACAGGCCAAGGAAGATTTAGCCACAGACCAGGCAGAGCTTCTAGGCAGCAGAATGAACCAAGCTCATGCCCTTCTGCAAAAATTAGGCGTGTCTGATCCTAGCCTGGATAAGCTAGTCAGCCTTGCCCAAGAAAATGGAGCTCTCGGAGCCAAATTAACTGGTGGCGGCCGAGGTGGCTGCATGATTGCCCTGGCAAGAACAGCCCAGGATGCCCAAAATCTTGCACACATCCTTGACCAAGCAGGTGCCCGCCAAACCTGGATACAGTACTTAGGAGAAACCAATGACTAAACAAACAGGCATAGCTCGTGCCCATACCAATATTGCCTTGATTAAATACTGGGGAAAACGAGATAAGGAATTATTCCTACCCATGAATTCCAGTCTATCTCTGACCCTTGACGCATTTTATACTGATACCAAGGTCGTTTTTGACCCAGAATTAACTGCTGATGAGTTCTATCTCAACGGAATCTTACAAAAAGAAAAAGAAATTTTAAAAATTTCTCGATTTTTGGATTTGTTTTGCGAATATATAGGTGAAAGGGCATTTGCCCGAGTGGAAAGTCTAAATTTTGTTCCGACTGCGGCTGGTTTGGCCAGCTCAGCATCAGCCTTCGCAGCACTTGCACTTGCAACCGCAACTGCCTTGGATTTAGATTTGTCACCAGCCACCCTATCAACCCTTGCTCGCAGGGGTTCTGGCTCTAGCACACGTAGCCTATTCGGTGGATTTGTCGAGTGGGATATGGGAACGGGTTCGGAAGATTCTATGGCTCATCCCATTGACGATGCCGATTGGGATATTGCCATGGTCGTCTTAGCCGTCAACACTGGACCGAAAAAGATTGCCAGCCGAGAGGGAATGGACCACACGGTTGCTACCTCGCCATTTTATTCCGCCTGGGTAGAAACCGCCAAACAAGACTTGGTGGACATCAAGGCAGCTATTGCCGGCCGTGATTTTGAAAAACTTGGTCAAATCACAGAACACAACGGCATGAAAATGCATGCAACGACGCTTTCTGCCAATCCGCCATTTACCTACTGGTCAGCGGATAGTCTAGTGGCCCAAGAAGCAGTCCGTCAGGTTCGTGAGGAAAGTGGCTTATCAGCCTACATGACTATGGATGCAGGACCGAATGTCAAGGTCCTCTGCCGGGCAAGTCAAATGGATGAGCTAGTAGCTGAATTGGCCAAAGTCTTCCCAAGAGAGAAAATCATTACCAGCAAGCCTGGTCCTGCTGCCTACGTCCTCAGCGAAGACGAGTGGCAGGCTTCGCAAGCAACGTTTGAGAAGGGCTTGTAGCATGAAAGTACAAGTAAAGATACCTGGAAAACTCTTTCTAGCAGGGGAATACGCAGTTGTCGAGGCAGGCTATCCCGCAGTGATTGCGGCCCTTGACCAATACCTGACTGTCACCATTGAAACAAGTGACCACGGTCTTCTTCACTCCAGCCAGCAAGCAGACCTCTATCTGACCTGGGAGCGTCAGGAAGGTGTCGTTCATGTCCAAGGTGACCATCCTTATGCTCTGATTGAGACAGCCATGCAGGTGACAGAAGCCTATCTGACAGCCAAAGGTCAGTCCTGTCAAGCAACCTACAGCCTAGCGGTCCAATCTGATCTGGATGACCAGACTTCAGGTGCCAAGTATGGCTTGGGGTCGTCAGGGGCAGTGACGGTTGCGACGGTCAAGGCCCTGCTAACCTACTACGGTCACCGACCAGATGCCCTCCTGACCTACAAGCTGGCAGCTTTGGCCCAGACCAAGCTAGGTATGACGGGGTCCTTCGGTGACTTGGCGGCTTCCAGTTTTGGTGGTTTAATCGCCTATCATTCCCTGGACCGTTCTTGGCTTTTAGGGAAAATGGCAGAGCTGTCCCTGCTTGATCTGGTAGAAAGTGATTGGCAGGGTTTGTTCATCAGCTCCATCCAGCTACCTGAAGGCTTAGACCTCTTGGTTGGTTGGACAGGGTCGGCGGCTTCGACAGATCGATTGGTTTCCCAGATGGAAAGCCAAAAAAGTCAGGCAGAAAAAGAGCACATTCATAGCCAGTTTCTAGCCGACTCCAAGACCTGTGTAGAGCAGTTGATAGTAGCTTGTCAGACAAATGACTCAGCGTCAGTAAGACAGGCCATTGCTCAAAACCGCAAGCTCTTACAAGACTTTGCGAGAAGGATGGGCTTGGTCATTGAAACGCCTCGACTGAGCCAACTCTGTGACCTGGTCCAGACTTATGGAGCGGTGGCCAAATCATCTGGTGCAGGCGGTGGTGACTGCGGCATTTGCTTGGTAGACAGTAAGGAACAAAAAGTAGCGATTGAGAAGGCTTGGCAACAAGCCGGCATTCTTCCACTCCAACTAAAGATCACAAGTAGAGAATAAGGAGAACCCTATGTTTTATCTAGGAGAATTTGGTTTAGACCGCAAGGATCAACACGTTGGCTTGGCCAACCAGCAATATAGTGCCACACCGGCCAAGGACTTTACGGAGACCTTGTTTGTCCATCATTCCCTACCTCAAACCAAGGTGGATGAAGTGGATATTTCGACCAGTGTAGCTGGTTTGGACTTTGCCTTTCCTTTCTTCATCAATGCTATGACTGGTGGAAGCAAAAAGACGCGAGAAATCAATCGCCTCTTGGGAATTATGGGGCATTTTGGGAAGATTGCTCTGGCTTCAGGTTCGGTTAGTGCGGCGATCAAGGATCCGTCAGTTGCGGAAACCTTCTCCGTTATGCGTCGGGAAAATCCTTATGGCATTATTTTTGCCAATCTAGGTGCCCACCACAGTGTTGAGAATGCCAAGCGGGCGGTGGATTTGTTGGAGGCCAATGCCATCCAAATCCATGTCAATGCACCCCAGGAGATTGTCATGCCTGAGGGAGACCGTGATTTTACCATGTGGTTGAAGAATATTGAAACCCTAGTGCGGGAGATGGAAGTACCGGTCATCGTCAAGGAAGTTGGTTTTGGCATGAGCCGAGAAACGGTTGCCCAGCTGGCTTCTGTCGGTGTCACGACCATTGATGTGTCTGGGACTGGGGGGACGGATTTCGCCAAGATTGAAAATGCCCGTCGGACCTTCAATGATTATGCCTATTTAGAAGGTTGGGGGCAGTCAACTGTGACATCCTTGGTGGAAGCCATGTCTGTTCCTGAAGAAGTTCGCCCAAGTCTGATTGCATCTGGTGGTATTAAGACACCACTAGATATTGTCAAATCATTGGCCCTCGGTGCAGACCTTGTTGGTATGTCCAATCATTTCCTTCAGTATGTCAAGGATGGTAAGGGGCATCGTTTTGATGACGGCCTGCAGGCTATTAAGACTTATCAATGGCAGATGGCTGAAATCATGACCATGCTGGGTGCTAAGAATATTGCGGAACTCCGTCAGAAAGATTTGGTCTTGGCTCCAAATGTACAAAACTGGTGCGAAGCGCGTGGGATTGACTGGAAAGCCTATGCCCGTCGGTCACAATTAATAAAATAAATAGGTACGTTAGAGGTAGAAACTAGATGATTTCTACCTTTTTCTGCATATTTATGATAAAATAAATGAAAATTTAGAAGAGGTGTTCAGATGAAAGCTATTGTTACAGTTGTCGGTAAGGACAAGTCAGGAATTGTTGCTGGTGTTGCAACTAAGATTGCGGAGTTGGGACTCAATATTGATGATATTTCTCAGACTGTTTTGGATGAGTATTTTACCATGATGGCGGTGGTGTCATCAGATGAGAAGAAAGATTTCACCAAGCTTCGTGCAGAACTAGAAGCCTACGGTCAGGCTTTGAATGTAAAAATCAACATTCAAAGTGCGGCGATTTTTGATGCCATGCACAACTTGTAAGGAGAGATTCCATGGATATTAGACAGGTTAGAGAAACCATTGAAATGATTGAGGAGCAGAATTTCGATATTCGGACCATCACCATGGGAATTTCCCTCTTGGACTGTATTGATGCGGATATTGAAAAAGCTGCGGAGAAAGTGTATACCAAAATTGTCACCAAGGCCAAGAACTTGGTAGCAGTCGGCGATGAGATTGCGGCAGAATTGGGTATTCCCATTGTCAACAAACGGGTATCGGTGACGCCTATTGCTTTGATTGGGGCGGCGACAGATGCCACGGATTATCTTCCCCTGGCTCATGCCTTGGACAAGGCGGCTCATGAGATCGGCATCGATTTTATCGGAGGTTTTTCAGCTCTCGCTCAAAAGGGCTACCAAAAAGGTGATGAAATCCTCATCAACTCCATTCCGCAGGCATTGGCCCAAACCTCTAAGGTCTGCTCGTCAGTCAATATCGGCTCGACCAAGACGGGTATCAATATGACGGCTGTGCGGGACATGGGGCGGATCATCAAGGAGACGGCGGAGGCTTCTGATATGGGGGCGGCCAAGCTGGTGGTCTTTGCCAATGCGGTCGAGGACAATCCTTTCATGGCTGGTGCCTTCCATGGTGTCGGCGAGGCGGATGTGGTTATCAATGTCGGTGTGTCTGGGCCTGGTGTGGTCAAGCGTGCCCTTGAAAAAGTGCGTGGCGAGAGTTTTGATGTGGTGGCAGAAACCGTCAAAAAGACGGCCTTCAAGATTACCCGTATCGGTCAGTTGGTCGGCAATATGGCTAGCGAACGCCTGGGTGTCAAGTTCGGTATCGTGGACCTGTCCCTTGCCCCGACGCCAGCGGTTGGCGACTCAGTGGCACGGGTTTTGGAGGAAATGGGCTTAGAAACTGTAGGTACGCACGGAACGACCGCTGCCCTTGCTCTGCTCAATGACGCAGTGAAAAAGGGTGGAGTTATGGCCTGCAACCAAGTCGGTGGCTTGTCAGGTGCCTTTATCCCTGTGTCTGAGGACGAGGGCATGATTGCAGCGGTGCAAAATGGGTCGCTCAACCTTGAAAAATTGGAAGCTATGACGGCCATCTGTTCTGTAGGTTTGGATATGATTGCCATTCCAGAAACAACGCCTGCTGAAACTATCGCGGCTATGATTGCGGATGAGGCGGCCATTGGGGTTATCAACCAGAAAACCACTGCGGTCCGTATTATTCCACTTGGAAAAGAAGGGGACATGATTGAATTTGGTGGGCTTCTGGGAACAGCCCCTGTCATGAAGGTCAATCAGGCTTCGTCTGTGGATTTTA
Source organism: Streptococcus sp. 2022WUSS083 (assembly GCF_044427155.1). Lineage (NCBI taxonomy): Bacteria > Bacillati > Bacillota > Bacilli > Lactobacillales > Streptococcaceae > Streptococcus > Streptococcus sp. 2022WUSS083. The sequence continues at coordinate 50,889 of NZ_JAOTGK010000005.1, read as the reverse complement.
TCAACCGTGGCGGACAAATTCCAGCACCGATTCATAGTTTTAAGAACTAAAAACGTAAACCGATTGCGACAAGCAGTCGGTTTTTTGCTATACTTAATAGTAAGAAAAGACAAGGAGAACACTATGGCAGATGTAAGATTATATATTTCTCGACATGGGAAAACCATGTTTAATACCATCGGGCGCGTGCAGGGCTGGTGTGATACACCGCTGACCAAGGCTGGTGAGGAAGGAATTCATGAATTGGGCTTGGGGCTCAAGGATGCAGGCATTGATTTTAAACTAGCCGTATCCAGTGACCTGGGGCGGACCGTTCAGACCATGACCATTGCCCAGCGTGAGTTGGGAATTTTAGGAAAAATCCCATATTACCAAGACAAGCGTATCCGTGAATGGTGCTTTGGTAGTTTCGAGGGCATGTATGATGCCGAGCTTTTCCAGGGTGTCCTGCCTCGTTTGAAAGGGACTCTTGATGCGACAGGCATGTCCTTTGCGGAAATCGCAGCAGGTATCCAAGAAGCAGATACCGCTGGTTGGGCAGAATCTTGGGAGGTCTTGAGCAATCGTATCCTGACAGGCTTTGAGGCCATCGCCCAAGACTTGGAAAAGCAGGGCGGTGGCAATGCCCTTGTAGTTAGTCACGGTATGACCATTGCAACCCTGGCCCATCTGTTGGAGCCAGAGCGTGGTGCCAATGTCTTCCTGGATAACGGCTCAATCACCGTCCTCAAATACGAAAATGGCAAGCTTTTAATTGAAGCAGTTGGCGACCTATCCTACCGCAAACGTGGAGCAGAATTGATTGCCCAAGGGAAATAAATGTGAAATGAAAACATGTATGTCATACGTTTTTTCTGATGTGTGACATACATGTTTTTTATATATGAAATCTAAGCTACATCATTTTAACTCTTTTCTACTAAAGATAAAGTAACTCAGATAAAGGTAGATGAGGGTAGCCATAAAGCTAACACCCATGGATAACCTTGAAATATGTTCCCCTTGTTGGAGGGAAAGGAATAGAAAATAATCTGTTGGTAATTTCATATGGAGTAGATTACTAGTAATGAGGTTGGAGATATTGTCAAAAAGAAGGCTAATTAAACTAAAGATAAGATAGGCTTGATTGACCTTGTTGGACTTGACAAATATCAGGACGGATAACAAAGAGACACAGATAAATAAAGGAGTTTGAGCAATAAAACTTTGTAGCATTTCTGCAACATCAATACGATCACCTAGAAGCAAGCCAACACTGCTACTCAATAAATAGGCTAGAAGGATATAAGCGAGATCTAGCACAAGGGTTGCTAAGACTTTATAGAAAAACACCCCTTTTCTTGTTTGTTGCTTGATAATAATATGATTGATGGTACGGTAAGTAAAATCTTCTCCAAAGAATAGGTTGGCTGGAACGATAAAAAATAGTGTGATAAATTGAGAAAGCAATTGAATAAGAGAGCTAGTGAAGTCTTCGTTGCCATGCAACAAAAAAGCGGATAAAAAGGACAGTAAAGCCAATATTCCCAATGAAATCGTTAATCTCTGTTCTTTTTGAATCTTAAATAAATCAGCTTTAAAGTAATGTATCATGCTCTTCTCCTTCTTGAATCAATGTCAGGTAATAATCTTCAAATGACATTTGTTGTTTAAAAATTTCTTTGACCTCAATCTCATGGTTTATCAAGAGATGAATGAGGCTCATAACATTCGTATCTGATGACAGACTGATATAATCCTTATCTATTTTGTAAGCGATGCCATGCTCTTCAAGGATAGTCAAGGTCTTAGGATGGTTGTTCGTTTGTAGATAGAGCTGTTCTTCTAGGGTTTGTTCAAGCTCTTGTTTTGAGAATTCTTTGACGATAAGGCCCTTATGCATAATAATGTATCGATCAACCACCATCTCAAGCTCTGATAGGATGTGACTGGAGATAAGGATGGTCATCCCATATTGATTTCGAAGATTTAAAATAATACTTCTCATCTCTTTGATTCCAACAGGGTCAAGACCATTAATCGGTTCGTCTAGGATTAAAAAATCAGGGTCATCTAGGATAGCTAATGCAATGGCTAAACGTTGACGCATTCCCAGTGAAAAATCTTTGGATTTTTTCTTAGGATCCACATCCTCTAAACCGACAATTGCTAATGTCTCTAAGATTTTTTCATCCGCTTGCTTGAGATTTAATTGCAGAGCCATGTAACGAAGATTATCGATCGCAGATAAATTAGGTTGTAGAGCAGGGGATTCAATTAAAGCTCCAATACGACAATCTTTTGAGCTAGTAATGGTACCTGAAGTTTGGGAAATGAGGCCCGATAACATTCTGAGAAGCGTTGTTTTCCCAGCACCATTTTCACCGACTAAGCCACAGATTTCACCTTTATTAATAGTTAAAGAAACCTGCTGAACGGCCTTTTGTTTCCCATATTGCTTTGATAATTCTTGGGTAGATAAGAGAGATGACATAACTACCTGCCTTTCTATAAAAAAATGATAAATCTATGATATACTAGATTCAAAAGTTAGCAAATTTCGTTACATAAATGTAACGCGTGGAGAATATAATGGGAACTTACGGAAAAATTTTTAAACTCATTCGTGAATCAAAAAATATGTCTCTAAAAGAAGTGGCAGGGGATTTCGTGACACCTGCTCAGTTATCACGCTTTGAAAACGGAAAGAGCAATCTTTCTGTAGATACATTTTTTTATTGCTTGAAACGGATGAATGTGGTAGAGGGCGAATTTTCTACCCTCTACCAGTCCTACTTTCAGATAGATAATTTGTTTTCATCAGAGGAATTTGTCCGTGCAGTTTATAGTCACAATGCTCAGTATATGGATAATAAAATTTTGTTCCATCAAGCAGAGTATGATAGAGATGGTCGTCCGTTTGATAGGGTAATGGTCGCGGCCTTTCATATCTTCAAGCAGCAATGGTGCGATCCTGATTATGATGTTTCTGAGGACGAAAAAGCTATTCTATCGGACTATTTAATGTCCATAGATGATTGGGGGAAATTCGAACTCTGGATTTTCGGAAATTGTAGCAGAGGTCTTCCTAGCAAGATGTTAGAAGTTCTGGGAATGGAAGTTCTCAATCGAACTAAGTTTTATATGGATATTACAGAAAACAGAGATAATGTCTATAAGGTGCTCATCAATATTTCGAGTAGCTTGTTAGATAGGGGAGAGGAGCTTGCTGCTATTCGCTTTCTCAAAATTCTTGACTCTGTCAATATCATGGAAAAGAATATGCGGGATCGCTTGCTGCTTAAACTCCTAAAAGCACGCTTGTCCTACATGAATGGAAATGATAATGGCCTAGAAATAATGAAGGAATGCCTACATATTGCCAAATTTTTAGATTGCTATGATTTAATCCACCAAATCAATAAGGAAATTGAGAAAGTTACAGATATGTAATGAATTTTAAGTGGCTCGCCATTTCCTGTAAGATAGTACTTGTAAGTTTTACAACTTTACAAAACGATGTTTATTTATCTTGGAGGAAATAATGATGAAGAAATTACTTGTTTTAGGTGCTCTTGCAATGCTAGGTTTTGTAACTTTTGGGCTTCTAACAACTAATAGCAGTTCAGCAAGTGCTGAAACGGAGGGCAAGGTAGTTCTGTTTGGGAAAGTCGATTTTTCAGATGATGAAGAACAGGACACGGATGAGGAAAGGGAAGAAGTAGCGACAGAGAGCGATGATGCTAGCTGGCTTGAAAACTTTATCACGACACATAAAACACCATTTTCTAAAACAATCAAGAAATGAAATCAGGGAGTTTTCTCTGATTTTTTTGATTGAAGGAAAAACGCTCTCGGTCCTCAGACTGATTTTTAGCACTCTAGGTGAAAGAGTGCTAATTTTTTGTCTTTTCCTCTTGACAATCCATTTTTTCGGCGTATAATGGGAGTATAAAGTTTAGCACTCATCGTTATAGAGTGCTAAAAATATAAAAATCAACAGTGTTCATGAAAGGAGCGGAGATGATTACCCAACGTCAAAATGATATTTTGAATCTGATTGTTGAATTGTTTACGCGTCATCATGAGCCAGTTGGTTCTAAAGCCTTACAGGAGATGATTGCTTCTAGTTCGGCTACCATTCGCAATGATATGGCTAAGCTAGAGCAACTGGGCTTGCTAGAAAAGGCCCACACGTCAAGTGGTCGGATGCCCAGTCGGGCTGGTTTTCAATACTTTGTCAACCACTCGCTCAACTTGGAACACATCAATGAAGAAGATGTTTATCAGGTAGTCAAGGCCTTCGATTTTGAAGCCTTCAAGTTGGAAGACATCTTGGAGCGGGCCAGTACAGTCCTAGCGGATTTGACAGGCTACACTTCGGTCATCTTAGATGTGGAGCCGACCAGTCAGCAGTTGACTTCCTTTGACATCGTGCAACTCAGTAGCCACGATGCTCTGGCAGTCTTGACCTTGGATCAGTCCAAACCTGTTACCGTCCAGTTTGCCATTCCCAAGAACTTTTTGACCAGGGACTTGGAAGTGCTCAAACGCCTGGTGGATGAACGCTTCGTTGACCAGACGGTCTTGGCAATCCACTACAAGCTGCGGACGGAGATTCCCCAAGTGGTGCAGCGTTACTTTACCACGACGGACAATGTCTTGGATCTGATGGACTACATCTTTTCCAACCTCTTCCAAGAATCAGTCTTTATCAGTGGAAAGGTCGCTTCGCTGACCTATGGCAATCTCGCCACCTATCAGCTCTTGGATAGCCCACAGTTCTTAGCGCCAGAGTTGCGGCAGGGTTTGGGACCAAACCAGCAGACCAGCATTTCTGTGGCGGAACATAGGGATCCTGCCCTAGCTGATGTGACAGTCATTCATCATCGCTTTCCAATCCCCTATCGGGGTATGGCCCAGATGAGTTTGCTTGGTCCTGTTGACATGGACTATCGTAGGCAGATGAGCTTAATCAACATCATCAGCCGCGTCCTATTTATGAAATTAACCGATTACTACAGATATTTAAGTAGTAATCATTATGAAGTCAATTAGAAGGAGAATGCTTTGTCAGAAGAAATCAAAAACGAAGAAATCGTAGAAGAGGTTGAAACAACAGAAGAAGTTGTCGAAGCTCCTGAAAAATCAGAATTGGACTTGGCAAATGAGCGTGCAGAGGAATTTGAAAACAAGTACCTCCGTGCCCATGCTGAAATGCAAAATATCCAACGCCGTGCCAACGAGGAACGCCAAACCATTCAGCGTTACCGTTCGCAAGACTTGGCTAAGAAAATCTTGCCGAGCTTGGATAACTTGGAGCGTGCCCTTCAAGTCGAAGGTTTGACAGAAGATGTCAAAAAAGGCTTGGAAATGGTACAGGAAAGCTTGATTCAAGCCCTCAAAGAAGAAGGGGTAGAAGAAGTCGCAACAGATGTCTTTGACCCAAATCTTCACATGGCTATTCAAACTGTTCCAGCCACAGACGACTGCCCAGCAGAACACATCGCTCAAGTCTTCCAAAAAGGCTACAAGTTGCATGAACGCTTACTGAGACCTGCTATGGTAGTCGTATCAGAATAGTCGCTCTGCTATTTCCCAAAAAAGAAACTTGACCGAAATGTCGTTAAACTACTTGAAAAGAAAGTAAATTAAAAAGAGGTAAAACATATGTCTAAAATTATCGGTATTGACTTAGGTACAACAAACTCAGCAGTTGCAGTTCTTGAAGGAACTGAATCAAAAATCATCGCAAACCCAGAAGGAAACCGCACAACACCGTCTGTTGTGTCTTTCAAAAATGGTGAAATCATCGTTGGTGACGCGGCAAAACGCCAAGCAGTGACTAACCCAGATACCATTATCTCTATCAAATCAAAAATGGGAACTTCTGAAAAAGTTTCAGCAAACGGCAAAGAATACACTCCACAAGAAATCTCAGCAATGATCCTTCAATACTTGAAAGGCTACGCTGAAGAATACCTTGGTGAAAAAGTAACCAAAGCGGTTATCACTGTTCCAGCTTACTTCAACGATGCCCAACGTCAAGCAACAAAAGACGCTGGTAAAATCGCGGGTCTTGAAGTAGAACGTATTGTCAACGAGCCAACTGCAGCAGCCCTTGCTTACGGTTTGGATAAGACTGACAAAGACGAGAAAATCTTGGTATTCGACCTTGGTGGTGGTACTTTCGACGTATCTATCCTTGAACTCGGTGACGGTGTCTTTGACGTACTTGCAACAGCAGGTGACAATAAGCTCGGTGGTGACGATTTTGACCAAAAGATTATCGACCACATGGTAGCAGAATTCAAGAAAGAAAATGGCATCGACTTGTCAGCTGACAAGATGGCCCTTCAACGTTTGAAAGATGCGGCTGAAAAAGCGAAGAAAGACTTGTCAGGTGTAACATCAACTCAAATCAGCTTGCCGTTCATCACTGCAGGTGCAGCAGGTCCGCTTCACTTGGAAATGACATTGACTCGTGCGAAATTTGACGAATTGACTTACGACCTTGTAGAACGTACAAAAATTCCTGTTCGTCAAGCTCTTTCAGATGCTGGACTCAGCTTGTCAGAAATCGACGAAGTTATCCTTGTCGGTGGTTCAACTCGTATCCCAGCCGTTGTAGAAGCTGTTAAGGCTGAGACTGGTAAAGAGCCAAACAAATCTGTGAACCCTGATGAAGTTGTTGCTATGGGTGCGGCAATCCAAGGTGGTGTCATCACTGGTGATGTCAAAGACGTTGTTCTTCTTGACGTAACACCATTGTCACTTGGTATCGAAACAATGGGTGGTGTATTTACAAAACTTATCGACCGCAACACAACTATCCCAACTTCTAAATCACAAGTCTTCTCAACTGCGGCAGACAACCAGCCAGCTGTTGATATCCACGTGCTTCAAGGTGAGCGTCCAATGGCAGCAGACAACAAGACTCTTGGTCGCTTCCAATTGACTGACATCCCTGCAGCACCTCGTGGTATTCCACAAATCGAAGTAACATTTGACATCGACAAGAACGGTATTGTTTCTGTAAAAGCCAAAGACCTTGGTACGCAAAAAGAGCAAACCATCGTTATCCAGTCTAACTCAGGTTTGACAGATGAAGAAATCGACCGCATGATGAAAGATGCAGAAGCAAACGCTGAAGCAGATAAGAAACGTAAGGAAGAAGTTGACCTTCGTAACGATGTTGACCAAGCAATCTTTGCGACTGAGAAAACTCTGAAAGAAACTGAAGGCAAAGGCTTCGACGCAGAACGTGACCAAGCTCAAGCAGCTCTTGACGAGTTGAAAGCAGCTCAAGAGGCTAACAACTTGGACGACATGAAAGCGAAACTTGAAAACCTCAATGAAAAAGCTCAAGCTCTTGCAGTGAAACTCTACGAGCAAGCCGCAGCAGCACAACAAGCAGCCGCAGGCCAAGAAGGCGCCCAAACAGCTAACAACGCAGGCGATGATGTCGTAGACGGCGAGTTTACTGAAAAGTAACACACCAAAACTGATGGCTACTAAAAGTAGCTCATCAGTTAACGGTTACCGCTATTGCGGCTAACCTAGGTGTCTTACTAGCTCGAAAACAAAGTATTATCGACTTTGTTTTCTCACGTCGTAAATGGTTCAGGAGACCTTTTTATCCCGAGCTTCGAAATTCTTCACTAGGCTTTGTTAACTCTCCTCGATGAACTCTAGTTCAATCTTCGTCCAGTTGCCTAGCCTAGTCTTGAATTTCTTTGAGTATCTAGGGTTTGGAAAATCATTTTTTCCGAAGTTCTTAGCTCGAACTCAATTCTCATCTTCTCGAGAATAGAAATCATTCGTCAATAAAATTTCCAATCACAGAGGTTGCAACCCAGCCTCTGTTTTTGGGTAAATACCCTTCTAACTTTTACAGAATTGAATACGCCTACGACTCTATGAAAAAGTCAAAAAGTCTGGGGATAGACTTTTTGAGGAATACCTGTCGCTTATTATTTTTGTGCGACAGGGCTGAAAGTGTTCCACCGGACACTTTCACTCCTTATTTTTCTTTGAGTCGCTTAACGGCTTAATATCTTCATAGAAAGGAAAGTGTTCGTAATCGAACACGGGCTACTTTCAACATTTCAAAGAAAGGAATACAAGTTCGGTAATTCGAACACGGGCTACGGACTGTACCAAAAAGATAGTTTTTCCTAGGACGGTGGCGTCCTGCGTCAAAACTCCTATTTTGGCTGTGTCCGCTTAACGCCTTTTGTATCATAAACTATGAACAATACAGAATATTACGATCGTCTGGGCGTTTCTAAGAGCGCTTCTCAGGACGAGATTAAGAAGGCTTATCGGAAGCTTTCAAAGAAATACCATCCAGATATTAACAAGGATCCGGGTGCGGAGGATAAATACAAGGAGGTCCAAGAGGCTTATGAAACCTTGAGCGATCCGCAAAAACGGTCTGCCTATGACCAGTATGGTCCTGCTGGAGCAAACGGTGGCTTCGGCGGAGGAGCAGGAGGCTTTGGTGGTTTCGACGGAGCAGGTTTCGGTGGCTTTGAAGACATTTTCTCTAGCTTCTTTGGTGGAGGTGGTGCGACGCGCAATCCTAATGCACCTCGTCAAGGGGATGACTTGCAGTATGCGGTCAACTTGAAGTTTGAAGAAGCGATTTTTGGTGTGGAACGTGAAGTTTCCTATAACCGTGAGGCAACTTGTCGAACCTGTACAGGTTCAGGTGCCAAACCTGGAACAAGTCCAGTAACCTGTGGGCGTTGTCATGGTTCTGGAGTGATCAATGTGGACACCCAAACTCCACTTGGAACCATGCGCCGTCAAATGACCTGTGATGTCTGTCATGGTCGCGGAAAACAAATCAAAGACCCATGTACAACCTGTCATGGAACTGGTCATGAAAAACAAGCCCATACTGTGACGGTTAAGGTGCCAGCTGGTGTGGAAACTGGTCAACGTATTCGCTTGGCAGGTCAAGGTGAAGCTGGTTTCAATGGAGGTCCTTACGGAGATCTCTACGTTGTCATTCAGGTCCAACCTTCAGACAAGTTTGAACGTGAAGGGACCACTATTCACTATAAACTGAACCTCAACTTTGTCCAAGCAGCACTTGGAGATACAGTTCATGTGCCAACGGTTCACGGTGATGTGGATATGGTCATTCCTGAAGGTACCCAGACTGGTAAGACCTTCCGACTCAAAGGAAAAGGTGCCCCAAGTGTTCGTGGTGGAGCTATTGGTGATCAATATGTCACAGTAAATATCGTCACTCCGACAGGTTTGAATGACCGCCAAAAAGCAGCTCTTAAAGAATTCGCGGCAGCAGGAAATATTGATGTCAAGCCCCATAAAAAAGGATTTTTTGACAAGGTAAAAGATGCCTTTGAGGAATTGTAATTTGTTTTGAACAAACATTCAAAATCAGTAAGCCCAGCTTGCTGATTTTTTAGGCTCTATAATAGAAGTGCTAGTAGTGGGGTTGAAATTTACAGGGAAATATGTCAGAATAGCTATAATAAGGAGTTTATATGAAAAGGAGATATTATGGCTGGTTCAAAAATATTAAAGGCAATCGAGCTATTTAGGGAAGAACAAGGGATTAAGCTAGCTACAAAGAATTTTCTAGAGCAAGTTTATAAGGGGACAAATGTTACCATGGATCAGATATCTGGCTTGGTTGATGATGAAGACTTGGAGAACTTTGTTGAGCTAAAAATAGTGAATGAGGCTAGCTCCAGTTATGAGCAGATGAAGCAGAATTTATCAGAAGTATTTCAATTGTCGGAACTGGATGTTGAACATTATTTCCAATCGTATATGAAAGCTTATTATCTGAAGATAGCTAAGTTTTTTAACGAGTTAATTTTGGTGATTTTGAGTTTGATCATTCCAACGGTTGTTCAACTGTATTTTATTGATAAGTTTTCTGTACTTAGTGCAGTCTGGTTAACGATTCCTATTACTATTTTTAGCTTGATTCGTGAAAGTAATATCATGGATTTTTTAGCTTTGAAAAACAATCATAAAGGGATTGTAATCAAAGATTATTTCCGACACATTTTTAAAGGGAATTCCAAAAATAAAGCGTTAAACATTCTTCTAACACCTTTTTACTTGATACGATGGTTGCTGACAATTCTGCACTCTTTTATCTTTCAATACAAATTCCAACTCTTGTTTTATAGTGCTTTGCTCATCTTGCTGACCATAGGCTATAGACAGGTTTCTGGTATATTTACCCAACAAAAAGAAGTTCCTTCTCAAGCTGTACAATCTTCATCTACGATTGAAGAGGTTGAGTCCAAGAAAGAAGCTAAAAGTTTAGTTGTTGCTCCCGTTGCTGCGGGAGAAACGATTGAGATTGAGACAGCACAGGAAGTTTCTTTCCCAGCAGAAGGTCGGGATACAGTAACTGAGTCTGAAAATCTAAAAGAATATTCTTATACAGCACCTATTACAGGAAATTACTATCTTGAATTGGTTGGTTTAAAAGAAGGAAGTTACGTCAGTGTAGAAGTGCTGGATGAAGCGAATCAACAACTAGAAAGTTTTAGTTCAGGAGGCACAGTTGTAGAGTTGGATGCTGGAAAAGTGTACACCATCAAAACCAAACGTCAGTATTCAGATGTGACTTACAGTTTAAAATTAACTCTGGCTAAGGAAACAAGGGATATTTCTAAGGCAACCCTTGTAAAAGACTCGGTGACCTTTGCTGGTCAAACGAATGTCTATTCTTATATTGCTCCAAGAGAGGGTCTGTACCATCTGGGTCTAACAGAAGTTTTAGCTGATGCTGGTTTTTCTATCTATGTGTTGGATTCATATGGAAAAAAATTAGAGGCAAGTGGAAATTCCTATTCGGCATTTTATTTAAAGGAATCAGAGAACTATACAATTGGGGTTCGGCACCAAACCTATTCCTCCTTAAGTAGCTACACATTAAATATTGGGGTGCAGAAACCCTTGGAGAATATTACAAATTACACGCTGGTGAAGGATAGTATAGAATTTACAGATCAGGTCAATCACTATACTTTTACAGCACCGCGTAGCGGAGTATATGGCTTTGAATTGACTGATAAAATGGCGGATGCAGTCATGTCAGTAGTGATTAAAAATAGACTGAAGGAAAAAATAGGAGAAATCTCTTCTTATGAGTCAGCGATGGCAGTTACCTTAGAAAAAGATGAGGAATACTCAATCTTTGTTTACCAGGAGAAGGAAGTCAGTGATTATAGCCTTAAAATTGGCTATGCTAGTGATATGCGTAAGATTTCGCTAGACACTCTTTTATCAGCTGAAATGACCTTTACTAATGAGGTACATACCTATCAATTTATCCCAGATGCTACTGGTAGCTACTCTGTATCGGTGACAAATGACGTAGCTAGCCTACTTATTTTGGATGAATACCATAATCAGATTAGTGGTGACTATCAGGGCACGTTTGAGTTGGAAAAAGGAAAAAAATACACTATTCAACTGACGCAAGATGGGGATTTTGGAGAGTATGATATTGAGATTGTTGAAAAAGTGAATACGGATAACTAGGTTATAGTGAGGGTTGAAGGTATGAAAATCAGCAGGAAAAATGAACTTCTTGCTGATTTTTTACTTTCATGATAAGCTAATAAAAAATACAAGGAGATGCCTATGTGGAAAGATGCGACAGCCATGGCTCAGGCTGTCAATCAAAAACAAGTTTCTGCCAAGGAATTGGTGCAAGAAACCATTGACAGGATTGAAAAGCTCAATCCCGCCCTCAATGCGGTTGTCAGCAAGCAATATGAGGAAGCCCTGAAAGAAGCGGAGAAAGAAGACTACCTGGGCAAGCCATTTGCAGGAGTTCCTTTCTTGCTGAAGGATTTGGGGCAAAATGAAAAGGGGCAGCCATCTTCTGCAGGCTCTCGCCTGCTTGCTGGTCGGCCAGCAGGCCATACCGATACCTATGTTCAACGATTGAAGGACTTGGGCTTCATCATTGTCGGTCGGACCAACACGCCAGAATTCGGCTTCAAAAATATCTCAGATGCCAGCCTGCATGGTCCTGTCAATCTTCCCTTGGACCCCAGTCGCAATGCTGGTGGATCAAGTGGTGGTGCAGCCGCAGCACTGGCTTCAGGCATGGTTTCTATTGCTGCTGCATCGGATGGTGGTGGCTCAATTCGCATCCCAGCCTCCTTCAATGGCTTGATCGGACTCAAAACCAGTCGTGGTCGGATTCCAGTTGGTCCCAAGTCTTATCGTGGCTGGCAGGGGGCATCTGTCAATTTTGCCCTGACCAAGTCTGTCCGCGATACCCAGCGCCTACTTTACCATTTCCAGGACTATCAGCTGGAAGCCCCCTTTCCCCTTGCCAAGCTGAGCGAGGCGGAGGTGTTTGGAAAATTGTCTCGTCCCCTTAAAATAGCCTACTATAGCAAGTCTCCAGTAGGGAGCAAGGTCAGTCCTGAAGCGGTAGAAGCGGTTCAAAAAGCCTGTCATCACTTGGCTGACTTAGGGCATGAGCTGGTGGAGTTGTCAGAATATCCTCTGGATGGAGTGGCCCTGATGAAATCCTTCTACCTGATGAACAGCGTGGACACAGCCCAGATGTTTGACGATATCGAGGCAGCTTTTGGGCGCCAGATGACCTTGGATGACATGGAAGTCATGTCCTGGGCTATTTACCAAAGCGGGCAAACCATTCCAGCCAAATTGCACTCCAAGGCCCTCTTGGACTGGGACCAGTTTGGAGCCAGCATGGCGCGTTTCCATGAGGAATACGACTTGCTTCTGACACCGACGGTGGCTGATGTAGCGCCCAAGCATGGGCAATTTGGCCTGCCAGCAGATTTGCTGGACCGCCTCAAGCACACTCAGAATTATTCCATGGAAGAGCAGCAGGCCCTGATCTGGCAAATGTTCGAGGACAGCCTAGCCCTAACTCCCTTTACGCAGCAGGCCAATATTTGTGGTCAGCCAGCCATTTCTCTGCCAACTTATGTGCGGGCTGACGGCTTGCCAATCGGCATCCAATTGACAGCAGCCAAGGGACGAGAGGATTTACTCTTGCAGTTGGCAGACCAAATGGAGGCAGCAGGTTTACTCAACTTGTAAGGGAATTCATTTTTTCAGTTCAATTATTTGCCAAAACGTTTTCAAAATGTTAACCTGTAAAAGTTGGTGGGTTAACACCGAAAAAGTAAAAGGGAAGCTATGGCTTCCAAAGGAGATTGTTTTATGTTGAAAAAAGTTTTGGCCTCAGCTCTCTTGGTTTCTACTTTGACCTTGGCAGCATGTTCTAGCTCAAGTTCTAATACTAGCAGTTCTTCTGCTGAACAGACTCAATGGGAAAAAGTACAAGAAGCAGGTGTCTTGAAAGTTGCAACACCAGGTACCCTTTTCCCAACTTCTTACTACAACGATGCTAAAGAATTGGTCGGTTATGAAATTGACATGATCAATGAAATTGGTAAACGTTTGAAATTGGAAATCGAATACCAAGAAATCGGTGTGGCAGAAGCCTTTACAGCTGTTGACAGTGGCAAGGTTGATATTTCTGTTAACAACTTTGACATGACGGAAGCGCGTAAGGAAAAGTACAACTTCTCTATCCCTTACAAGTATTCAGTTGGTGGCTACATTGTCCGTGAAGATGGTTCATCAGGAATCGAAGCAGCTGACTTGAGCGACTGGACTGGTAAAAAAGCTGGTGGTGGTGCAGGTACTCAGTACATGAAAATTGCTGAAAAGCAAGGTGCAGAGCCAGTTATCTATGACAACGTAACCAACGATGTTTATTTGCGTGATGTATCAACAGGTCGTACAGACTTCATTCCAAACGACTACTACACACAAGTCATGGCCATCAAATGGGCAAATGCCAACTTCCCAGACATCAAAGTGAAGATGGGTGATGCAAAATACAATCCAACTGAACAAGGGATTGTCATGAGCAAGGCTGACACAAGCTTGAAAGAAAAAATTGACGAAGCTCTTGAAGCAATGAAAGCTGACGGAACTTTGAAGGCAATTTCTGAGAAATACTATGCAGGACAAGATTTGACAATCCCTGTTGAAAATGCTGATAAATTGCCAGTTATCGAAGTTGAATAAGAATTAGTATCAAATTATAGTCTTTTAGTTTACTTTTAGTACTCGCTCCAAAGGTTCGGGGAACCTTTGAAGGCTGGGGATAGGGCGAAGCAATTTCGCCTCAATAGCCGCAGGCATATCTCAATGCTTTCTTGTTTCTTGGCATTGACTTGAAACAGTCCCCCAGACTGTTTCAATCAGGCAAGGTGAGTTAACGAAGTAATAAAAGAAAAACTAAATGACGATAAATGCATCTTGTATAGACTTTGTCAGTCCCAGACTGGCAAGGTCTATCTGGTTTTTAGGAAAGAGGAGAAGATATGGATATTAACTGGCAGGCAGTTTTTAATGCAGCTATTGCAAGAGAGGCTATTCCACAGATTTTGGAGGGACTTCCCTACACTCTATCCCTATCCCTAATTGGTTTTGCCTTGGGGACTTTCTGTGGATTTTTTGTAGCCCTCATGCGGATGTCTAAGTTTGGACCCTTGCGTTGGTTGGCTATGGCCCATATTTCTCTCATGCGTGGCATTCCCCTCATGGTTCTTCTTTTCTTCATCTATTTTGGTCTGCCCTTTATGGGCTTGCAGTTAGATGCCATAACAGCCTCTATCATCGCCTTTACCTCCATGTCCAGTGCCTACATTTCTGAAATTATTCGTGCATCTCTTTCAGCCATTGATAAGGGGCAATGGGAAGCGGCGCGTTCCCTGGGTTTGCGGACCAATGTGATTTACCGAAAAATCATCATTCCCCAAGCCTTTCGCATTGCCCTTCCACCCCTTAGCAACGTCCTCTTAGACATGGTCAAAAGTACCTCTCTGACAGCCATGATTACTGTACCAGAGATTTTCAATAAGGCAAAAATAGTCGGCGGAGCCAAGTCGGACTACATGACCGTTTACATCTGTGTAGCCCTTATTTATTGGGCTATCTGTACCCTTTATGCATTTGGTCAATTACAACTAGAAAAACGCTTGGCGACTTATTAAAAACAGGATGGGTAAGACTAAAACTTTAGCCTTTCGATTAAAATTTGAACAATCAAAAATAGCTTAGAATTAACGTCTCGAATGGCGCGGTTCTAAGCTATTTTTTTATATTAAAGCCTTTTTGCTTCATCTCTTTTTATGTATCTACCCCTCACTCACATATTCCAAAATATCTCCTGGTTGGCAGTCTAGGATTCGGCAGATGCTCATCAGGGTGTTGAAACGAATGCCTTTTGCCTTGCCTGTCTTGAGAATGGATAGGTTGGCTTCGGTGATGCCGACTTGCTCCGCCAAGTCCTTGGAAGTCATTTGTCGGTCTTTGAGGACCTTGTCTAAGTTTACGCGAATCATTTCCATATCAGATAAACTCGCTGTTCTCGGTTTCAAGTTGTTGCCCCTTTTGTACTAAGGTCCAGACAAAATAAGTCAGGAAGATAAAGAGAGCATTGAGGGTAAAATCTGACCAACGCAGATTGAGGAAGTTGTTTGGGCCAGCAGCATTTGTCAGGGCAATCAAGCTGGTTAGTCCGAATTGACCAGCTGTCAAGACCAGCAAACTGATGAAGAGTTTCTGATACAGTTTCAGACTCGCTGAAGCGAAATAATCTTCTTCCAAAAGCAATTTACATAACTTTTGAATCAAGTAGGCAATATGACTGAGTGCCGCCAAGACGAGTAAGATTAATCCACTTGATAAAAGGATGAGCCAGATACCAATCTGGTCAATGGGTTTGTTAAAGGTATACTCCCAAGAGCCTAGCACAAAGGAGTCGCCTCCAAGACCAGCCAATGTGAAAAAGATATAGCAAGCAATCAAAAAATAGAAGAAAAAGCGAACACATGCAGCAACCAATCCTGCTGTTTTGAGTAGATTGTTTTTCATAGTAAACCTCCGATTATTATTGTTTTATGATAATATTATCTTCGTGATTATTATAAAACAATAATTGTTAAAATGCAAGCGTTTTTTTAGAATAACAAGAAAACCGCCAAGCAACTGGCGGTTTGAAGCTATTTAAAATACAGTAATCTCAACCCATTCAAAATCACCAAAATCGTTGATCCTTCGTGGCCGACCACACCGAGCGGTAGGTTGATAGACTGGAAGAGGTTAGAAATGATAAGAAGGGCAATAACAGAAAGGGCAAAGATGATGTTCTGCTTGATGATGCCCCGCATTTTCTTAGAGAGGTGAATGGAGTAAGGAATCCGTGTCAGGTCTTCCATGAGCACGATGTCGGCTGACTCCATAGCGATGTCCGTTCCGCTTCCCATAGCGTAGCTGACATTGGCTTGAGCAAGGGCAGGAGCATCGTTGATACCGTCGCCTACCATACCGACAGACGAAAACTCGGTTTGCAGTTCTTGGATAACAGCAGCCTTGTCCGTCGGCAGACAGTTGGCAATCACACGGTCAATACCGACCTGACTCGCCACATAACGAGCCGTCTTTTCTTGGTCGCCCGTCAGGAGAATTGGCGTCACGCCCATCTCTTTCAACTGGGCAATCAGCTGTTTGCTCTCTGGCTTCAAACTATCTTCCACCATGAAAATCGCCGTCAGCAGATCATTTTGACTGACATAGACCAGGGTTTTCCCAGTGCTTTCTGCCTCATCGATCTGTGCCAGCAAGTCAGCAGACAAGGGACTCACCAAACTATCCACCACAAAGCCCGCCTTACCGATTTTCCAGCTGTCGCCCTCATAGCCCGCCACCAAGCCTTTTCCGGTCACGTCTTCTAGGCTTTGGAGGGCAATAGCGGAGCTGTCAGCCGTATAGGTCATGAGAGCTTGAGCGATCGGGTGACTCGATTGTTTTTCAACTGCCTGAACAACCTGCTTGATAAGTTTTTCATCGCCAAGGTAGGTTGCTCCCACAACTTCAGGTTTGCCAATGGTTAAGGTACCAGTCTTGTCAAAGACGATGGCCTCTAGATTGGCGATCTTATCCGCAATGTCGCCTCCTTTGATAATCATGCCCTTGCGAGCCGCACGGCTGATGGCAGAAAGTGTCGCCGGTGAAGAAGATGCCACAAGAGCACATGGAGAAGCAATGGTCAAGAGAATCATGCCACGGTAGAAGGCAGTCAACCAGTCCCAACCCAGAGCAAAATGAGCAAAGAGGATAAAGAGCGGTACCACCACCAAGACAACTTTCACATAGGTATCTTCCATATTTTCAATGAAAGTCGCCGTTTTTGATTTGGATTCTTGGGCATTTTCGACCATTTGAACGATTTTATCGAAGAGGGCATCGCCTTTTTCAGCTGTAACTTGAACGGTCACCGTTGGACCTTGGTTGATAGTGCCGCCGATAACAGCAGCACCAGCTACTTTTTCCGCAGGGAGTGGCTCGCCTGTAATCATGGATTCGTCAAAGATGGATTGTGGGCTGATGAGGGTTGCATCCAGTGGGACCGTGTCGCCCTTGCGAACTTGTAGGAGGTCACCGATGCGGATGGCTGCGGTGTCTAAGACAGTGATGTCACCATTTTCCTCGATTTTGCGAGCCGTTGGAGGGGTCATGTTCATCAGAGCTGCGATGGCATTTTTGCTTTTTTCCATGGCTAATTCTTCCAGAGTAGAAGAAAGGGAGAAGATAAAGATGAGTAGAGCCCCCTCCATCCAGTAGCCGATTAGACCAGAGCCGATAGCAGCCAAAATCATAAGGAGGTCAACAGACAGGTGCTTATCGAAAATGAGCTCAGAAATGCCTTCCTTGGCAGACTGGTAGCCACCGATGACAAAGGCTGAAATGAAGAAGATAGGAGTCCATCCCTGTCCAGTCTGAAGCAGAAGGATACCCATTAGAATGAGCACCAAGCAGAGAGCGGTTGTGATGATGTGGCTGTGTTGTTTGAGGTTGGATACGAGTGTCATAGTTTTCTGTTTCCTTATTTATAATTATTATCATTTAACTAAGTTAATTATAACGATTATAAAAAAGAAAGTCAAGTTATTTATAACAATTCTAAATAAGAATATTCTGATAATTCAAAGGGAAATAAAAAAAGCGACAAAAAGCCGCTTTGATATTCATCTTTTAGCCTTGGCAATCAGGACAAATGCCGTAGATGGATAGCACCTCTTTTGTAATTTTGTAACCAGTTTGGGTATGAGCTTCCTTCTTCAAGCTCGGGATTTCTACATCCATGAAATCAGTGATTTTTCCACAGACTTCACAAATAACATTGAGGTGCTCATGCCCCATAAAGTCATAATAAGTTGTATTATCATTGGTCCGTTTCAATTCAGTCACGAACCCTTCTTCCAATAGAAGTTTGAGGTTGTTGTAAACAGTCGCCAGGCTCATGTTGGGGTAGTTAGGGAGTAAATCTTGATAAATCATTTCAGCACTAGGGTGGTCATCGCTTTCGATAATGTAGGCAACGACTGCTTTTCTAGTTTCGGTAATGCGTACACCCTTTTCTTTTAGATGTTGGATGACGTGTTCAAAAGCAGTTTGGTTTTCTGCATTGAGGTGAGAATGGAGTTCCATAGTTTCCTCCTTTCGTTACTATTTTATAAAAATTCTAAGATACAATATTCAGTTTCATTATAGTGTATTTGGGAGGTTGTGTCAATTTTGAGACAGGAAATCTGTCATAGGACAGTTTGATGTCTCATGACTTGTTTACATACTTTTCCTGTGCTACAATCAAAACATGACAAGATATAAGGCAATTATTTCCTACGACGGACATGATTTTTCTGGTTTTCAGCGCCAGCCCCATGCTCGTACAGTTCAGGAAGAAATCGAAAAAACGTTAGTAAGATTGAATAGTGGCCAGCCAGTAACTGTTCATGGTGCAGGTCGGACAGATGCAGGTGTACACGCTTATGGTCAGGTGATACACTTTGACTTGGCTGGCAGTCGAGATACTGAGAAGCTCCGCTTTGCCCTAGATACCCAAACCCCTGAGGACATTGATGTGGTCCAGGTGGAGCAGGTGGCGGATGATTTTCATTGCCGCTATGCCAAGCACAGCAAGACCTATGAGTTTTTGGTGGACATTGGCCGGCCCAAGAATCCTATGATGCGCCACTATGCGACTTTCTATCCCTATGATTTGGATTTGGGCTTGATAGAAGAAGCTATTCAGGACCTAGTGGGGACTCATGATTTCACAGGCTTTACAGCATCGGGGACTTCAGTCGAGGACAAGGTGCGGACCATCACGGCGGCGACCATGGAGTACGACCAGCGGCGCCAGTTCTTGATTTTTACCTTTTCAGGCAATGGCTTTTTGTACAAGCAGGTGCGAAATATGGTGGGGACCCTGCTGAAAATTGGCAATGGTCGGATGCCTGTGGGGCAGATTAAGCGGATTTTGGCGGAAAAGGATCGTGGTTTGGCAGGTCCAACTGCGGTAGGCAACGGCCTCTATCTAAAGGAGATTATCTATGAAGACTAAGTATATTTTGGCGCTTTCGGGCAATGATATTTTCAGCGGTGGCGGTCTCCATGCAGACCTGACCACTTACACAGTCCATGGCCTGCATGGTTTTGTGGCGGTTACCTGCTTGACAGCTATGACGGAAAAAGGGTTCGAGGTCATTCCGACAGACGGTGCGGTGTTTGCCCAGCAGTTGGCTAGTTTGAAGGATGTGCCCTTTTCAGCTATTAAGATCGGCTTGCTTCCGACGGTGGAAATAGCAGAGCAGGCCTTGGAATTTATCAAGGCCCATCAGGATATTCCAGTGGTTTTGGATTCGGTCTTGGTCTGCAAGGAAACGCATGATACCGAGGTCAGCCAGCTGAGGGATGAACTCTTGAAATTCCTTCCCTATGTCAGCATCATCACGCCAAATCTGGCAGAAGCTCAGCTATTGCTCCAAAAAGACATCCAAACGGTGGAAGAGATGGAGCAGGCGGCGGTGGCACTTTATGACTTGGGTGCCAAGTCGGTGGTTATCAAGGGGGGGAACCGCTTGGGAGGTTCACAGGCTGTCGATGTTTACTATGACGGACAGGAAGTGGTGGTGCTTAAGTCGCCCCTGCTTTCAGAAAACAATGTGGGGGCGGGCTGTACCTTTGCGTCCAGCATTGCCAGTCAGCTTTTGCTGGGTCAGGACTCTTTGGAGGCAGTCAAATTATCCAAGGACTTTGTCCATGCAGCCATCTTAAAATCAGATCAATATGGGGTGATTCAGTATGAGAAATAAAAAGACGCAAGAACTTGTATTGCTGGCCATTCTAACGGCTTTGACCTTGACTCTGGCTTTTGTCCACGTACCGACACCAACGGGCTTTGTCACGTTGTTAGATGTTGGTGTTTTCTTTACAGCCTTTTACCTGGGCAAGAAAGAAGGATCCATTGTCGGCGGACTGTCAGGGCTTCTGATTGACTTCTTGCTGGGCTATCCCCAGTGGGCTTTCTTTAGTTTGCTTTTCCACGGTGCTCAGGGCTATTTTGCGGGTTGGACAGGTAAGAAACGGATTCTCGGTTTAGTCTTGGCGACCCTCTCTATGGTTGGAGGTTATTATCTAGCTTCTCGACTTTATTTTAATGACCTGAAAGCCATTGAAAGTGTTCTAAGCAATATCTTGCAAAACACAGTTGGTTTGGTAGTTGGTTACATCTTGGCTCAGGCAATAGAAAGAATTGGTGCAGTAAATCATGTCATTAAAGGAAATTAAAGACCAAACTAAGCAAGTTGTCGAAGAGATTTTAGAACTCAGCAATCTTCAAAAGGGTCAGATTTTTGTACTAGGTTTGTCTTCTAGTGAGGTCATTGGTGGGCATATTGGCAAAAATTCCAGTCTGGAAGTTGGAGAAGCCGTTGTCGAAACCATTCTGGATATTTTGACTCCAAAAGGCATTTACCTAGCTGTCCAAGGCTGTGAGCACCTCAATCGTGCCTTGGTAGTGGAGCGGGAATTGGCTATCCAGAAAGATTTGGAAATGGTCAATGTCCTGCCCACCCTTCATGCAGGTGGCTCTGGACAGTTGGCAGCCTTCAAGTATATGAAGGATCCAGTCGAAGTGGAATTTATCACTGCTCAGGCGGGTGTGGACATCGGCGATACAGCTATCGGTATGCATATCAAGCACGTCCAAGTGCCGATTAGACCGAGCTTGCGTGAGATCGGCCAGGCCCATGTCACTGCTCTTGCCAGCCGTCCCAAACTGATCGGCGGAGCCCGTGCGGCTTATCTGGAAGATCAGATACGGAAAAATTAATCACAGCCAAGCGGTTGTGATTTTTTTGAAAACAAAATCCTTGCCAAGTGGATTTCTTTTTGCTAAACTTGTTCTTGTGGTTGATACAAGTTCAAAAGGAGGATTTCCATGGATACCAAATTTTCAGTAGCTTTGCATATCTTGACCATGATTAGCGAGAGTAGTGACGTCATGACGTCGCAGGCCTTGGCAACCAGCGTCGGTACCAATGCCAGTTATATCCGCAAGGTCATCGCTCTCTTGAAGAATGCAGGCATCATCCAGTCCCAGCAGGGCAAGGCTGGCTATGAGTTGAGCAAGAGTCCGGCGGACATCAGCCTTCTGGACATCTACTATGCTACCCAGGAAGTCACGCATATCCAGCTCTTTCAACAGCACCAACATGCTAATCAAGCCTGCCCAGTTGGTCGGCACATTGCAGGAGCTGTCCAGCCAATCTTTGCGACCATTGAGCAGGATTTGCAGGATAGATTATCCCAAGAAAGCTTGGCCCAGGTCATTGCTAACTTGTATCAAGAGGCAAAAAAATCCAACTGACTTCCACAAGTCAGTTTCTATTTAGTACAACTTAGACTTGTATTAGATACAAGTCTACGAATAAAAGGAGTAAACCATGAAAGCAGCACAACATACATCTTATAACAAAAACAATATCGTACTTAACATAACTGACATTGCTAAACCTCAAATCAAACCCAATCAAGTCCTTGTCAAAGTGACAGCGGCAGGTGTCAATCCTCTAGATAACATGATTTCTCGTGGAGAGGTTAAAATGATTGTACCTTATAAATTGCCACAAACAGCGGGCAATGAGGTCGTTGGTTTGGTCGAGGAAGTCGGATCCAGCGTGACAAATTTTGCAGTTGGTGACCGTGTCTTTGGTCGTCTTCCTCTCGACAATATCGGTGCCTTTGCCGAGTATGTAGCGGTTGAGGCTACAGCCCTTGCCAAAGTTCCTGCCTATCTGACGGATGTGGAAGCGGCGGCTGTTCCCCTGACTGCCTTGACCATTATGCAGGCACTGGACCTCATGGGTGCAGAGGCTGGCAAGACCATTTTCATCTCAGGCGGGACAGGTGGTGTCGGCGGGATGGCCATTCCCATTGCCAAAGCCAAGGGCTTGACCGTCATTACCAACGGTGATGGTGCAAATGCAGAGCGGGTATTGGCGTTGGGTGCTGACCAGTTTATCGACTACAAGACAGAAGATTACACTAAAACAGTTAAAAATGTTGACTATGTCTTGGACACACTTGGCGGTGCAGAAACTGAGAAACAGATGTCAATCATGAAAAAAGGTGGTCAGCTGGTTTCCCTCCGTGCCATGCCAAACGGTGAATTTGCCAAACGCATGAACCTACCAAAATGGAAGCAAGTCCTGCTTGGCTTGGTTGGTCGCAAGTTTGATAAAATGGCTGAAAGCTATGGCGTACACTACCATTTCATCTTCGTAGAAAGCAATGGGCAACAGCTACAAGAAGTGGCAGATATTTTCAGCAAGTCAGAAATTAAACCGTCTATCGACGCTGTTTACCCATTTGAAGAAGTCAACGCAGCCTTGGACAAGGTCGCAAACGGTCGCTCACGTGGAAAAACTGTCCTCAGTTTTAAATAGTAGGAGTACTTATGTCTTATATCACAACTAAAAATCAATACATTACTGTCGCTGGCAGTCAGATTGCCTACCGTGAACTAGGTAAGGGCAAGTCTAAACTGCCCTTGGTCATGTTGGTCCATTTGGCCGCAACCTTGGACAACTGGGATCCAAAATTGCTGGATTTACTGGCTGAAAAAGAGCACATCATCGTCCTTGATTTGCCTGGCGTCGGTGCCAGTCAAGGCAAGGTAGCTCCTACTATTCCAGGAATGGCAGAGCAGGCTCATGCTATTATCAAGGCCTTGGGGCATACGAAAATTAACCTGCTCGGTCTTTCTATGGGTGGTTTTATTGCCCAAGAAATCGTCCGTCTCGATAGCCAAATGGTTAACCGCTTGATTCTAGCAGGAACAGGACCTCGTGGCGGTTTTGAAGTGGATAAGGTGACAGGAAAAACCTTCCGCTATATGCTGAAGGCAGGTCTGGAGCGCGTGGATCCCAAACGCTATATTTTCTACAACCACGATGAAGCAGGCCGACTGGAAGCTGAAAAAGTTTTGGCTCGTATGGGAGAAAGAAAAGCTGAGTATGCAGACAAGGACATGAATGTCCCAGGATTTTTAACACAGTTGAAGGCCATCAAACGCTGGGGTAGAGATCCTCAAGACGATATGACCTTTATCACGCAACCAACGCTGATCGTCAACGGTGACAAGGATATGCAAGTACCGACTGAGAACTCTTATATCATGCATGAGAAAATCAAAAACAGCCAACTGATCATCTATCCAAATGCGGGTCACGGATCTATCTTCCAAAATGCAGAGGCCTTTTCAACAGCCTTGATAGCCTTTTTGGAGGAATAGCACCCGCTAATCTTGACGATACAAGGCCTGCAAAGTCCCCAAAATCACCCCAGCTTGTTCTTGAAAGAGTTGATTGAGTTGGGTGGGATTTTCTGGCATACCACGTGAGATCCACTCATTGATCCAGCCGAAAATGGCATAGGCGAAAAAGGATTTACCGTATGCGACATCATTAGGCAGGTCAGCTGTTAATTCAATCTTTTCCTTTATAGTATCCACGATGACCTGAGTTAGCTGGTAGCGGTAGAGGATGCTGTAAAATTCCTTGTACTCTTGAAAATGCTGGAAGAGGCTTTGAAAGACCCTATCAGGTGTTGACTGCGGGTTGGCTTCAAACTCTCGTCCCCACTCCTGCATGAGTCGGCGGGATTGCTGGGAGAGAACATCTTCTAGCGAAGAATAGTAACGATAAAAGGATGCTCGTCCGATTTGGGCTTTCAAGCAAACCTCCTTGACCGTCAGGTTGTGGAGGTCTTTTTCTTGTAAAAGTTGAATCAGGGTCTGGCTCAGCTGGTTTTCTACATAGTATTCTTTCATGAGACATTTTTCGCTTTCTGTCTTATTTTGCATGAGACACTTGTCTCACTCTTCTATTCATTGTATAATACTCCTAGTTTTTTCACAAGTCTGATGTAAAAAGAAAGGAATTGTGTATGAAAAAGATAAAAAAATACCTCTTGTGGTTACTTGGAATTGTAGCAGGTTTGGGCCTGGTTGCTTATGTGACAGTTACCAACCACCCGCAGCTAGTAGTTGGAATGATTCAATCTCTCATTTATCAGGAGAGTTCACCCAACTCCTACAGTCCTCTTTATGAAGCTATTGACGGTCCGAAAGAAAATGGTCACTATCTGAAAAGTGAGATTGCCTATAGCAAGGAATATCCCAATAGCTTTTTAGATATTATCTATCCAGACTCAAATCTAGACGCTGATCGTCCAACGCTTTTTTATTTTCATGGTGGTGGCTTCTTTGCAGGTAGTAAAAATATGGGTGACCCGCTGGCAGCCAGTGAAGCGACTTATTTGATTGATGATATAGTGGCAAAAGGGTATAATGTAGTAAATGTGGACTACGCTTTGGTGCCAGATTACCACTTTCCAACGCCCCTCATTCAGATGAATCAGGCGATTGCCTATATAAAGGAACACGCTGCAGAATACCATTTGAACATGGACAATGTCGTTCTAATGGGCTCATCAGCAGGTGCAATTATGGTTGCCCAATATGGCAGTGTCTTAGCCAATTCAGACTATGCTCAGCTATTGGACTTCAAGCCAAGCATCGCAAAAGAACAGGTCAAGGCTTTGGTCATTGATGATGCCCCTTTGGATTATCCCAAGCTTTCTCTGGGTGCCAAGATGCTGGTGGGCAACTATGTGGCGGGGACCATTTATCTCAGTCAGGAAGAAATCAATGCTTACAACCCGATTTTCCATGTGACCAAGGATTATCCAGTAAGTTTCCTTTTGGGTAGTGAATATCGTACCGACCTAATCACGCTTCAACAGGCTTTGAAACGGGTGGATGTGGTTCATGAGTTGGTCGATCCCTTAGCAGAGAAGGGACTGGAAAAACCGCATGGCTTTGTGTCGAATTTGCGGACGGACCCTGTCTCTGCAGAAGCCTTTGACCGTATGATGATCTTTTTAGAAGAACGAACGAAAGAATGAAAAAAAGAAACTTACACGACCTGCCACCCAAGTGGCGTAATGTTATTATTGGCTTACGAATAGCAGCGGTAATCTTACCCTTGTTATTCTTACTCTATTTTTGGCTGACCCTGGGGTCCTTGATACAGGTAATGGTGGGATAAGATGAAGTTTAAAGAATTACCTAAAAAAAGGAAAATCCAATTGATCCTCTTGTCCCTCTGGACTACGTTCTGTCTGCTCTTGCTGGTCGGTTTTACCGTCTTTTTGCAGTCCTATCGTGCAAGCAATCAAGCCCACCGAGCAGTCTTGGTGAAGGAAGACAGTCAGCTGATAGGGGAACGGTTGGTGATTGACCGACCTGGAAAAGAGCCTGTCCGTGTCAACCTTTACCGTCCAAGTGAGGCTGGCCAAACTCCGCTTCCCTTGGTGGTCAATGTCCACGGTGGTGGTTTTGTCAGTGGAGATGCAGATGTACTAGACACGCAAAGTCAGCGGCTGGCGGATCAATGGCAGGCTGTCATTGTAACGGTTAATTATACCAAGGCGGATGTTCAACCCATTTCCTACGGAGCAGAGGAAATCAAAGATACGATCTTGTATTTCACCATGGAAAAGGCTGCTTACGGAGTGGATCCGACTCAGTTTTCCATAATTGGCTACTCAGCAGGTGCTAACCATGCCGCCCTTGCCAGCGAATTATTGGTCAAGGAACAGTTTGACTTGGCAGGCTTGATCATGGCTTATCCCTGGACGACGGGACTTTCTGTGGCCAATCAATGGGAAGATTTCCCGCCAACGCTTTTTGTCTTGGCAGGTCAGGACCCCATTTCCCAAAAGGCCAAGCCCTTTATGGAAGACATGATAGAAGCAGGTCGCACAGTGGATGTCATCGACTATCCAGAAGCAGTGCATAGTTTCATCGAGTCCAACAACCCCGAAGGTTTGACAGGGGCGACGACGGATATGTCTCAGGTGGTCAATGCAGAGCAGGAAAACTTGGCAAGACAGGCAGAAGCAGCAATCGGTGACTGGCTAGACAGTCAAAAGTGAAAGGAAATCAAATGAACACAAAAGATTTTTACTGGGTACGAGAACCAGAAAATTATCAGATTTCGGATAATGAAATCAGAATCACAACCCAAGCTCATACAGACTTGTGGCAGAAGACCTACTACCATTTTGTCAATGATAATGCTCCCCTGCTCTTGATGGACACGGAGGAAGAGTATTTTTCCTTTACGGTTAAGACGGATTTTTCCAATAGCCATACTCGTTTCGATCAGTGCGGTGTAGTAGTCTATCAGGATTCGGAAAACTGGATTAAGGGCTCGATTGAGTATGAAAATGAAGATTTTCAGCATTTGGGCAGCGTTGTGACCAATCAGGGCTTTTCAGACTGGGCAACCCAGGAAATTCCTGCTTCTGTCAAGTCAATTTATTACCGTTTGAGCCGACGGGGTAGTGATTTTTGCATTGAAAACTCCAAAGACGGTATTCATTTTGAGCAAATGCGGATTTGCCACCTGCATGAAGGCAATGGTAAAATCCATTTCGGTATCTACGCCTGTTCACCGGAAAACTCAACTTTTGAAGCTGTTTTTACAGAAATGAGTTTGACAGACTGCAAGTGGCTGGCCCACGACGGTCAACAACCAGACTAGAAGATTGGGCAGAAGCTCTGCCATTTCCCAAAAGTACGTTATAAAATCGTTGAAATCCCTGTCAATTGTGTTATAATGAAGAGTATGCAATAAAATTTTAAGGAGAATGACAGAATGTCTGTATCATTTGAAGCAAAAGAAACAAACCGCGGCGTTTTGACTTTCACAATCGGTCAAGATGCTATCAAACCAGAATTGGACCGCGTTTTCAACAAAGTTAAGAAAGATATCAATCTTCCAGGTTTCCGTAAAGGTCACTTGCCACGTGCCGTTTTCAACCAAAAATTTGGTGAAGAAGCACTTTATCAAGATGTTGTAAATGCATTGTTACCAACAGCTTATGAAGCAGCAGTTGCAGAAGCTGGTCTTGAAGTAGTTGCACAACCAAAAATCGACGTTGTGTCTATGGAAAAAGGTCAAGACTGGACAATCACTGCGGAAGTTGTGACAAAACCTGAAGTAAAATTGGGTGACTACAAAAACTTGGCAGTTTCAGTAGAAGCTACTAAAGAAGTAACAGATGAAGAAGTTGATGCAAAAATCGAAGCTGCACGCAACAACTTGGCTGAATTGGTTATCAAAGAAGGTCCAGCAGCTGAAGGCGACACAGTTGTTATCGACTTTGTAGGTTCAATCGACGGCGTTGAATTTGACGGCGGTAAAGGTGAGAACTTCTCACTTGGACTTGGTTCAGGTCAATTCATCCCAGGTTTCGAAGCGCAATTGGTAGGTCACGCAGCTGGTGAAGAAGTAAACGTTGAAGTAACTTTCCCAGAAGACTACCAAGCAGCTGACCTTGCTGGTAAACCAGCCCTCTTCGTGACAAAAATCCACGAAGTAAAAGCAAAAGAAGTTCCAGCTTTGGATGACGAATTAGCAAAAGACATCGACGAAGAAGTGGAAACACTTGATGAGTTGAAAGCTAAATACCGCAAAGAATTGGAAGCAGCAAAAGAAGTTGCCTTTGACGATGCAGTTGAATCAGCAGCTCTTGAATTGGCTGTAGAAAACGCTGAAATCGTTGAATTGCCAGAAGAAATGATTCACGAAGAAGTTCACCGTGCAATCAATGAATTCTTGGGTGGTATGCAACAACAAGGTATCTCACCAGATATGTACTTCCAAATCACTGGTACAACTCGTGAAGACCTTCATAAACAATACGAAGCAGATGCTGAAAAACGTACTAAGACAAACTTGGTTGTTGAAGCAGTAGCGAAAGCAGAAGGTTTCGAAGCAACTGAAGAAGAAATCAACAAAGAAATCGAAGACTTGGCAGCAACTTACAAGATGGAAGTGGCACAAGTTCGTAGCTTGCTTTCACCAGAAATGCTTAAACACGACATCGCTGTGAAGAAAGCTGTAGAAGTGATCACAAGCACTGCAACTGTAAAATAATGCAAATTGGAAACTCGACTTAGTCGGGTTTTTTTGTTTAATCATCTTTTAATGCGATACGATACTTTTTTTATAAAAAAATATATTTTTTTATAAAAAAGTGTTGTAATCGTTTTCTTTTTGTATTATAATTCAATTATAAGAAAATATAATATTTTATAAAACAAGGAGGATGGCTATGGAATCAAAGTGTTCTAAGCCGATTATTGGGATTTCAGCGAGTATTATCGTCGATTCAGGAGGGATGTTTCCTGGTTATCATAGAGCTTATGTAAATGAAGATTATGTAAACTCTGTGATATGCAACGGAGGGATTCCGCTCATTATTCCGATTAGTCAAGATGAGACGGTTATTGATGGCTATATTGGTAGTGTTGATGGATTAATTCTTTCAGGGGGGCACGATGTCAATCCTTTGAATTATGATGAAGAACCAGATCAGAAATTAGGGGATATTTTCCCATTGCGCGATTGGTTCGACAGTCAACTTTTACAAAAAGCTAAAGAAAAGCGAATTCCAATCTTAGGGATTTGTCGTGGATGTCAGATCATCAATGTGTCACACGGCGGTAGCCTTTGGCAAGATTTATCCTATGCAGAAGGTGTGACAATCAAGCATTGGCAAGCCCATCATCCAGACTTGGCAACTCACTCCATCGAGATCGAAGAAGATTCTGTACTTTATCACGTGCTGGGAGAGAAAAAAGTGATGGTGAACTCTTTCCATCATCAAGTGATTCGTAAGGTGGGAGATGGTTTCAGAGTTGTAGCGAGAGCAAGAGATGGTGTGATTGAAGCGATTGAAAGCACTGACTATCCTTTTATGATTGGTGTGCAGTGGCATCCTGAAATGTTACACCATTGCGATGCGGGTATGTGTCGTCTCTTTAAAGCCTTGGTGGAAGCAGCGCAAGGTATGTCAAGTGAAAAGATTTTATATGAAATGGCCGTTTGAGAGTAGGAGGAAAAGGTCATGAAAAAGAAATTAGGTTTTTATTCCATCGTATTGCTGACTATTAATTCCGTTATCGGGACGGGAATTTTCCTATCACCAGGTACGGTAGTTGCTTCTACGGGGCAACAAGCCTTGCTGGTCTATTTACTGGCAGCAGTATTTGCTTCAGTGCTTGCGATTACTTTTGCAGCAGCGGCCAAGTACGTTTCTAAAGGTGGCGCAGCCTATGCCTATGCCAAGGCAGCATTCGGAGATAATGTTGGTTTTTATGTAGGAATTACTCGCTATATTGCAGCAAGTATTGCCTGGGGTGTTATGGGGACTGCGGTAGTAAAAACTGTCCTTGGTATATTTGGGTTGGATAATACAAATATGACCTATATCACTCTCGGATTTATCTGTTTGATGGCGGTACTCTTACTTGTAAATATATTCGGTACAAGGATTTTTGAAGTCATCAATAACCTTTCTACTATCGGAAAAGTTGGTGCTTTGGTGACTACAATCGTTGTTGGCTTGGCTATTGTCTTATTTGGCAATGTTAACCAATTCGGTACGATTAGTTCCATTATGAACAGTGCAGGCGAACCTCTGGGTTCCAATCTAGACATGGGTGCTTACTGTATGGCGATTATTGCAGCTTTCTATGCCTTTACTGGTTTTGAAAGTGTAGCGAGTGGTTCTGAGGATATGGAAGCGCCAGAGAAAAACTTACCACGAGCTATCCCATTGGCAATTGCTATTGTGGCAGCTATTTATATTGGTATTGTTGGGGTTGCTATGATGATTAACCCAGAAGCGATTGTTTCTACTACTGAAGTTGTAGCCTTGGCAGAAGTATTTGACAATAATATTATTCGTAGTATGATTGTAATAGGTGCTTTAGTTTCTATGTTTGGTATCAATGTGGCAGCTTCCTTCCACACGCCTCGTATTTTGGAAGCGATGGCCTTGCAGGGACAAATTCCAAGTGCCTTTACAAAACGTACTGAAAATGGCTTCCCACTGACTTCATTCCTTATCACGATTGGGATTGCTATTTTATTACCGATGGCTTTTGGTTTCAATATGAGCAGCATCATTGTTCTTAGCTCAATCTCACGTTTTATTCAATTTATCATTGTACCATTGGCAGTTATCGTTTTCTATTTGGGCAAAGAACGGGGAGAAGCATTGCAAGATGTTAAGAAAAATCCAGTTGTTGATGTCTTCATTCCAAGTCTTGCACTAGCCTTTACATTATTATTGCTTTATAAATTTAGCTGGGCTCAACAATTTACTATCACCCTGGAAAATGGTGAGGTCGTAGCCAATGTATTTGCAATCACAGCCATGGTTATCGGCTATGTTATCTTGCCGATTGTGCTGATGATTTGGAAAAACAGTCAAACAAAAGTTGCTACAGCGACTAATTAAAAGGGGAATTAAAGAGGGGAATCGAATATGGTAGAACGTATTTCAAGTGAAAAAATTCCAGCTGCGGTAGGAAGTTATTCTGCGGCTAGTAAGGTAGGAAATTTGATTTTTACATCAGGACAACTACCAATTAATGTTGAAACAGGCAAAATTGATCAGCCAGAATCAATCGAATGGCAAGTTGCGCAGTCATTGCGGAATGTGCAAGCTATTTTAGAAGATAATGGCTCTTCCATGAAAAATATTATCAAGACAACAGTCTATTTAGACAATATAGAGGATTTTGCAAGTTTCAATGCTGTCTATCAAACTTTCTTTGATGGGGACTACCCTGCTAGAACGGCTTTTGAAGTAGGCTGCTTGCCTTTTGGAGCACTTGTAGAGATTGAAGCAATTGCGGAGGTATAGGGAATGAAAGATAATACAAGGTTGTTACATGGTTATCCAGTGTTAGATGAATATACAGGGGCGGCCTCGATTCCTATCTATCAAACCTCAACTTTTCATAATTCGGAATTGTATTGCGACCATCAAAAGTATTTATACACACGCTTTTCGAACCCCACAACAGATGCGTTAGAAAGTGGTTTGGCTTGCTTAGAACAAGCCACCTTTGCGATAGCATTTGCATCGGGTATGGCTGCAATATCAAATGTTTTGATGTTATTGGAAGCTGGGGACCATGTCATCTTTCCTATTGAGGTGTATGGTGGAACATGTCAATTTGCTACGAAGATCTTGCCACAATATGGCATTTCAACAAGTTTCGTAGATATGGCTGATTTGGATCAGGTTCGTAAGGTGATAACGGACCAGACGAAGATGCTCTATATAGAAACTCCTTCAAATCCTTTATTAAAGGTAGTAGATATTCGTGCCTTGGTTGAAGTGGCTACAGAAAATGGCTTGATTTCCGTTATTGACAATACCTTCATGACAGCCTTGTATCAGAGGCCGTTGGAACTAGGTGTGGACATTGTTGTTGAAAGTGTAACGAAATTTATCAATGGCCATAGCGATGTTGTTGCTGGACTGATTGCAACGAACAACGAAGAATATTATCATAAGCTGAAACTATTTCAAAAAAATTTCGGAGGAATTGTTGGTGTTGAGGATGCTTGGCTGATTTTGCGTGGTATGAAAACAATGGGGCTTCGGATGAAGCAATCTGTACACAATGCGCAGACAATTGCAGACTATTTAGTTTCTCATCCAAAAGTAAAAAAAGTTCATTATCCAGGTCTGGTCAATCATCCAAATCATTCTGTACAGATGCGACAGGCTGCAAATGGTGGTGCGGTACTTTCCTTTGAATTTTACTCAAAAGAGGATATGTTAGCCTTTACTAAGATGATTAAGATACCGATTTTAGCAGTTAGTCTAGGTGGTGTAGAGTCCATTTTATCGCATCCGGCAACCATGTCCCATGCTTGTCTGAGTGAAGAAGAAAGAGCTGAACAAGGGATTAGTGATAGTCTTCTACGCCTATCTTGCGGTATTGAAGATGTCGAAGATTTACTGGCAGATTTTGAACAAGCACTTGCTTAAGGTATAAAGGACCAGTATAGGGAGTTTCCCATCTGGTTCTTTTATTTTTAGATAAGAGGTTAGTATGAATTGGTTAAATGAAATAAAGAAGTATGAAGAGGAGTTGTTACAAGATATTTGTGACTTGGTGAGTATTAACTCTGTTCGAGACGATAGTCTAGCGAGCGAGGAGTGTCCGGTCGGACCAGGTCCTAAACGTGCCCTTTATGCGGTCGAAACGTTATTGAATGAGACAGGGCTGAAAACAGAGATAATTGATAATCTGGTTGTTCAAGCAGACTGGGGCGGTTCTGATGAAGTTATTGGGATTATGGGACATGTTGATGTTGTTGCCGTTGGGGAAGGGTGGTTGTCAGATCCCTTTGTACCGACTTTACGAGAAGGAAGATTGTACGGTCGAGGAGTATTGGACGACAAGGGGCCGTTGGTCTGTGCCATCTTTGCAATAAAAATACTGCAACGGTTAGGAATAAATCCAAAGAAGACCGTTCGTTTTATCATTGGAAGTGATGAAGAAAGCGAATGGAAATGTATGGAGGCTTATCAAAAATACCGTAGTTTTCCCAAGGTTGGTTGGGTTCCTGATGCCTATTTCCCTGTTATACATGGTGAAAAGGGGACTAGTATTTTGCAAATCACGACTGGTAGTGTGAATCGTCCTGATTTTTATCTGAAAGAATTTCATGCCGGTGTGCAGGTGAATATGGTTCCTGACAAGGCGGTTGCAGTACTTGAAGCAGAGGAGCCTGGAAAAATATCCCAAGCATTTTATCGTTTTATAAATGACTATTCTGGAATTGCTGGTGAAGTATGCAGACAGGAGAAGAATGTTACCCTGACATTATTTGGGCAATCCGCTCATGGTAGCAAACCATTTTTAGGGGAAAATGCAGCAACCCACCTGGCTCGTTTTTTGGATACTTATTCACGAGTTTCTACAAATCAACAAGATTTTCTATCATTATTGGCTGACTGCCACGAAGATTCATTTGGGGAAAGTTTCGGAATTGCTTATCAGGATCCAGAGATGGGTAAATTGACAGTCAATGTTGGTCTGGTATCTTACACCGAAGAAGCTGGAGGGCTGATTTCGTGTGATTGCCGTTATCCAAAAGGGATTGAATTCTCTAGGATTCAGACTTTGGTGGCATCAAAACTGGGAGAATGTTTCCAAGTGGCTGGATATGAGAAGTTGAGCCCACATTTTGTTTCTCCGTCATCTGAGCTGGTTCAATGTCTGCAAGAAGTTTATCGAGACCAAACAGGTGGACAAGAAGCTCCGCTGGTTATTGGAGGAGCTACCTATGCTCGTCTGATGGAAGAAGGAGTTGCATTCGGTGCGCTATTTCCAGATAGGGAAGATACCATGCATCAGGCGAATGAATACATGGAAGTGGAAGATTTACTGCGAATTGTGGTCATTTATTCGGAAACAATCTATAATTTGGCGTGTTCGTGTTAAAAATTTGCGATTTTCAGTCTGGTGTGATACAAGTAATGTATAAGGAGTCTGGATATGAGTATGAATTCAAAATTAAATCACTATATTCCCTTGGTTGATTTTTTGGCTCAAATTTTGGGGAAGAAGACCGAGGTTGTGCTACAAGACTTTTCGCAGGGGCTAGATCACTCGTTGATTTATATAAAAAATAATTTATCCGGCCGTGATATTGGTGCTCCGGCAACGGATTTTGTGTTGGATGTACTCCAGTCGAAGGTGTATAAGGAAAAGGATTATCTGGTAAATTATCGTACAAAAACTTTGGGTGGGAAGGAATTGTACTCCTCTAGTTTTTTTATAAAAGATGATACTGGTGAGTTGCTCGGCATGATTTGTGTCAATGCTGATAAATCGAAGATGCTAACCTTGAAGCGCTTGTTCGAGTCGGCCTTGGAAGATGTCAATGAAGAACTGGCTAATGAGCAAGTAGAACATGAAGAACCAAATATCGTTGAAAATTTCTATACAACTGCTGGTAGTATG
Organism: Streptococcus sp. 2022WUSS083; assembly: GCF_044427155.1. NCBI lineage: Bacteria > Bacillati > Bacillota > Bacilli > Lactobacillales > Streptococcaceae > Streptococcus > Streptococcus sp. 2022WUSS083. The sequence goes on along the minus strand of NZ_JAOTGK010000005.1, from coordinate 16,586 downwards.
ATTGAGGCTGCGATTGAACAAGAAACACATGGGAAAGATGTTGAGCGATTCAAACTATCAAGAACAGAAAAAATAGCAGTTGTACGCTCCTTGTATCAAAAAGGTTTCTTTGATTTCAAAGATGCTATTCCACAGGTGGCTACAGCTTTCAAAATGTCAGAAGTAAGTATTTATAAATACATTCAAATTATAAAAAATGAAGCAAATGGCTTCGTTGATAATTAAAACGATGGTCATCTAGGATGATAGGCTATATTGAAACAACTTGTTTGTAAAACTCGATTTTGATCGGGTTTTTTTGTTTTGAGGAAGTGAGTGCTAGGAGAGGGAGGGATGTTGAAGCAGAGGTAACGTAACATAGACAAAATACACATCCCTGTAGTTTATATGTTTTTTTGAGTAGAAGGGTTGTCAAGAAATTAGCAAAAAACTATACTATAATCATAAGACAACTATACAATTGTATTTTTTATTATAGAAAATGGCAAAAGGAATGGAGTGACATGGCTTGATTAATGAAGTGTTGCGGAAGGAGAAGAAGTATCTACTTCCGTTAGAAATGTATTATTATTTGAGCGGAAAGTTAGAAAAAATACTAAAAGTGGATAGCTATGGAAAAGAAGATGGCTACTGCGTACGTTCCCTCTATTTTGATTCTTTAGAGGATGTTGATTGGCAGGAAAAAGAAGATGGTCTTGAAAATCGTCGGAAGATTCGTTTAAGGAATTATGGAAATGGTTCGAAAAATGCCAAATTAGAGCTGAAGCAGAAGCAGGGAGATAATCAGCGGAAACGTTCCCTTTTGATGACAAAAAGTGATGCGATGTCATTGGTTGAAGGGAACACATCAGTGTTATTGGCCTATCCAGATAAATTGGCGACGGAACTTTATTGCCGTATGAACCAGTACTGTTACAAACCTAAGACGATTATTGAATACCGTCGGAAAGCTTTTATTTCTCCTGAAAACGATATTCGAATCACGTTTGATTTTCAAGTACGCGGGACAGAAGCATCCTACGACATCTTTAATAACCATCTGCTGCAATACAGTTTGTTGGATCCTCATCTGGTTATTTTAGAAGTAAAGTACAATGGATTTCTATTGTCGCATATCAAAGATTTGTTGGCAGAGGTGGATGGCAGTGAATTGAGTGCTAGTAAATATTGTATGGGAAGAATGATCAGTAAACATTATAGATTTTAAGAGGGAAGATAGATGAAAGATTTATTACGAAATATTTTAGAACAACATGGAACATTGACAATCCAAGATATGATTATGCATATTGTGGTGGCAGCTATTTTAGGAGGAGTTATCTACGTTTCTTATGCCTATACGCATGCTGGAACGACCTATAGTAAAAAGTTTAACATATCGCTCATGACACTGACGGTACTGACTGCGACTGTTATGACCGTTATTGGGAATAACGTGGCACTGTCCTTGGGTATGGTTGGTGCGCTTTCGGTGGTTCGTTTTAGGACAGCAGTGAAGGATTCTCGTGATACAACCTATATTTTTTGGACGATTGTAGTTGGAATCTGTTGTGGTGTCGGAGATTATATAGTGGCAATGATTGGAAGTAGTGTGATTTTCTTGCTGCTTCTCATCTGGGGAAGGGTTAAAAATGAAAATCGGATGTTATTAATTGTACGAGCTAATCGAGAGTTAGAAGTTCCTTTGGAAGGACTCTTCTTCCAGTATTTTAACGGACATGTTGTTCAACGTGTAAAAAATACAAAAGCAGATATGTTGGAACTGATTTTTGAGGTCAATCGGCGTGTTTATGACAAATACTATTCAGCAGATAATAGCTTAGTTGAACAAGTCTATCAGTTGGGTGAGGTAGACTATTTTAATGTCGTGACGCAAAGTGATGATATCAATGGATAATTATCTATGAAACAAAAAATACTGTATTACTTAGTTTTTATCGGGTTGCTGCTTGGTGTTTTTAGTCTACAGATGCTTGACCTAAAACAGCATAAAGAACGATTTTACCATCATAAAGTTTCTATATCTGCCCAACCAGTGAGTCCGGTTGAGCACTTGGCCAGCCACCTACCGATTATTGAAATTGACACTCTGGACGGGAAGGTAATTCCTCTAGAAAGAGGAGAAAATGAAGGAGGCACAAGACAACAATCTGTACGAGGAACTGTTCGGCTGTACGATAGATTAGATGAAGTAAACCGTGTCGGGGATGGGGCGCGTGTTGAAACGTTGGCGGAAATAGCTTATCGTGGCAATTCCTCTCGGCATTTTGATAAGAAATCAATTAAACTACGTTTTGTCGATAAAAAAGGAGAGGATGTAGAACACACGGTTGCGGGAATGCCAAAGGAATCCGAGTGGGTCTTGCATGGTCCATTTCTGGATAGGAGTCTGCTGAGAAATTATATATCCTATAACCTAGCTGGCGAATTGATGGAGTATGCTCCCAATGTCCGTTATAGTGAAGTGATGATTAACGGAGAGTACCAAGGTTTGTATTTAATTGTTGAGAGTATAGAGCAGGGAGTACATAGAATTCCTGTTGAAAAAAGCGACAAACGCTCCTTGAAAACATCATATATTGCTGTTTGGGACCGACCGCATAAGGCAAAAAATCCAGTCGATAACTATGTTGGCTATACCTATCAAGCAGATCAGTCATCGCTAGATATTCGCTACCCAAATGTCCGAAAAATAACAGAAGCTCAAAAAGACTTTATCCAGCAGGATATTAGTAAGATTGAGAGAATCCTATACTCCTACGATTTAAAACAGTACGGGCACTACGTAGACAAGAATGCTTTTGCGACTTATTTTGTTATCAATGAATTTTTCCGCAATACGGATGCAGGAATATTCTCCACCTATCTCTACAAGGATTTGCGAGACAAGATGAAGATTGCTGTATGGGATTTTAACAACGCATTTGATAACCACAGCGATGTAGAGTACGATCGAGCAGGTTTCTCGATGTTGGAGGTTCCGTGGTTTAGCATGATGATCAAGGATAAGGAGTTTATCGATTTAGTGGTTCATAAGTACCATCAACTACGCAAAAATCTGCTCAGTACCAAACGTCTTCACGATCATATTGACAAGACAGTTCAATTTTTAGGTCCAGCCATTCAAAGAAATAATGATAAATGGGGCTATGTCTTTCAGTTGCAAAAAATGGATGAACATAACTATCTACAGCCCTATGAACGCAATCAAGCAAGTTATGAAGAAGCTGTGCATGTTGTAAAATCCTTTATTGAAGATCGTGGGAAATGGTTGGATGAGCATATTGAAACCTTGTATCAATATTGTGCTCCATCCAAAAATACAAATACGCTAGTCGATTATTAGGAGGGACTATGAAAAAGTATTTGATAGTTGTCAGTATACTGGTTTGCATATTGACGGTCGGTTATTATTTGTATTATTTTGATGGAAGTTTGTATATCCCTAAGGTGTACTCGGAAGAGACTATTAATTATACTTTCCAGGTTCGCAATCAGGAATTGGTACGGAAAACAAGGGGTGGAGAGCATCCCTTTATTGTCAAAGGGGTAACAATAGATAGTGGCATAGCTGGCTACCATCAAAATGATTTTGCTATTGGAGAGAAACGTTACCTGTCATGGATGAAGAGTATCTCAGACATGGGAGCCAATACCATTCGTGTAAAAACGATTATGGATGTTGATTTTTATGTTGCCTTGGATAAGCACAATCGTCAGTCAGATAAGCCGCTTTATCTTTTACAAGGGGTTCGAGTGGATGATGTTCGAGATAATACAGCTATTGATGCCTACCATCCCCAATATCGAGGACGACTATTGGAGGATGTAAAAGATGCCGTTGATGTCATCCATGGTCGAAGAAAAGTCTGGAATACCGACTTGGGGAGTCATTACTACCGGAAAGATGTTTCCAAATGGGTGCTTGGTTTTATCGTTGGTGACCAATGGAATGGTTCGACAGTAGCTTATACCAATCATCAAGTGAAGCAGACTTCTTATAAGGGAGAGTATATCAGTACAGGTCAGACTGCCACGACTTTTGAGGCGATGTTAGCTGAAGTGCTGGATGAAATGATTGTTTATGAGACTAAAAAATATGGCTGGCAACACCTGGTCAGTTTTGCCAGTTCGACCTTAACAGACCCGTTTATCTATCGAAAACCCTTCGCAGCGCAAGCTTCAAAATATGCTCAATTAAACGTTGAAAATCTATTGGTAAGCAATCGCCTAAGAACAGGCGTATTTGCTTCCTATCAATTATTGGACTATCACCCTAAAGCACTTGATTACCTTGGGGAAAATCCAAGTCTTTCGATAGAAGATGTTACAAAAATAAAAAAAGAAAACTACCCAGAAAATTATGTCGGTCTCCTAACGCATTATCATCAAGTTCCTGTCTTGATTTCTGGCTATGGTTATTCGACTTCTAGAGCCATTACAGCTCTGAATCAGGGAGGTATAGAAGGTCCCCTAACAGAAACACAGCAGGGAGAAATGTTGATTAGGGATTTTCGTGCATTTTTAAAGACGGGCGCTGTAGGCGGAATCATTGAGTCCTGGCAAGATGATTGGGGTGCTCGTACTTGGAATACAGCATTTACAACAGACCGGCATAGCCGTTTCCAATGGGGAGATGCTCAATCAAATAATCAAGGCTTCGGCTTGATGGCGTTTGAAAATCGAGTAAAGAATCACAGTCTTGATGGCTCGCTTGAGGAGTGGAAAAAGCAAGCTATTACTGAAAATAACGGGAATAAATTACTTGTTGATGGGGATGAAAGTTATTTATATTTAGCTATTCAAAAGACTGCCGTAAAGACCGATGGTGCAAATCGGTGGCTGATTCCTATTGATATTACACCGAAGACCGGCAGTATGGAATGGAAGGCTGAAGGAGTGAACTTTTTAGGGGGTGCAGATTTTCTCCTAGCTATAGATGGGGAAAGCAACAGCCGTTTGTTGGTCCAGGAGAGATATGATGCAGTTCGAGCTAACTATCTCAAACAAACAAGCGGAAGTGACCCATTTGTTGACATTCCTAAAAAAGATTCACCGCACTTTACAACGGCATCGCTTGTATTGAAACACAATCGGATTTTTGAAGACTTGGAAAAAGCCGAACGAGAAGATAAATGGAATCCGCTTTATGAAACGGGACGGCTACGTTCTGGAAACAGTCAGAGGGGAGCAAAAGAGTTTGATTCGCAGGCGGATATTTACTTTGGAGAGAAAGTTATAGAAATTCGGATTCCGTGGCAATTGTTGAATTTTTCAAACCCCTCACAAGGAAGGATACACGATGACTATTATCAACATTATGGTGTTTCGGAGATAGCGATTGATTCTATCCGGCTTGGTTTAGGTGAGTGGAAAAAAGGGGAGTATATTCGGATGGAAAACTATCGCTTGGAAAAATGGAATAGACCTACCGTAGAAGGAGTTCTAAAAACTTCATACACCATGCTAAAAGACTATTGGAAAGAGGAAGAGAAATGATACATAATGTGTTGTACTTTTATATTATTATTTGCATTGCTATTTTAATCTTTAATATGGCTTATATTATCAAACGTAGACTTTTTTATAAGAAACCACGAATGGTCGAGCGCAAGCGCTGATTAGAAGGGGGCAGGGATGACTTGGTTAAGCATTTTTTTAACGATTTCACGCTTCTTGTTTTTGACTTACTTAGTGTTGTACGCAAGCTTCTTGTTGCTTTCTGTAGTGACAGGAGGTATTCATCTCCATGAGCGCTATAGAAAGCGACGGAGGAAGCTAGAGGAGCGCGAGGGCAATTATCCACCAATATCTATATTGGTCCCAGCTTACAACGAGGAAGTTACCATTATTTCCACCATAGAATCCTTATTGAAATTGGACTATCCTGTCTATGAAATCATTGTATTAGATGACGGTTCTAAAGATCAAACAGCACAGCTGGTTCGCGAGTATTTTCAGATGAAGGACAGTCAACGAAAAATTGACTACAAGCTTTCTTGTCGTCCTTATCACAGAATCTCAGAACAAGAGTTTGGTTCTGTTTGTCTGACATTGATTGAAAAAGAAAATGGAGGCAAGGGGGATGTTCTTAACCTCGGTATCAACGCAGCCAAGCACGAATATTTTTTGTGTATCGACGCAGATTCGATGTTACAAAGAAACTCTCTGAAAAACCTCGTCCGTCCCATGCAGAAATGGGAGAATGTCATATCTGTTGGTGGAGTCGTCCAAGTTTCACAAGGGGTACGAATAACTGACGGAGAGGTCAGCCATTACCAGTTGCCGTGGTCGGTGCTCCCGTGTTTACAAGCTATCGAATATGACTGTTCTTTTTTAGGGAGTAGAATTTTATTGGACTATTTGCAATCCAATCTCATCATATCAGGTGCCTTTGGGTTATTTTACAAGGAGTATGTCATAGCAGTTGGGGGTTATGATAGGCAGACACTGGGAGAAGATATGGAGCTAGTCATGAAATTGCACTATTTCTGTAGAAATAACAATATTCCTTATCGAATCTGCTATGAAACCAGCGCCATTTGTTGGAGTCAAGCACCGAGCTCTATCGGTGATTTATGCAAACAACGCCGTCGCTGGTTCTTGGGGCTCTATCAATGTCTAAAAAAATACCGAAAAATGTTATCACGAGTTCGTTTTGGGGCGGTGGGGTATTTTTCCTATGCTTACTATATGCTATTTGAATTTTTAGCTCCGTTTATAGAGACTTTCGGTTGTTTCGTGATTCTACTTTCATTGATCTATCATCAACTAAACATCTCATTTTTCATATCGCTCTTTTTCCTCTATAGTGCTTTTTGCTCACTAATCACCTTTGCATCATTTTTGCAACGCGTCTACTCGCAAGATTTATTTATTGGGCCTATGGATTTGTGCAAAGCCTTCCTAGCAACCTTGTTCAGATACTTTTTCTTGCATTGGGTATTGAATATTGTCCGTCTGACAAGTTTTATTGGATATAAAAAGAGAAAGCGTGAATGGGGAGAGATCAAACGAGTGAAACAATTTGTTTAAGTAAAGGTAAGACTGGCTTATAAAAAGAAAGTCTTATTTTTTTAAAAAAATGCTTGACTGGTTAACATTCTTGTGATATAGTTAACTGGTTAACAAAGGAGGTAGTTATGTTAAAGAAAGTGATAAGGGGCTGTTTTGTTGCCTTATTCGGTTTTGTTTTAGCAGCTTGCTCGGCTCAGAAGGAAGCGAGTCAAGTGCAGCCAGGAATGAAAATAGTCACCTCATTTTACCCAATTTATTCACTGGTTAAGGAAGTGTCTGGGAGCAAAAATGATGTTCGAATGATTGGCTCAAGACAGGGCATACACTCTTATGAACCATCAGCTGCGGACATAAAGGCCATATACGATGCAGATGTTTTTATCTATCATTCGCGAATTTTGGAATCCTGGGCAGGACGTTTGGAACCTAATTTGCAAGGTTCATCTGTCAAGGTTTTGGAGGCTTCGACTAATTTACCGCTGACAAAGGTTCCAGGCTTAGAAGACATGGAAGCTGGTCAAGGGATTGATGAAGCTAGTTTATATGACCCCCACACATGGCTGGATCCAGTTTTGGTTGGTCAGGAAGCTGTTGCGATCGGTGAACTTTTAGCAGAAAGTGATCCTAAGAATGCGGATTATTATCGTCAAAATGCCGCAACCTTGGAGGAAAAGGCGCAAAAGTTGGCAGACAAGTATAGCCCAATCTTTTCAAAAGCCACATCAAAAACATTTGTCACTCAACACACAGCCTTCTCTTACACTGCGCAACGCTTCGGGTTGAAGCAGTTGGGAATCGCAGGAGTTTCAGAGGAGGAACCAAGCCCTAGACAGTTGGCAGAAATTAAAGAATTTGTTGACACCTACAATGTGCAAACAATTTTTACAGAAAAAGGTGCCTCGGATAAGCTTGCCAAGGCATTGGCGAGTTCGACAGGTGTGGACTTAAAAGTGTTGGATCCTCTTGAAGCAGATCCAGAAAATAATTTAACCTATCTAGAAAATCTAGAGCAAGTCTTAGAAACATTAGCTCAAGAGTTAAAATAAAAGGCCGAATTCTATCGACCGAAAGGAGAAAAAATGAAGAAAAAAGCAGTTGTTGGCTCCGTAGCCGCCCTTGTTTTAGGGATGAGTCTCTGTAGCTATCAGCTTGGACGTTTCCAAGCGATGGAAGAACAAAAAAATCGTGTGTCCTATATTGAAGATAGTCAAAGTGTACAAACTACCGTTGCTGAACAATTAACGCCTGATCAAGTTTCTGCCAAGGAAAATATTGACGCTGAGCAGATAGTCGTTAAAATTACTGATCAAGGCTATGTGACATCACACGGCGACCATTTCCACTACTATAATGGTAAAGTCCCTTTTGATGCGATTTTTAGTGAAGAGTTGGTCATGAAGGACCCAAACTATGTTTTACAAGACAGTCACATCATCAATGAAGTCCAGGATGGCTACGTCATAAAAGTCGACGGGAAATACTATCTCTATCTAAAAGACCCTAGCAAACGTAAAAATGTTCGTAGCAAAGAAGAAGTGGAGCGGCAAAAAGGAATCTCTTCTGCTGACAGTAAAAATCAGGCAGCAGGAAATAGTAAAGACGGCCGCTACAGAACAGACGATGGCTATGTCTTTAATCCGACAGATGTTATTGAAGATACGGGAGATGGTTTTATCGTTCCGCACGGCGACCATTTCCACTTTATTCCTAAAAAAGATTTATCAGCTGCCGAATTGAAGGCTGCACAAGATTACTGGAATCAAAAAGGAAGTGCGAGCTCGGCTAGTGGTAGTCAATATGGCGATAGAAACAATAGAGCACAACAGACAACAATTAGTGCGGGACAAGGTCAGGATTTGGCTAGTTTATTGGCTCAATTGGATGCAACGCCGCTATCTCAACGCCATGTAGAAGCAGATGGATTGGTATTTGACCCAAGAACGATTACGAAGAAAACCGCAGCAGGTGTCATCGTTCCACACGGCGACCATTACCACTTTATCCCATACAGCCAGATGTCTCCTCTAGAAGAGAAGATTTCTCGAATGATTGGTGTAAATGGAGCAGGTGTTTCTTCTGGTGCACAAGCAAGTCACTCCCAACACACACCGACACAACCAAATCGTCCAGTAACACCAATCGGCACGGTTACAACGCAACCGGTATCTCCTACACAACCAGTATTACCAACACAACCGAAGCAGTCAACAGGGAAAGTGGTTTCCTATATGGGACGTCAAATTCCTGCTTATGGAAAAGGGTTAGATGGTAAGGCATATTTTACAAGTGATGGATACATCTTTAGCAAATCCTCTATTACCTCAGTTGATGATCAAGGGTTGATAGCTAGTCATGGAGATCATTTCCATTATGTTGGTTTTGGCGAACTCGAAGATTTTGAAATCAAGCAAGTAGAGGAATGGGTTAATGAGAAGGCAGGCAAACAAGTGCCACCGAAAACATCTGAACAAGTAGGAAACGATGCTAAACCCACAACACCAAGTCAAGGGAACGATTCAAAACCTGTAAAACCAATTCAAGAAGAAAACCGCCCTGCATTTGAATACAAACAAGTAACGGCTAAACGTAAGTTGGCTGGAAAAGTTGTTTATGAAATGGAAGTAGGTGGAAAAACGTATACGTATGGTCGTGACGAACTAGATTTGATGAAAATCTCTTTTGCTGAGTTGACCTTGGCAGAAAAAGATAAGCAGTATATCTTTGATATTGCACCGCTTGCAGAAGGAGATCTTACGCCAGCCATGTTGGTCGGTATGGATCAGATTCCGATGAAGGGAGCGAATGCGACCTATGATACTGGACAATCCTTTATTATTCCACACATTGATCACATCCACGTCCTACCTTACACATGGTTGAGTAAGGAACAAATTGCAACGATCCGCTATATCATGCAACATCCTGAAATTCGTCCATCTGCTTGGACTACAAGTGGACATGGTGATGGAGAAGCAACGGATCTTGTTCCCCCAATTCTAAATGCAACACCTAAAGCAAACCGCTTAGGCTTGAAAAATTGGCAAATCATTCACACCGCAGAAGAAGTCATGGATGCACGTGCAAAAGGGAAATTTGCAACAAATGATGGCTATATCTTCTCGGCGGAAGACGTACTAGATCCAGCAAGTTTTGTCTTTAGTCAAGCGTTCAGTCTACCAAGAGCGACAGGTGGTTCTCTGCGTTCAATTTCCAAGAAAGATTTATCTAAAGAAGAATTGGAAGCTGTACAAACTCTTCTTGATAAACGAGACGCTGAAGAATTGGCGAAAAATGTCACACCGATTGAGAAACGTGCAGGTTTGAAAAATTGGCAAATTGTTCACTCGGCAGAAGAATTGGCAGAAGCTAAGGCAGCAGGAAAATATACAACGAAAGATGGCTATATTTTTGACCCAGCAGACCTATTAGATTCAAAAGTGAAAATAGGTACGGATAACTATCGCATCCCACGTGTGATTACAGATGGTTACCGTCGGATTAACAAGAGTGATTTGAATTACTTAAGCGAGCTGATCCCAGCAGAGGCTATGGTGGCTCAACGTGAGAAATCTAATTCAACACCTGCACCAACTGAAACAGGAACAAGTGCAGGCGAGACAACAACGCCAGAACAGCCACAAGTTGCCAAAGAAACAGCAGAGGAAATTTACAACCGAGTTGAAGCGAAGAAAGTCGTTCCTTTCGAAGTACTGACCTACAATGCTGGCTATGCGACCGAAGTACGCAACGGGACTCTAGTGATTCCGCATCAAGATCACTATCACTATGTATCCTTTAAATGGTTTGACCAAGGCAGTGCAAGAAGTCCTGAAGGGTATAGTCTAGAAGATTTCCTAGCAACGGTTAAATACTACATGACTAATCCACAAGAACGCCCTGTATCAGACGATGGCTGGGGAGTATTTACACCAAGTACACCATCTGAATCAACAGAAGAAACAGAGACGGAAGAAAGTGATGAAGAAATTATTTCTGAAGAAACTGAGGAAATTGACGAGTTTACAGAAGAATTAAAACGAAGAGCAGAAGAGTTTGGCATGGATTTCAAAACCTTTGAACAAAGTCTGGTCACGCTCTCAGACCGTTACAAAGTTTCTTTTGAAGCTTTCGAATATGATGCAACAAGCAAAGTTGTTCGACTTGTAGATAAGGATGGGGTCAAACGGACCATTTCCCTTCCAAGTTTAGAAGAACAAGTATAGTAAACAAAATACCTGTAGCGCTGAGCTCTGCAGGTATTTTTTTACAGAAAAACGATAAAGATTATCTTTGACTATTTGCCTTTTTTAGCGTAAAATAGAAAGGAAAGACAAAAAAGGAGAACAGCCTTGGAACTTAACGTATTTGCAGGACAAGAAAAAAGCGAACTTTCCATGATTGAAGTAGCCCGTGCTATTTTGGAAGAACGTGGACGTGACAACGAAATGTATTTCAACGACTTGGTCAATGAAATTCAAAACTACCTTGAAAAATCAAACAGCGAGATTCGCGCAGCCCTCCCAACCTTCTATTCTGATTTGAATGTGGATGGAAGCTTCATTCCACTTGGCGAAAACAAATGGGGCTTACGTTCTTGGTACGCAATCGATGAGATTGACGAAGAAGTGATCACTCTTGAAGAAGATGACGAAGATGCACCAAAACGCAAGAAGAAACGTGTCAATGCCTTCATGGACGGTGATGAGGATGCAATTGACTACGGACATGACGATCCAGAAGATGAGGACAACTATCCGGGTAGTGCATCATCAGAATACGATGATGAAAATCCAGATGACGAAAAAGATGAAGTTGAGTCCTATGATTCAGAAATCAACGAAATTATCCCAGATGACGAATTGGATGAAGAGGATGTTGATTTAGGTGAAGATGACGACGAGTATTCAGATGAAGAGGTCGTCGACGAATAAGAATTATATCCCCATTGATTCTTAAAAATAATTTGACAAGACTACCAAATTACGATAAGATATTATCGGGCACCTCTTTTGAGGTCGGAGCTCCCTAGCGATAGGGAGCTATTTTTGTTTTTTCTTCAAGTTAACAGGAAGTATCCCCACAAATCGCTTCCTATTAGCCTGAATCGTAGAAAAGGAGTTTGCATGACAAAGTATATTTTTGTAACAGGTGGTGTTGTTTCCTCTATCGGCAAAGGGATTGTAGCAGCCAGTCTAGGTCGTTTATTGAAGAACCGAGGTCTCAAGGTAACAATCCAAAAATTTGATCCATACATCAACATTGACCCGGGAACAATGAGTCCGTATCAACACGGTGAAGTTTTTGTGACGGATGACGGTGCAGAAACCGACTTGGACCTTGGGCACTATGAGCGTTTCATCGATATTAACCTGAACAAATATTCAAATGTTACAACAGGTAAAATTTATAGCGAAGTCCTCCGTAAAGAGCGTAAAGGGGAATATTTAGGGGCGACAGTTCAAGTTATTCCGCACATTACAGATGCTTTGAAAGACAAAATCAAGCGTGCAGCTCGTACTACAGATGCAGATGTCATCATCACGGAAGTGGGTGGTACAGTAGGTGATATTGAAAGCTTGCCATTCCTTGAAGCGCTTCGTCAGATGAAGGCAGATGTCGGTTCAGACAATGTTATGTATATCCATACAACACTCTTGCCTTATCTCAAAGCAGCAGGCGAAATGAAAACCAAGCCAACACAACATTCTGTAAAAGAGTTGCGTGGTCTAGGTATTCAGCCAAACATGTTGGTAATTCGGACAGAGCAGCCTGCTGGACAAGGAATTAAAAATAAACTGGCACAATTCTGTGATGTCGCTCCAGAAGCAGTTATTGAGTCCTTGGATGTCGAACATCTTTACCAAATCCCATTAAATATGCAAGCGCAGAACATGGATCAAATTGTTTGCGATCACTTGAAACTCGACGTACCTCCAGCAGATATGACAGAGTGGACAGCAATGGTAGATAAGGTTCTTAATCTCCAGAAAAAAGTAAAAATCGCTTTAGTTGGTAAGTATGTAGAATTACAAGATGCCTATATTTCTGTAGTTGAAGCTCTAAAACACTCAGGATATGCAAATGATGCTGCTATCGAATTGGATTGGGTCAATGCAAATGATTTGACAGCAGAAAACGTAGCTGAACGTCTAGGACAAGCACAAGGAATTATCGTTCCTGGTGGCTTTGGACAACGTGGTACCGAAGGGAAAATACAAGCCATTCGTTATGCTCGTGAGAATGACGTGCCAATGCTAGGGGTCTGCTTGGGAATGCAGCTGACCTGTGTAGAATTTGCTCGTCACGTTCTCGGTTTAGATGGTGCTAACAGCTTTGAATTAGACCCAGAAACCAAATATCCAATTATTGACATCATGCGTGATCAAATTGGAGTAGAAGATTTAGGAGGAACTCTCCGTTTAGGTCTTTATCCAAGCAAGCTCAAACGTGGCTCCAAGGCTGCAGCTGCTTATGATAATCAAGAAGTTGTACAACGTCGCCATCGTCATCGTTATGAGTTTAACAATGAATTCCGTGAACAATTTGAAAAAGCAGGTTTTGTTTTCTCAGGCGTGTCACCAGACAACCGTTTGGTAGAAATTGTTGAAATTCCAGAAAATAAATTCTTCGTTGCCTGCCAATATCATCCAGAACTACAATCTCGTCCTAATCGCCCTGAAGGTTTGTATACAGCCTTTGTTTCAGCAGCTATAGAGAATGAAAAATAAGTATAACCACTATAGAAGAAGATTGGATTATTCAATCTTCTTTTATATTTTTTTATATAACGAAACGAAAAAGATGTCAGTATTTATAGAAGAAAATGCGAAATATCACCCCCATATGGCATCATTGTCTAGGCGGTTTTAAGCAATATCATTATATAGTAGAGTGTTGCAAAAGAATCAGCTAAATCAATACGTTTTGGCAGACGTTTTGGCAAAAAAAGTAAAAATAAAAAAATAAAATTCAAAAAAAGTGTTGACAAGGATAGTTCCTAATGATATACTAGTTCCTGTGTTAAGCGGGGATGGCGGAATTGGCAGACGCGCAGGACTAAGGATCCTGTGACCGCTTTAGGTCGTGTGGGTTCAAGTCCCACTCTCCGCATAGTGGACTAGCTAAGGCTAGTCCTTTTGCTTTGTCCAGATAAGTGCAGAGCACGATATATGCTAGTTCATAAATTACAAGAATGATACGAAACAGGCATTATTATGGCTTTCATGAAAAGATATGTGAAAGTTTTCTCAAAACTAGACGGTTTCAACTAGCATTTTCAAAATAAAAATGATAGAATAGAAGAGTATGAGGTGCAACCTCAAAAAATATTAGGAGGCTATCGAAATGCCATTAGTTTCAGCAGAAAAATTTGTCCAAGCAGCGCGTGACAACGGTTATGCAGTTGGTGGATTTAACACAAACAACCTTGAGTGGACTCAAGCTATCTTGCGTGCAGCAGAAGCAAAACAAGCTCCAGTTCTTATCCAAACTTCTATGGGTGCGGCTAAGTACATGGGTGGTTACAAAGTAGCTCGTAACTTGATTGCAAACTTGATTGAATCAATGAACATTACAGTTCCAGTTGCTATTCACCTTGACCACGGTCACTACGAAGATGCACTTGAGTGTATCGAAGTTGGTTACACTTCTATCATGTTTGACGGTTCACACCTTCCAGTAGAAGAAAACCTTGCAAAAGCAAAAGAAGTTGTAGAATTGGCGCACGCTAAAGGTATCTCAGTTGAAGCTGAAGTTGGTACTATCGGTGGTGAAGAAGATGGTATCGTAGGTACTGGTGAATTGGCTCCAATTGAAGACGCAGTAGCAATGGTTGCAACTGGTATTGACTTCTTGGCAGCAGGTATCGGTAACATCCACGGTCCATACCCAGCAAACTGGGAAGGTCTTGACCTTGACCACTTGCGTAAATTGACTGAAGCTGTACCAGGTTTCCCAATCGTATTGCACGGTGGTTCAGGTATTCCAGATGCACAAATCCAAGAAGCAATCAAATTGGGTGTTGCTAAAGTTAACGTAAACACTGAGTGCCAAATCGCATTTGCAAACGCAACTCGTAAGTTTGCAGCAGCTTATGAAGCAAATGAAGCAGAATACGATAAGAAAAAACTCTTTGACCCACGTAAATTCTTGGCAGACGGCGTGAAAGCTATCCAAGCATCTGTTGAAGAGCGTATCGACGTATTCGGTTCAGCGAACAAAGCTTAATGTAACTGCGAAGAAATCTCAGATTTCAAGCAAACAAAGCATAAGTTTCTTAGATTAAGCAAAAAAGGATTTTCTTTCGAGAATCCTTTTTATTATGTAGTTGATTGAGTTTGATCTAGTTCTTCGCTATGAAGAAATCTACGATAGAAGTGAGCAGAGAACAATTAAAATATAAACCGCTCCAAAGTTTTCATGACTGTAATAGCTTAGAGAACGAAGAATTATGGATGGTGCGCAAACTGTAGTATTAAAATATTTACCTATGAGTATAGATATTTTAAAAAAAGAAAGTGAAAATAATTCTTGCCAAGTCCAATCTTTTCTGTTAGAATAGTATAGTATGTGGTGCTAGCACATCCGATATATTTGATCAAATGAGGAGGAAGATACAATGGCTAAAGTATGTTATTTCACTGGTCGTAAGACTGTATCAGGTAACAACCGTTCACACGCTATGAACCAAACTAAACGCGCAGTTAAACCAAACCTTCAAAAAGTAACTGTTTTGATTGATGGTAAACCTAAAAAAGTTTGGGCTTCAGCACGTGCACTAAAATCAGGCAAAGTTGAACGCGTATAATAACAAAGTCGTTAGAAAAATCTAGCGACTTTTGTTTTTTGAAAAAATAGTCTAGATATAAAGTCGATGAGGAGCAAATTCGGTCACTACATAATAAACAGGAAAGAATATCAACTATATAGCTCTTCACATTGTTGTTGAAAGGTTAACAAAGAAGGAACGTGTCAAAAATGAACTGTGTATTGATGTGGGAGATTTTTCCAAGATCGAACATTTAAACTTGGATTGACATTAGGAGTTGTACGAGAGAGCATATCCGTACGGGCTCTACAAGAAGAGAATCACGAACTGGAAGAATAGAGAGTGTTTAAAAAATCCAAAAAAAATCTCCAAAAACCGGTTGACAATGTGTATAAGTCGTGATAGAATAATTGAGTTGTCTCTTGAGGGACTAGTCAGTAGCGGAATGAAAAAAAGTTTCGAAAAAGTGTTGACAAGTTCAGTAGAAGATGATAGAATAATTGAGTTGTCTCTTGAAGAACTAGTCAACAGCGGAACGAAAAAAAGTTTCAAAAAAGTGTTGACAAAGTTTCTAAGAAATGATAAACTTAGATAGTTGTCGCGAGAGCGCGACAACGAACAAGACCTTTGAAAATTAAAGAAGACGAACCAAACGTGCAGGGTGATTTATCTAAGGATAAATCGTCAATGACAAAACAAAACAATAAAACGGAAAGCTAGTGATAGCTTGAGTTTGAATCAAAACTTTTTATGAGAGTTTGATCCTGGCTCAGGACGAACGCTGGCGGCGTGCCTAATACAT